>DATCGA010000351.1:0-3951 GCA_036509215.1 Trebonia sp.
CCCGGGTTAACGCGCTGGAGGCGGCAATGACGACATTCGTGATCGTGGGCGGCGGGCTGGCGGGCGCGAAGGCGGCCGAGACGCTCCGGGCCGAGGGGTTCGACGGCGAGGTCGTGCTCTTCGGCGACGAGACGGAGCGCCCGTACGAGCGTCCCGCCCTGGCCAAGGGGTACCTGCTGGGCAAGGACGAACGCGACTCGGTCTTCGTCCACCCGGCCGACTGGTACCCACAGCACAGCGTCGACCTGCGGCTGAGCGCGCCGGTGACCTCGATCAACCGCGCCGCCCGGACGATCGCGTTCGACGGCGGCAGGCTCTCCTACGACAAGCTCGCGCTCACCACCGGCGCCTCCGCTCGGAAGCTCGCGATCCCCGGGGCCGACCTGGGCAACGTGTTCTACCTGCGGACGCTGGAGGAGTCGGACACCCTCCGGGCCGCGTTCACGCCCGACACCCGGGTCGTGATCGTCGGGGCGGGCTGGATCGGGCTCGAGTCGGCCGCCGCCGCCCGGCAGGCGGGCAGCTCGGTCACCGTGGTCGAGCCGCAGCCGGGCGCGCTCTACGGCGTGCTCGGCCCCGAGCTGGGGGAGAAGTTCGCGGCGCTGCACCGCGAGCACGGGGTGGTGTTCCGCTTCGGCGAGTCGTCGACCGCGTTCCGCCCGGCCGAGGTGTCGGGCCAGCTGCCCGCGTCGGGCGACTCCCGCGAGGGCTGGCCGGTCGGCTGGGTGATCACCTCCTCCGGGGCCGAGCTCCCGGCCGACGTGGTCGTGGTCGGCATCGGCGCCGTCCCCAACGACGGCCTCGCGCAGGCGGCCGGCCTCGACGTCGACAACGGCGTGCTCACCGACGCCGCGCTGCGCACCTCCGACGCCGACATCTTCGCGGCCGGCGACGTCGCCAACTCCTACCTGCCGCTGCTCGGCCGCCACGTACGGCTCGACCACTGGGCCAACGCCCTGCACGGCGGCCAGGAGGTGGCAAGGTCCATGCTCGGCCAGCGGGTCGAGTACAACCGGGTGCCCTACTTCTACAGCGACCAGTACGACCTCGGCATGGAGTGCTCCGGCCTCCCGTTGCCCGGTAGCTACGACCAGGTCCTCTACCGAGGCGACAAAGACGGCTACGAGTTCATCGCCTGCTGGCTCAACCAGGGCAGGCTGGTCGCGGGCATGAACGTCAACGTCTGGGACGTCACCGGCGACATCCAGTCCCTCATCCGCTCCGCCCGCCAGCTAGACCCCGCCCGCCTAGCCAACCCCGCCATCCCCCTCTCCGACGTCTAGCCCCCGTCCAGCCAGACACTGAGATATTGGGTGTACTAACCGTTGCTATTTGACGGAAAGTACACCCAATCTCGTGACGGCTTACGTCAGCAGCGCCGCCAGCACGGCATCGGTGTCGGTGAGGTCGGGCAGCACGGCGTGCGCCCCGGCCGCGGCCAGCTCGCCGGCCGTGTACCCGCCGGTCGCCACGCCGACCGCCCGCGCCCCGGTGGCGAGCGCGGCCTCGATGTCGAGCGGCGTGTCCCCGATCACCACGGTCGCCGCCCCGTCGAACTCGGCCGGCGACTTCCCGTGCACCGCCGCCGCCCGCCGCCGCGCGACCGGGACCAGCTCGGCCCGGATCTCGTGGTCGTCGCCGTAGGCCCCGATGCACAGGTCGAGGCTGCCGTCCCGCAGCCCCACGGCCGCGAGCTTGACCTCCGCCACCGGACGGATGTTCCCGGTTAGCACGGATTGGTGCGCGCGCCCCTGCAGCCCGCGCAGCACCTCCGAGGCGCCGGGCAGGGCCCGCCCGCGGACGGCGACCATCTCCCGGACCGAGGGCGCCTGCGCGGTCAGGCCCGCGATGAACGGGTCGACGTGGCGCCGTGGCTCGTCCACCCCTGCCATGGTCAGAGTCTCCAGGATGATCGCCCGGTCAGTTCGTCCGGCCATCGGCGCGAACGCGTCGATTGACCGGCCGAAGAGCTGTACGAACACGATGTCGTACAGGTCACGGCCTACTCCGTCGGCGTTAAGCAGCGTTCCGTCGATGTCCCAGAGCACCAGCTGTTCGCTCACAGATCCTCTTCTCATCCGCCTGCAGTCCTGCAGAAGGCGGCCACCGCATCACGGATTTTCCCCGACCAAAGCATCCGCTAATCACCACCGGAGCGCCGAGTCGGGCACAAGCCGCCCCGAAGCCGGACGAAGCCGCACCGGAGCAGCACCCAAGCAAGGCCGAGGCAAGCAGCAAGCAACACCGAACCCCTGTCAAACCCGTGCCGAACCTAGCCGCACCGCCCGGCGGCGGCCATACACTCGCAGACATGCCAGGTCGCATTCGCCAGGAAGACATCGCCGCAGTCCGCGAGCGTTCACCCATCGCGGACGTCGTGGGCGAGTACCTCCAGCTGAGGCCGGCCGGCGGGGGCAGCCTCAAGGGCCTGTGCCCGTTCCACGAGGAGCGCTCGCCGTCCTTCAACGTCACCCCGGGCAAGGAGCTGTACCACTGCTTCTCCTGCGGCGAGGGCGGCGACGTGATCACGTTCATCCGCAAGCTCGAGCACCTCGACTTCACCGAAGCGGTCGAGCGGCTGGCCGCCCGCGCCCACCTGGAGCTCCGCTACGAGCAGGGCGGCTACGTCCCCGGCCAGGAGCACAGCCAGCGCCGCCGGCTGATCGAGGCGCACACCGCCGCCCAGGACTTCTACCTGGATCGACTGGCAACGACAACCGGCAACAGCCCGGCCACGGCGTTCCTGGCCGAGCGCGGCTTCTCCCTCGACGACGCCCAGAAGTTCGGCGTCGGCTACTCGCCCAACGCCTGGGACGAGCTCGTCAAGCACCTGCGGCCGCGCGGCTTCACCGAGGAGGAGCTGCTCAAGGCCGGCCTGGCCAGAAGGACCAGCCGAGGCGGCCTGATCGACATGTTCCGCGGCCGCCTGATGTGGCCGATCAGGGACCTGACGGGGGAGACGGTCGCGTTCGGCGCGCGAAAGCTGAACGCCGACGAGGACGGGCCGAAGTACCTCAACACGCCCGAGACCGCGCTCTTCAAGAAGAGCCACCTGCTCTACGGCGCGGACCTGGCCAAGCGGGAGATCGCCAAGCGCCGCCAGGCGGTGATCGTCGAGGGCTACACCGACGTGATGGCGTGCCACCTTGCGGGCGTGCCGACCGCGGTCGCCACCTGCGGCACCTCCTTCGGCGAGGACCACGTGAAGATCCTCAGAAGGCTGATCATGGACACCGACGGGTCGACCGGCGAGATCATCTTCACCTTCGACGGCGACGCGGCCGGCCAGAAGGCGGCGCTGCGCGCGTTCGCGCTGGAGGAGAAGTTCGTCACCCAGACCTACGTCGCGGTCCAGCCCGACGGCCTCGACCCGTGCGACCTGCGGGTCAAGCACGGCGACGCCTCGGTCCGTGACCTGGTCGCCCGGCGGGTGCCGCTGTTCGAGTTCGCGATCAGGTCGGTGCTGGCCAAGCACGACCTGGACACCCGCGAGGGGCAGTTCGCCGCGATCGACGAGGCGGCCCCGATCATCGTCAGGATCAAGGACCGGGCCAAGTGGAAGCAGTACGCGGTCGACCTCGACCGCTGGATCGGGTTCATGGACGAGCGCTACGTCCTCGACCGGGTCCGCCAGGCGGCGGCGGCCATACAGCCCAAGCGCGGAGCACCGGCCCGTTCGGGCAACCAGGAGGCGGCACCCAACGCCGGTCAGCAGCGCGCAGGCAACCCCCGCTCAAACCAGGCAGGCCGCGCCTTTGACCGGTCCGACCCGGTCCACCGGGTCGAGCGGGAGGCGCTCAAGCTCGCGGTGCAGTGGTCCGCGCTGATCGGGCCCGAGTTCGACGCGCTCGGCCCGACGGCGTTCACGCTGCCCGCCCACGCGGCCGTGTTCGAGCTCATCGTCGCCTGCGGCGGGGTGTCGACCGCGGGCCGGGCCAGGGACTGGGCGGC
>DATCGA010000352.1:0-2951 GCA_036509215.1 Trebonia sp.
CGCCGCCAGCGTTCGTCCTGAGCCAGGATCAAACTCTCCGTTGAATGACTGACACCAGAACCCCGAAGGACCCTGGAAACCAGCTACCCAACCATGAGTGATTTCATGGCTAATTTCCGCGGGACAAGACCCTGAGGCCCGTCCCGACGGGGGTAGTACATCTTTAAATGCACTGGCTTTTAGCACACTGTTGAGTTCTCAAGAAACAGACGCACACCGTCAGGTCAGCTTGCGCTTCCCCGTTGGGGCAACCCTTAAACATTACCCCAGAGTCTCGTTCGTGTCAACTTCGTTTCCGGAAGCTTTCCAGAAGGTTGCCGACAGTCGGATTCTCCGGCCACAAGTGACCAGCCTCCAGAGGCTCCCGTGCACGCACGTTAGCTCCGAAAGCAAGCTGCTTGGTGGCTCCCCGGGTCCTGGGCCGCCTTGCGGCGTTCCGTCCCCCTCGGGGCAAGATGAACTCTACGGGTCCGGCGAACCCTCGTCAAATCGGGGGTTGTACCCACGTTGCACACCATCACAATCCTCCCGATTTGCCGGCCCCGCCGGGAGACATTTCTATGTTGGTAGCGATGGGGCAACTGTGGTTTGGGAGGTTTTGCGGCGGGAGACGGCGCGGCGATAGGGGCTCACGGTGCGGTCCCCGGCCAGCCAGAAGCGCCACGGGATGTCGGCCGCCTGGCTGACGCCCACCCGGGGCCCGGCTTCGATCTTCACCGGCTCGGCGGCGCGCTCGTCGCCGACGGCCGCGCGCAACCGCAGTTTGCTGGACGGGTCGAGAAGATCCTCTCCATCCTGGGAACGGTTAATTGCCATCGCCTGGCACAGCCGCGCGGGGCCGCGGGCCAGGTCGCGAGGCGAGCGGGCGGAATCGAAGCCGCGGCGACGGCGGGCCAGCTCCCCGCCGGCGACGACGCGGCCGGCCCGTAGCAGGATCCCGGTGGCCACATCGGGCGGCGAGCACACGACGTTGGCGCAGAAGTGCATGCCGTAGGTGAAGTAGACGTAGGCGTGCCCGGGCGGGCCGAACATCGCCGCGTTCCGCCCGGTCTTCCCTAGATAGGAGTGCGAGGCGGGATCGATCGAGCCCGCGTACGCCTCTACCTCGCTCAGCATGACCGCGACGAGGCCGTCGGCGGTCTCGTGCTCGAGCACGTAGCCAAGCAGTTCCGGGGCAGCCTCGGGCCCCGGCCGGTCGAAGAACTTTCGGATGAGCGTGTTAGGCCCCGCCCGCCGCGGCCCAGGCGGCGCCGACGTCGACGGTGCCGCGGAGCGCGGCCAGCTGCTCCTTCACCCGGACGGGGGCGGTGCCGCCGAACCCCTTGCGGGCGGCGAGCGCGCCGTCGACGTTGAGCACCTCGCGGACGTCGGGCGTCAGGTGGGGCGAGATGCTGGCTAGGTTCACGTCGCTCACCTCGTCCATCCCCACCTCGTTGACCTGGCACCAGACCACCAGGTGGCCGACGATCTCGTGCGCGTCGCGGAACGGCACGCCCCGCTTGACCAGGTATTCGGCCAGGTCGGTGGCGAGGGTGTAGCCGGCCGGGGCGAGCTCGCGCAGCCGCTGCGTGTTGATCCGCAGGGTGGCGATCAGGCCGGCCATCGCGGGCAGCACCAGCAGCAGGGTGTCGACCGCGTCGAAGACCGGCTCCTTGTCCTCCTGGAGATCCCGGTTGTAGGTCAGCGGCAGGCCCTTGAGCGTGGTCAGCAGGCCGGTGAGGTCGCCGATGAGCCGGCCGGCCTTGCCCCGGGCGAGCTCAGCGACGTCCGGGTTCTTCTTCTGCGGCATGATCGAAGACCCAGTCGCGTAGGCGTCGTCGATCTCGATCCAGCCGAACTCCTGCGTGGACCAGAGCACGATCTCCTCGCCGAGCCGGGACAGGTGCACCCCCGCCAGCGCGGCGACGAAGCAGAACTCGGCCGCGAAGTCGCGGTCGGAGACGGCGTCCATGGAGTTGGCGGCGGCGCCGTCGAAGCCGAGTTCCGCCGCCAGCAGGCTCGGGTCGACCTCCAGCGACGAGCCGGCCAGCGCACCGGCGCCGAGCGGGCTGATCGCGGCCCGCTTGTCCCAGTCCCGCAGCCGGTCCACATCCCGTGCGAACGCCTGGACGTGCGCCAGGAGCTGGTGAGCGAACAGCACCGGCTGCGCGTGCTGCAGATGGGTCATGCCGGGGGCCGGGGTGTCGCCGCAGAGGTCGGCCTGGTTGATCAGCGCGGTCTGCAGCTCGGCCAGCCTGCTGACGACCAGCCGCGCGTGATCGCGCAGGTACAACCGCAGGTCGGTGGCCACCTGGTCGTTGCGGCTGCGGCCGGCCCGAAGCTTGCCGCCGAGCGAGCCGAGCCGCTCGAGCAGACCCCGCTCGAGCGCGGTGTGCACGTCCTCGTCGGCGATCGTCGGCCGGAAGGAGCCGTCCTCGACCGCCCGGTCCAGGTCGTCGAGCGCGCCCAGCATCGAGTCGGCCTCGCCGTCGGAGAGCAGCCCGGCCCGGTGCAGCATCCGGGCGTGGGCCCTGGACGCCAGCAGGTCGTAGCGCGCGAGCCGCCAGTCAAACTGGACGCTCAGCGACAGCCGCGCCAGCGCGTCCGCGGGTCCGCCCTCGAACCGTCCGCCCCACAACCGGGTTGGCGTGCCGCCCGATGCCTGCTCGCCGGATCCCATTTGTCCCACCCATCTCGCTTCCAACATGTATCGGCCCCGTGCTCCCACCCTAATCGAGGTGCGGGTCGCAGGTGGTGCCGTCTCTAGGGGTATCGAACGGACCGTTGCTTCGCCGCAACGGCCGCCGTTGATCGTCTCTTCGGGATAGCGCAAGCGCTTCTTGCTGTTATCCGGGGACGTTGTCCTGTCGGCTACGCCATCGACAGGTTCTCGGTTCTGTCATCTACGCCATCGACCGCGACTATTGGTGTCGCTGGCGTAGCCGACAGGTCGCGGTGGCGGCGGGCGGGTT
>DATCGA010000353.1:0-2922 GCA_036509215.1 Trebonia sp.
CCTGACCGAGCAGGGCAGCAAGCGGCTGACCAAGGAAGACCTGTGGACGCTGGTCAACGCCTCGACCCGGCTCCGGCTGACCGCGCACAGCCTGGCCACGCTGCGGCCCGCGGTGCCGGCCGACGCCAACGGCCACCAGCCCGATCAGGACGCCGGGCGGTGGAGCGCCTGCGTGCCGCTGCAGGGCTCGGCCGAGTACGCGGGCGCGCCCGCCTGCACCAGCCTCAAGCTCGCGGCTGCGGGCCTGGCCGGGTTCTACGACGCGGTGGCGGGGGAAGTGAGCCGTCCGGGACCCGGCGAGGTGGTTGAGATTCCGGCGCCCGCGGTCGTGGCGGCGGCCGTGCCCAGGCAGGCGGTGACGGCCGGCGGCGGCGGTAGCGCTAGCGGCGGTGCGGGCGGTGGCGGCGGCGGTGCGGGCGGTGGCGGTGCGGGCGGTGGCGGTGCGGGCGGTGGCGGCGAGCATGCCGACGTCATCGACGGTAGTCACGGGGCCAGCGTCCTGTCGCCCGCCCAGGAGCTTCCGCATCCGCACCTGCTCTGGGTCCAGGAGCACCTGCACCACCTGAGCAAGAGCGCCCAGACGGTGAGCGAGCCTGCGCTGCACATGGGGGTGATCCGCAGCCGCCCCTGGTGGCGCTAGCGGGGCTGGGGATCGGCGTCCGCGCTCCACATAACGTCGGTTACGTTGGGTAAGTATCAGCGATCGGCAGCAATGACGGGCGCAACACTAGTAACCTCTGTTTTCGTCATCTCGCCCGCCTTCCCCAACTGACGACTATCCCTCGGGGGGGTTACGGGGGTCGTCGCCTCGGGCCAATGGAGCACCGGGAGTTCCGAGGTTGTCTTCTCCCCGGTCGCTTTTGGGGGGCCTGAAGGTGGTTCGGTGCGCTTCTATCACAGAAGGGGACAAATGGCGCCGACTATTGGCATCACTACGTACCACACCTACGCCGACTGGCGTGGCTGGTCGGAGGAGGGTGCCCTGCTGCCGTTCAGCTACGTCACGTCGATCCGGAACAACGGGGGCCGTCCTGTCCTGCTCCCGCCCGGCGGCGACGAGGCGGAAGCCGAAGCGACCGTGGCCGTCCTTGACGGCCTTGTGATTGCCGGAGGTGGCGACATTGACCCCGCCATCTACGGCGCCCCCAAGCACCCGCAGACGGTTATCACCGCGGGTGACCGGGACCCCTGGGAGCTGGCCATCGCCGAGGCCTGCGTCCGCCAGGGCGTTCCGCTGCTCGGCATCTGCCGGGGCGCGCAGATGCTCAACGTCGCCTGCGGCGGCACCCTCCACCAGCACGTGCCCGAGCTCGTGGGGCACGACGCCCACAGCGGCCCGGCCGACGGCTTCGGCTCCCACAAGGTGCGGGTGACCAGCGGCACGATCATCTCGTCGATCCTCCCCGGCGGGGAGTTCTTCGAGGTGCCGACCCACCACCACCAGGCGGTGGACATCGTCGGGGCCGGCCTGACCGCGGTCGCGTGGGCAGACGACGGCATCATCGAGGGCATCGAGTCCACCACGCCGGGCGAGTTCCTGGTCGGCGTCCAGTGGCACCCCGAGATGGCGACCGATCCCCGGCTGTTCCGCGCCCTGGTGACGGCGGCCGAGAACCACTACGCCGAGCGGTCCGTTTCCTCGCTCCCGCGGCTCCTCGCCGGGGCATAGCGGACATACGTTTTAATCACCGGCCTGAGCAGGGAAGACATCCTGCTCAGGCCGGCGTGTTTGCGGGCATGACCGTTGATTTCTCCGTAAGCTGCTGCGCGATCGTGTCGGGTCGTGACTGCTTTTCGCCAACGACCCGATGGCATGCACACGCACGCAAACGGGGGCGAACGGATGCGCGTTATTTCACGGGCCGGGAGTGCTGCACGGGTACCAGGGCGCGGCGCCGCCCGGGCAATGACGGCCGGGCTGGCCGGCACCGGGATCTGCGCGGCGCTGGCGCTGGCGTCGCTCCCGGCGGCGGCGGCGATGAGATCGCCCGCGACGCCGGCCGCGGCCGGGCCGGCCGTGCCGGTCATCGTCTTCCTCAAGAACCAGCCGGGCGCACTGGGTGGGACCACGGCCCGTTCGAACCAAAGATCTGCTCTTATTCAGGCCGCCCAGGCCCCCTACCTGGACCAGCTTGAGCAGCTTGGAGCGGCCGACGTGCACAGGTACGGGCTGGTTGACGCGATCGCGGCCCGGGTGCCGAGCTCCGCCGTCGGGGCGCTGAGCGACAGCCCGGGGGTCGCGGCGGTGATACCGGACAGCCCGATCGTCGGGCCGTCGACGGCGGCCGACGCCCCCGCCGCTCCCTCCGCCGCCGCCACGTCCGTCGTCAAGACGCCGTCCGGCGCCTGCTCGGCGACGACCCCGCAGCTCGCGCCGGACGCGCTGCCGCTCACCCACACCCAGTCGACCGCGGCGGGCGCGGTGACCGCGCGGTCGCTCGGCTACACCGGGGCCGGGGTGAAGGTCGCGTTCCTGGCCGACGGGATCGCCACCGGCAACGTCAACCTCCAGCGCGGCGGCAGGTCCGTGATCAGCCGCTACACGGACTTCACGGGCGACGGCACGGCCGCCCGGACCGAGGGCGGCGAGGCGTTCATCGACGCCAACGCGATCGCCGGGCAGGGCAGGCAGGTCTACAACGTGGCCGGGTTCGGCGCGCAGTCGCCGGGCACCGCCTGCAACATCAGGATCGAGGGGGTGGCGCCCGGCGCCTCGCTCGTCGCGCTGAAGGTATTCAGCAACAACGACATCTCCTCCACCTCCGCGTTCCTGCGGGCGATCGACTACGCGGTCGACACCGAGCACGTGAACGTGCTCGACGAGTCGTTCGGCTCCAACCCGTTCCCCGACGTGTCCTCGCTCGACGCGGTCGAGGAGTTCAACAACATGGCGGCGGCGGCCGGCGTCACCGTCGTCGTCGC
>DATCGA010000354.1:0-7339 GCA_036509215.1 Trebonia sp.
TCGGCCCTGTGGATCCGCTTGGTATCGATGGCGCCTGGACGTTCACCCCCCAGGTGCACCTGGATGATCGGGGCAGTTTCGCCGAGGCTTTCCGCGGCGCGGAGTTCGCGGCCGCCCTGGGGTACGAACTTAACGTCGCGCAAGTGAACTGCTCGGTATCCCGGCGGGGGGTGATCCGCGGTATCCATTACGCCGACGTCCCGCCCGGTCAGGGCAAGTTCGTGATGTGCGCGGCGGGCGCCGTGCTCGACGTGGTGGTGGACCTGCGGGCCGGGTCGCCCCGGTTCGGCCAGTGGGAGGCCGTGCACCTCGACGACCGGGGCCGGCGGGCGGTGTTCGTGGCCGAGGGGCTCGGGCACGCGTTCATGGCCCTCTCCGAGCAGGCGACGGTGCTGTACCTGTGCACCACTGCGTACGCGCCCGGCCGCGAGCACGGCGTGAATCCGCTCGACCCGGCGATCGCGATCGACTGGCCGCTCAACGACGCGGGCGGCCCGGTTCTATCGGCCAAGGACGCCGACGCCCCGACGCTGGCCGACGCGCTGAGGGCGGGCGCGCTCCCGAATTACGATGAGCTCCGTCCGCTAAGGCCGCGCTCGTAAATCGCGGTTGCTAATGCGACGATCACTGTATCTACGGCCACTTTGACCGGCTACCGTGTTTTTCATGAAGGCTCTGGTGCTGTCAGGTGGCTCGGGTACACGTTTGCGACCGATTACGCATACCTCGGCGAAACAATTGCTGCCAGTCGCAAACAAGCCGGTGCTGTTCTACGGTCTTGAGGCTATTGCCCACGCGGGGATCGTCGATGTCGGCATCGTCGTCGGCGACACCGCGCCCGCGATCGAGGCGGCGGTCGGCGACGGCTCGGCGTTCGGCCTTCGCACCACCTACATCCGCCAGCAGGCGCCTCTCGGCCTGGCCCACGCGGTGCTCATCGCCAGAGAGTTCCTCGGCGACGAGGATTTCGTGATGTACCTCGGCGACAACTTCATCGTCGGCGGGATCACCAGGCTGGTGGAGGAGTTCGCGGCGGCCCGACCGGACGCGCAGATCATGCTGACGCGGGTGCCCGATCCGCGGGCGTTCGGCGTGGCCGAGCTCGACGGCGATGGCTGCGTGGTCGGCCTGGAGGAGAAGCCGCAGGCTCCCAAGAGCGATCTGGCGCTGGTCGGGGTCTACATGTTCACCTCCGCCATTCACGCCGCGGTGGGCGGCCTCAAGCCTTCCTGGCGAGGGGAACTGGAGATCACCGAGGCAATACAGTGGCTGCTCGACAGCGGGCTCACCGTTAACTCGACGATTATCACCGGTTACTGGAAAGACACCGGGAACGTCGCCGACATGCTCGAGGTGAACCGACTCGTGCTTGAGTCGATCGAGCCGCGCATTGACGGCATCGTGGAATCCAACTGCGAGGTGATCGGGCGCGTCGTCGTCGAGGCCGGCGCCCACGTGGCGGCCTCCCGGCTCGTCGGCCCGGTGGTCATCGGCTCGGGCAGCAAGATCACCGGCTCCTATGTCGGCCCGTACACCGCGATCGCCGAGCACTGCACCATCGACGACAGCGAGATCGAGTACTCCATCCTGCTGTCCGGTGCCTCAATCCGGGGGGTGAGCCGGATTGAGGCCTCCCTGATCGGCCATGACACCGAGGTGACGCCCGCGCCCCGGGTGCCGAGAGCGCACCGGCTGGTGCTCGGCGATCACAGCAAGGTGCAGATCAGCTCGTGACCAGATGGCTGGTCACGGGGGCCGGGGGAATGCTCGGGACCGACCTCTCGGCCGAGATCGCCGCCGCCGGCGAACTCGTCATCCCACTGCGCCGTGACGCCCTGGATATCAGGGACCCGGCCGCGATCGGCGCGGCCGTGCAGGCGGCCAAGCCCGACGTGGTCGTCAACTGCGCCGCCTGGACGGCGGTCGACGAGGCCGAAGAGCGCGAGGAGGAGGCTCTCGCGGTCAACGGCCACGCGGTCGCCGACCTGGCGGCTGCGTGCGCGTCGGCGGGCGCGATCCTGGTCCAGCTCTCCACCGACTATGTCTTCGACGGCCTCGCGACCGCGCCTTACGCCGAGGACGCCGCTCCCGCTCCCCGGACCGCCTACGGCCGGACCAAGCTGGCGGGCGAGCGGGCGCTGTTGGCCGCCCTGCCCGACGCCTACCTGGTCAGGACCGCCTGGCTGTACGGCGCGCACGGTCCGAACTTCGTCCGCACCATGATCAGGCTGGCCGCGGCCGGCGTCAGCCCGGCCGTCGTCGACGACCAGCGCGGCCAGCCGACCTGGAGCCTCGACGTCGCCCGGCAGATCCGCGCGCTGGTGGCCGGCGGCGCGCCGCCGGGCGTGTACCACGCGACCAGTTCCGGCGAGACGACCTGGTACGACCTGGCGGCCGAGGTGTTCAGGCTCTCCGCCGCCGAGTCGGCCGGGGCCCGCTCGGGACCGGGCGCGGACGGCGGCGAGCGCCTGGCGCCGACCCCTACCACCAGCGAGACCTACAAGCGCCCGGCCCCGCGCCCCGCCTACAGCGTCCTCGGCCATGCCGCCTGGGCGGCGGCGGGCATCGCCCCGATCGGGGACTGGCGCGACGCCCTGCACCGCGCCTTCCCGGCCGTGCTCGCGGCCAGCCGGCCCTAGTCAGTCCCATCCCGTGTGAAGGCGGTGGCGCGGGTGAAGATCTGGTCCATCATGGCCGGGGTGAGGCGGCCGGTAAACGTGTTCTGCTGGCTTGGGTGATAGCAGCCGAGGAGCAGCACGTCCGGCTGCCCGTCGCTGCGGAGCGCGGTCTCGGCGCCGTGCGCGAACGCCGGGCGCGGCCTCGGCACCTCGTAGCCGGCCTCCGTGAGCACCGGCCAGAGCGCCTGCCAGGCGAACCCGCCGAGGCAGACGATCACCCGCAGGGTCGGGGTCACCATCCGCAGCTCGGCGGTCAGCCACGGGATGCAGCGGTCTCGCTCCTGCGGCGTCGGCTTGTTCTCCGGTGGCGCGCAGCGGACCACCGCCGCCACCCGTGCCCCGATCAGCCGCTGGCCGTCCCCGGCGGTGACGCTGTCGGGCCGGGCCGCGAGCCCGCAGCGGTAGAGCGAGCCGAAGATGAAGTCGCCGCTGCGGTCACCGGTGAATACCCGTCCGGTGCGGTTGCCACCGTGCGCGGCCGGGGCGAGGCCGACGATTAGCAGGGACGGCTCCGGGTCTCCCCAGCCGGGAATCGGACGGCCCCAGTACCGCTCGGTCCGGAACGACTTGCGGCGGGTGAGCGCGACTTCTTCCCGCCATTCGACCAGCCGCGGGCAGGCCCGGCAGACCGACTGCCGCGCCGTCAGCTCGGGCAGCGTCCCCGCGCCGGTCGCGAGCTCGTTGACCTCGGCCCCGGTGAACGCGACTTGTGTGGCCGCGTCGGCCGGGTCGTCCGGCCAGCCGGTGCCCGGCGGCACGAACGGCGCAGGCGCGTCGCCGTCGGGCCCGGGACCGTCGGCCACTACGGCACCAGCGACCAGGCGATGCCGTCGAGGATGTCGTGCTCGCTGACCAGAACCTCGGCCAACCCGAAGCGGGACATGATCCGGTCGAGGATGAGCGCGCCCGCGCCGATCACGTCGACCCGCCCAGGGTGCATCACGGGAATTGCCGCCCGCTCGGCGCGGGTCATCCCCAGTAGCTCGACGGCGATCTCGTGCACCCGCTCGGCCGATACCCGCGAATGGTGAATGCGGGCCGAGTCGTAGCCGTCCAGCCCGAGCGCTATCGCGGCGACCGTGGTGACCGATCCGGCCAGGCCGACCAGTGTGCTCACCGCCCCGGCCCCGCCGATGGCCAACGGGACCGACGCAGCCGCCTGGTCGAGGGCGGCGTCAATGTCGGCGGTGGTGTCGGCGATCTCGCCCGGCCTCGGCGGGTCCGCGTGCAGGTGCCGTTCGGTCAGCCGGACGCAGCCGATGTTCACCGACCGGCCGAAGACCTCCCCGCCCGGACCGGCCGCATCGGGGCCGCCGACGACGAACTCGGTCGAGCCCCCGCCGATGTCGGTGACCAGGTAGGGCGGTGGGCAAACGCCGTCGGCCGCCAGCGCCGTGCCAGCCAGCTCCCTGGTGGCGCCGGTGAACGACAGCCGCGCCTCCGCGTCGCCCGAGATGACCTCCGGCGCGACGCCGAGCACGCCCACGACCCGGTCGGTGAATTCCCGGGAGTTCGCCGCGTCCCTCGTCGCGCTCGTCGCCACCATCCGGATCGACTCCGGCCCGGCCGCGCCGATGAGGCCGACGTACTCGCGCAGCGCGGTCATCGTCCGGTCGAGAGCGGCCTCGGACAGCCGGCCGGTGCGGTCCACGCCTTCGCCCAGTCGGACGATCCGCATCTCGCGGGCCACATCGGTCAGCGGGGAGTCAGGAGGCGCGGACGGGACGGCGGAGTCAGCGGTCCGTTCGATACCGTTGGTCGTTGAATTTATGTCGGCGATCAGCAACCGGATGGAATTCGTCCCGCAGTCAATCGCCGCAACCCGATGAATGGTCACTGCGTCTCCTCTGGCACCACGACGCACGGGCCGCGCGTCCACCACGGGCCGATCTCGTCGAGCGCCTCGCGGCCGAACGGGTTCGCGCCCGGCGCCGCGAGCTCGTGCGCGACCAGCGCGTGCAGGCACTTGACGCGCTCGGGCATCCCGCCGGCCGACTGCGTGCCGGCCGGCAACGGCTCGACGCCTGCCAGCGCCGCCGCCGCCGCCCGGTGGTCCAGGTAGTCCTGGTGGGCGCGCCGGTAGCGGGCCCTCAGCTGGTCGTCAGCCAGGCGGTCGGTCATCTCCCGCATCCTGCCCGCGGCCTCGAGTCCGCTGACCGCCGCGGCGGCCCGGGGGCAGGTGAGGTAGTAGACGGTCGGGAACGGAGTGCCGTCAGGCAGCCGCGGCGCCGTCTGCACGACGTCGGGCAGCCCGCACGGGCAGCGGTGCGCGACCCGCTGCAGCCCCCGGGGAACCCGGCCGAGCTGCACGGCGACCGCCGCCGCGTCCTGCTTGGCTATGCCCGGCTCGGCCGCGTTCACTTGGACGGCGGGGCGTCGGCGCGCTGGACGGACTGCCACAGGGTGGCGTACCAGGGGTCGGCCGCGACGTGCGGCCTGCTCGCGGTCGGCGGCGTCGTCCGGCCGGAGACGACCTCGTAGCACTGCTCCTCGGGGAAGCACATGTGCAGCTCGTCCTCCGCCTGCTGCTCCACGTACCAGGTCTGGGTCAGCCTGCCGTCCTCCTGCTCGAGCGCCCGCTCCTGGGCGGCATTGGTCTGCTGGAGCGCCAGGAGCTGATCGATCTGCTGCCGCTGGGCGATGTACTCGCGGACCGGGTAGGCCAGGCTGAGCGCGATCGCGCAGATCACCACCGCCAGCAGCGCGGCCCGGCCGGTCAGCCGGGTGGGCCGCGCGGCCGCCGCCATCGCCGCGGCCTGCGCCGGGGACGGCCTTCTCTGCTGGGGTGGTTGGGTCTGCCCGTCCATATCAGGAGGCGGTGAACCTCGGGAAGGCGCCGGCGCCCGCGTAAACGGCCGCGTCGCCCAGGTGCTCCTCGATGCGCAGCAGCTGGTTGTACTTGGCGACCCGCTCGCCGCGGGCCGGCGCGCCGGTCTTGATCTGGCCGGCGTTGGTGGCGACGGCCAGGTCGGCGATGAAGGTGTCGTCGGTCTCGCCCGAGCGGTGGCTGATCATGCAGCTGAAGCCGGCCCGGTGGGCCATCGACACCGCGTCGAAGGTCTCGCTGACCGTGCCGATCTGGTTCACCTTCACCAGCAGCGCGTTGGCCGACTTCTCGGCGATGCCGCGGCGCAGCCGCTCGGGGTTGGTCACGAACAGGTCGTCGCCGACGATCTGCACCCGGTCGCCCGCCGCCGCCGTGAACGCCTGCCAGCCGGCCCAGTCCTCCTCCGACAGCGGGTCCTCAACGCTCACGATCGGGTAGTTGGCCACCCAGTCGGAGTAGATCGCCACCATGTCCTGCGCGGACTGCGGCTTGCCGTCGAAGAGGTAGGCGCCGTCGCTGTAGAACTCCGTCGCGGCCGCGTCGATGGCCAGCGCGATGTCGCGGCCAGGGGTGAACCCGGCCTTGCCGATCGCCTCGACGATCAGGTCGAGGGCGGCCCGGTTGTGCTCGAGGTTGGGCGCGAAGCCGCCCTCGTCGCCCACCCCGGTCGACAGGCCGTGCTGCTTGAGCACCGACTTGAGCGAGTGGTAGGTCTCCACCCCCCAGCGCAGCGCCTCGGCGTAAGTCGAGGCGCCGATCGGCGCGATCATGAACTCCTGGATGTCGACGTTGGAGTCGGCGTGCGCCCCGCCGTTGACGATGTTCATCATCGGGACCGGCAGCAGGTGCGCGTTCGGGCCGCCCAGGTAGCGGAAGAGCTGCAGGCCGGCCGACTCGGCAGCGGCCCGCGCGACCGCCATCGAGACGCCGATGATCGCGTTGGCGCCGAGCCGCGACTTGGTCGGCGTGCGGTCGAGGTCAATCAGCGCCTGGTCCACCAGGCGCTGATCGTCGGCCTCGTGGCCGAGCAGCTCCGGCTGGATCTCGTCCACCACGCTGTCGACGGCGCGGCTGACGCCCTTGCCGCCGTACTCGGCGCCGCCGTCGCGGAGCTCCGCCGCCTCGAACGCGCCGGTGGACGCGCCCGACGGCACCCCCGCGCGGCCGACGGAGCCGTCGTCAAGCGCGACCTCTACTTCCACCGTCGGGTTTCCCCTGGAGTCGAGGATCTGCCTGGCATGCACCGCTTCAATGGACGCCACCGTCGTCAGCTCCTTGCCTGTTAGCGCGAGAACTTTTCCCATAGCGAGGGTAATGGAACGCCGCACGACTCGCGCAGCGGGCACGCCGATATGTCCGCCACCAGTACTCGACAACGTGGCACTTCGGGAGAACACCGACGATCCTGGTGATCGGCGGGGCCGGGTTCACCGGCTCGCACGACGTCCGGACGCCGCCGGCAGACGGCTGCCCGGCTCGGCGGACGCCCAGGCGACGGTCCTCGACAAGCTGACCTACGCGGGGAATATGGCCAACCGCTCCTGGTAGCGGGACCTCCCCGGCCGAATCGCCGAGGTTCTACGCGTTTCTCTCATTGAGGGCACGCTGCTGTTCCGACCGCAACCGCACGTGCTCAGACGATGTTCGACGCGGTCGTGGACTTGCGGACCGCATCGCCAACCTAAGGTCACTGCGCCCCGCCCCACGTCACGATCACCGGCGGGGAGTTCGCCTGGATGTTCACCCCGCCCGCGTTGTCGACCTCGGCCACGTACCGCTGCGTCACCGCCGCCGACTGCGACACCGTGACGCTGAACGACGACCCCGACCCCAC
>DATCGA010000355.1:0-4772 GCA_036509215.1 Trebonia sp.
CAGGTGGGGGACCCCAACCGCCCGCTGCCGGACGTCACGTTCGAGGACCGGCTGACCGTGCACGCCGGGGAGGACCGCGTCGAGCTCGCCTACCACGGTCCTAACCACTCCCCGGGCAACATCTTCGCCTACCTGCCTGCCCAGAAGGTGCTCATGCTCGTGGACGTGGTCTTCCCCGGCTGGGTGCCATTCGCGTACCTCGCCGAGTCGCAGAACATCCCCGGCTGGCTGGAGGCGCCCGCTCAGGCCCTTGGCTACCCCTTCCAGACGTTCGTCGGCGGCCACCTCACCCGCCTCGGCACCCGCGATGACGTCACCATCCAGCAGCAGTACGTGGCCGAACTGAAGGCCGCGGCAGCGAACGCGATCGACACCTTCAACGTCGAGACGGTCTACGCGTCGGTCGACGACGCCAACCCGTGGGCGATCTTCCGCGCCTACCTCGACGGCGTCGCCGCCCAGGCCGCAGGCGCGGTCGTCCCCCGCTGGATCGACAAACTCGGCGGCGCGGACGTCTACACCCCGGCCAACGCCTACGAGCTCGTCGAGTCACTGCGGATCGACTACGGGCACCTCGGCCCGTTCGGCATCCATCCCTAGCCCCATCGGACGTTCCGGCGGCGGCGTCGTCGACTCGATGCCTTACCCGAGGGACTCGGCGATGGCGCTGACCGCCTTGGCGAAGCAGGGCAGGGCCGACCGGTCAACGTGGTCCAGCACCCGGGCGCGCACACTGCGCAGGTGAACCGGGTACGCCCGCTGCAGCGCGGCTAGGCCCTCATCGGTTAGCGTCACATCGAAGCCGCGCCCGTCCGCGGCGTTGCGCTCCTTGGCCACGAGCCCGTCGGCGATGAGCTCATCCACCAGGCGGGTAGTACGGCTCCCTGACAGGTACGCGCGGTTGGCGAGTTCGGTCATCCGCAGCGCCCGCCCGGGCGCCTCGGACAGGTGCAGGAGAATGGTGTAGGCGCTGAGTGACATGCGCGCCCCCCGCTGCAGGTCCTCATCGAGCAGCCTCGGCGCGACGACGAAGAACCGGGCGAGGGCACGCCAGGTAGGCTCCTCGACGGCATCCAGCGGTCTTGGTTCCTCCGGCATGCGCCCAGCTTAATTGCTCGCGCAGGAAAGTATTGCCATGGCCCCGGTGCTCGCGAGCTGATCGTCTAGTTCTATGGCTACGCAGGTCAGCCCGGACGACAGATTGGGCTAGACCAATGATCTAGACCAATTCTCTCCATATTTTTCGCAGCAAGAATGCCATCTAGTAGCCCGTTTGGAAAAAATGAAAGAAATTCACACGGCATGATGCCCTCGGTTCACGCCGCCGCACCGCAGCATGGGTACACGGCCAGTCGCACAGCACGGCCGGCGTAACCGGGATGAGGTCATCACCATGTGCACGATCGCAGAGCAAGCGGCGCTGTTGCAGCGGGAGTGGGAGACCGACCCCCGCTGGGCGGGAATCGCACGCGACTACACCGCGCAGGACGTGATCCGGCTGCGCGGCCGCGCGGCGGGGGAGCACAGCCCTGCCCACCGCGGTGCCCATCGGCTGTGGGACCTCCTCCACCGCCAGGACGCGCTGCCGACGCTCGGCGCGCTCGTTGGCGACGATGCCGTGCAGGCGGCCAGGGCAGGATCGCAGGCCATCTACCTGCCCGGCTGGCAGACGGCCGGGGTGGTGGATGCCTTCGAGCTGACGACCGCCATGATCGAGGCGGGCGCAGCCGGCGTGCGCTTGGAGGACCAGCTGCCGGGCGGGCAGGTCCTCGTCCCGACCGGGCAGCACATCGAGACGCTGACCGCAGCCCGGCTCGCCGCCGACGTGCTCGGCGTCCCTTCGCTGGTGATCGCGCGGTCCGGCGCGCGCACGGCGTCCCTGCTGACGTCGGACGTCGATGACCGGGACCACGAGTTCCTGACCGGCGAGCGGACCCCGGACGGGTTCCACCGGGTTGAGCCGGGCCTGTACGCGCACGTTACCCGCGGGCTCGCGTTCGCGCCGTACGCCGACATGCTGTGGCTGGAGACCCCCGCGCCGGACCTGGCCGTGGCCCGGGCGTTCGCCGACATCATCCGCTCCCAGTTCCCGGACAAGCTGCTCGCCTACAGCTGCCCCCGGCCGTTCACCTCGTGGGCGCACCCGGCCGATGCGTCAGCCGCGAAGTTCCAGCGGGAGCTCGCCGCGATCGGCTACCACTTCCAGTCCGCCATTGCGGGCGAATCGACGTCCGAGCCGGCTGACCGGTTCCCGCACGACGCAGCGCCGGCCTACGCTTAGCAGCACCGGCGCCTGGTAAATTGCCACATGGATCTGATCGTAGATTTCTCGAACATCCCGATTACCGAGCACGCTGCCGAGATCACCCGGCTGTGCGACGCGATGGAGGCGGCCGACGCGGCGGGCCGCTACCCGCAGCTGACGGTGGAGCGGCCGTGGTCGGCGCACAACCCGGTGCTCGAGGGCGAGTTCGCCGCTCCCAGCGCTATCCGCTGGTACCTGGAGCGGGAGTTGGGCCGTCTGGCCGCGCACGGCGCCCGGATCTCGGTCAGTCCCGGGCGCGAGGCGCTTGACCTGCACGACCCGAAACTCGGGCCGGCCGTGGACGAGACCCGCCGGGACCTTCGGCGCAAGAAGTTGTTCCTGTTCGCTCCCGAGCGGATGGCGCTGTCGATCGACCGGCTGCGGCACTACACCGGGACCGAGCCCGGCTCCTTCCAGCGGTACGTGCTGCTGACGAACTACGCCTGGCACGTCGAGGAGTTCCGGGCCGCCCTGCCGGGTTGCACCG
This sequence comes from Trebonia sp., assembly GCA_036509215.1. GTDB lineage: Bacteria > Actinomycetota > Actinomycetes > Streptosporangiales > Streptosporangiaceae > Trebonia. Next base: position 2,793 of record DATCGA010000355.1, read on the forward strand.
GTCCCGACCAGGACGGGCGGCAGATGCCCGCCTGGCACTACGCCCGCCCCGGCCGCGCGGGCGTGACCATGATCAACATCGGGGTCGGCCCGTCCAACGCCAAGACGATCACCGATCACCTCGCCGTGCTCCGCCCCGACCTGATCTTGATGATCGGGCACTGCGCCGGCCTGCGCAACCACCAGAACATCGGGGACCTGGTGCTGGCGACCGGCTACGTGCGCGATGATCGCGTCCTGGACGACATGCTGCCGCTCAGCGTCCCGGTCGTCCCCAACCACACGCTGGACACGCTGCTGCTCAGCGAGCTGACCGCCCGCGACCTGCCGTCGCGGATGGGCATCGTCTTCACCACCATGAACAGGAACTGGGAACTGCAGCTGACCTCGGTTGAAGAGCGGCTGCGGGCCTCCCGCGCGGTGGCCGTCGACATGGAATCCGCGACCGTCGCGACGAACGGGTTCCGCTACCGGATCCCGACCGCCACCCTGCTCGCGGTCAGCGACAAGCCCCTGCACGCAGCCCCGAAGCTCAGCGCTGACGCTCAGGGCTTCTACGCCGCCAGCCGCCGCCAGCACGTCGAGATCGCCATCTCCGTCGCCGAGAAAGTCAGGAAGCTGTACCCCGGCGGCCTGCCCACCGCCGACCTCCGCTCGCCCGACGAACCGCTGCTGGGCAACACCGGCACCCCGCCGTCGGCCTGACCGCCCCGGGGCGGATGGACGCCACGTCTACGGTATGGATCATGGTTTCTTTTATCCGCAACGTGTCTTTCGACTGCCCCGATGCCTACACGCTGGCAGAGTTCTGGAGTGAAGTGATCGGTCATCCGGTCGATCCGGAGTGTCTCCCGGGCGACACGGAGGTCGTCATCGAGCCGGCCGATGGGCCCCGCCTGTACTTTCAGGCCGTGCCGGAGGGCAAGGCGGTAAAGAATCGGGTGCACGTTTGCCTGCAGCCGCAGGACCGGGACCGCGACGCGGAGGTCGACCGCGTCCTCGCGCTCGGCGCGACGGTGCTGGCCGATCACCGCGCACCCGACGGCGAAGGCTGGGTCGTGCTGCGCGACCCGGCTGGAAACGAATTCTGCCTGACGCGCTCAGCATCAGAACGGCACCCCTGAACAGGACCGTGCCGCGCGCGGGACGGAGCGCTAGGCGTCCGTCCCGCACACGTAGCCGCCGGCGTCGCACGGTGGGTCAGCTGTCGGTGATCGTGAAGCCGTCGAGGGTGGCGTAGGTGCCGGACAGCTTGGTGACGACGATGGTGTGGTTGCCGGGTGCCACTCCGGTGGCGGTGTAAACGGCGACGTTGCTGTGCCGCTGCCCGTCGCTGGGCAGGGTGCTGACCGTCTGCTGGGCGCCGCCGTCGATGCTGATGCCGATGTTGCCCTGGTCGGTGTACTGCTCGCCGTAGACCGCGATCCCGGTGCCGCTGAACGTCAGCGTGGCGGTCGAACCGTTGGCGGTGGCGTAGTGGACGTCGTTGTCATAGTCGCCCAGCCCGCGGCTGGCCGAGTAGCTGAACCCGCTGTAGCTGATCGTCGGATCGGTGTCGTTAAGCCGGATCCCGGCCGGGGGCGTGCCGACCGAGATCTGCGAGGCCGGGGTCCCGGCCGGGACGGGCACGATCAGGAAGCCGCCGGAGAGGTACTGGACGCCGCTGGCCTGGGTGCCGCTCACGTAGACCGGCATGCTGGAGCTGAAGCCCTCGCCGGCGACCAGCACCTGGGTCGTGGTGCTGGTGGTGGGCGAGGTGTAGTAGATCTGCGGTCCGGCCGCGACCGCCGGTGCCGAGAACGCCGAGGCGACGCCGGCCGCGGTGAGCAGGGTGTTGGGGATGGCGCCCGCTGCCGGGGTGGCCGAGATCGTGGTGTTGCCGCTCGCGTTGGAGTTGACCGGCGCTGCACAGGGGTAGCTCTGCGTGCTGTTGGAGAAGTAGTTGCCGGTAATCCAGAAGTTGCCGGTGGGGCTGCAGCCG
>DATCGA010000356.1:0-47265 GCA_036509215.1 Trebonia sp.
CAAAAATACGATACCCCAGCAGGGTATCACGAGGCGTCTACGGGCGGTCCTGCGGCAAGTGGTCAGAATTGAATACGAGGCGCGGGCGACGGTCGTCGGTGGGCGAGCGCGCCGGGACGGCTGACCCCAAAGGCCGGTTAGTTAAGCAGGTTGGTCGGCCGTCAAGTGTCGTGACGGTGGCCGGGGCGGTTCGCTCCGGGTCGGCTGGGCGAGCTGACGCGGCAGGTGCCGTTCGAGGCGGCCAGGGGCAGGGTCTTCTAGAGACGTGTTCGCGTCGGCAGCATTCGTTTCTTGGGCCACTCTGGTTGAGGCTGGTCGGCGTTCGGGCGTCATCGTGGGCTGTTCGGGTCGTATAGAGCCCTTTTTGGAACACGATGACGGCCAGCGCGCGGGACGGGTGCCCCTAACTGAACACGATGATGGCCCATGTCTCCCCGCGGCCGCGCCTTCGACAGGAATATGAGTTGAATAGAGTCGGCCGGGTCCGTTCGAGATCATGGGTTTGATCTGCTCGGGCATCCTCGGCCTGGCGCAAGCGCCCGCAGCCGGGGATGACGCCGGCGGCGGGTATGACCCGGCCATAACCGGCCTGGCGGCTAGTGGACGCCGGTGCGGGTGGGGGCGTCGGGGCGGGCGTTGGCCTCGGCACGGCGCTTGCGGGACAGGCGTCTGCGGTAGGCGAGGCTGGAGAGGCCGGCCAGGATCGCGGCGCCGCCGAAGCCGAACAGCGTGACGTCCTGCAGGCCGGCCGTGCCGCCGCCGCCGGTCTGGGGCGCGCCGACCGGGAAGCCCCGGGTGGGCGTGGTCGTCGCGTGGTGCGTCACCGTGGCCGTCGGCCTCGCGGAGGCCGTCGGGGTCGCGGAGGCCGTCGGGGTCGCGGTCGGCCGATGGGTCGGCGTGGTGGTCGCGGTTGCCCGGGCGGTCGGCGTCGCCGTTGCCCGGGCGGTCGGCGTCGCCGTTGCCTTGGCGCTTGACGTCGGCTTGTCGGACGCAGAGCTCCTGCCGGTGCTGCCGGATGACGGCGACGGCGTCCGCGACGCGCGCGAGGCGCTGCTGGTGGTGACCCCCGGAGTCGGCGTGAAGATGGACGGCACCGTCGAGGAGGGCGATCCGCCGCCGGTGCAGGCTGCCACCGCGACGGCTAGGAGGGCGGCTGCCGCGGCCGCGCGGCCGGCCCGGAGCACGGCCGCCCTGGACACGGCCGGACGGGCCAGGGCGGGACGGGCCAGGGCCGGACGGGGCTCCTGTGGACGGACCGGAGCAGGACAACTCGCGACGGGCACGGTCAGGCGCACCTTCATGAAGCCTCCTCGGATGACCGGCGGGCAATGGCGTCGCTCTACCCATCTGAGCATCTGCCATCCGAACCGCCAGTGAAAGAGCGAACGGGCAACCATCTCGCCGCCGTTCCGGCCGGCCGGCATAATTCCAGGTGCCGACGGGCGGGGCGTTCGCATAGACAGCCATATATAGCGACGCCCGCGATCGGACCGGCGGGCGGGCAATGGCGTGTTTTCCATGTGGACATTAGGCTACGCGAGTAGCAGGTCTTTCGGAAGACGACGCGAAAGGGACGGCATTGAGCCGCTGGCCGCGTATTGGCGGACTGCGTGTGGTCATGTCGTGGCCGGACAGCCAGTTCGCCCCCGCCCCGGCGCTGCCCGGGCGGGCCAGGATCCGGCTGGCCGGACTGGCCGGGACGGCGCTGCTGCTCGGCGGCGCGGCCGCCATCGGCGTGGCGGTGCTCGCCCAGCAGCACGCGCCGACGCCGGCCTCGGCGGCGGCGGCGGGGACGGTCGGCCCGGCCGCGCCGAAGGAGCCGTCGCTGCGGCGCTCGGCCCCGGTATCCGTCGCCATCCCGGACATCGGCGTGCGATCGCCGCTGCTGCGCCTCGGGCTCAACCCGAACGGCAGCATGCAGGTGCCCGACGTCAGCACCAGCGCCGGCGAGGCGGCCTGGTACAAGTACTCGGTCACGCCGGGCCAGATCGGAACGGCTGTCATCGAAGGCCACGTGGACAGCCAGGTGGGCCCGGCCGTCTTTTTCCGGCTCGGCGCGCTGCACCCGGGCGATCATATTGACGTGAGCCTCGCCGACGGAATGACGGCGGTCTTCCGCGTCACCGGCGTGCGCGAATACACGAAGATCGATTTCCCGACGGAAATGATCTACGGCCCGACCAATTACGCGTCGCTAAGGCTTGTCACCTGCGGCGGGACGTTCGACTACGCCACCGGCCATTACCTCAGCTCGGTGGTGGTATTCGCGTCGCTGGTCTCGTCGGAGCGCTCGGTAATGGGGTGACCGGGCGAAGCCCCGCGACCGTTCGGGATCAATGAAGACAGCAAGCGCGGCATCCCCGCAGCCGGCCGCGACGGGCCGTCGCGGCGGCGGTCGATCTTGACCAGCGCCAGCAACGCGAGCAGGCCGCAGAGCAGGGCGGGCGGTTTGCCGGAAATGGGCCGATTGGTCTAGACCAATCGAATCCCTTCCGGTGCGGCTAGTGGCGCAGAAGCCCAGCGGCCGCTGCGGATGGCGGGGCCTTATCCCGGACCGAACAGCAGGGAGAGGTCTACGTCGGACAGCATCGCAGCGGTCAGGTCGGCGGTTGCGAACGTACCGCCGCCGATGCCGACAACGCGGCAGCCCGCGCGCCGGGCCGCGGTCACGCCCGCCTCCGCGTCCTCGAAGACGACGCAGGCGCCGGCCGCCAGCCCGAGCCCGGCGGCAGCCCGGAGGAATATCTCCGGGTCGGGCTTGGTCCGAGTGATGGCGTTCCCGTCGACGATGGCGTCAAAGCAGGAATCGATTTGCGTCTGCCGGAGAATTTCGCGGGCATTCTTGCTTGACGATGCCAGGGCGACGGGTATATGGCGGCGACGCAATTCAGCGAGCGCCTCACGGGCGCCGGGCAAGAGCCTTTCCGGGCCGAGTCCGGCGATGCGCTTCAGATACCAGGTATTCTTCTCGGCCGCAAGCTGCGCACGGCGGCTTTCGCTGGCCGGCACGCGTCCGATGGACAGCACTATGTCCAGCGCCTCGGGCCGGCCGACGCCCTTGAGCCCCTCTCCCTGGTCAGGGGACAGCTCGAATCCCAGCGACCGGGCCAGCTGCTGCCAGGCCTCGAAGTGGTCGCACGCGGTGTCGACCAGCACTCCGTCCAAGTCGAAGATCGCGCCGCCGGCCGGAAACTGCTTCATGAGGACATCCTCCGCACCACCCGAGTTAGCATCCATCGCGAGCTACGGAAAGCCCGGTGCCCCCCTTTATCTGGATGGGAGCTAATAGGCACTCGGAATCGCTAGCGCGCTCAGCCCAGTAAAGCGAACTCCCCGTAACGCCGGCAACCGGCGGCGAAATGTCCCGTCGACGGGACAGTGCCTGGTACCCGTGCCCCAGTAAATTGCCCGCGGCTTGACGGTCGTTATGAATGCATGCCACGATGCGGACGGCGAGGTCCCCGTCCGCGTTATTTAGGGAAGCCCAGCAGGACGAATCGGCACCGATACCAGGAGCCAGGATTGACACACCCAACTCGGCCGCCTTCCCGTGCGGTCGGCCGCGCCATGACCGCTGGCCTGGGCGCCATGGTGCTGGCGAGTGGCGAAGGGCGGCGGTTGCGCCCGCTGACTGCGGACGTTCCCAAGCCCATGCTGCCCGTCCTCGGCCAGACCCTGCTGGACCGGGCACTGGACAAGATTGCCGCGACGGGGCCGCATCGCATTGTGGTGGCCCTGCACCACCGGCCGGATGTCGTCGCCGACCATCTCAGGTCCGGCCCGTACCCGGTGTCGGTGAGGGTCGAGGAGCGGCTCACCGGGCCGGCCGGCGCGGTGCGGTCGTACGGCGCCGACCCGGACCTGAAGGTGCTGCTGGTCGTCTCCGGCGACCTGCTGTTCGACGACGATCTGGGCGGCCTCGTGGATCACCACCTGGCGACGAGGGCCGAGCTGACGTTCGCGACCCGCCGGGTGAACCGCGCGAGCCGTTTCGGAGTGCTCGAGTTGGACGCAGACGGACGGGTCACCCGGGCCAGGGAGAAGCCCCCGGTGCCCGACGACGAGGAGCATGTGGTCAGCGCCGGCATCTACTGCCTGAGCCCGCGCGCCGTAGCCGCCATCCCCGCGAGCACGACGTTCGATTTCGCGGCGCACCTGACGCCGCTGCTACTGCAGCAGGGGGCAGCGGTGCAGACCCATGGCCTGCGCGGTTACTGGAGCGACGTCGGGACGCCGGCCGCGCTGCGCGAAGCCAACCTGGCCGCGCTCCGGGGCCTGCTAGCCGCCAGGAAGGACGGCGGCCACCTGATCCAGGCCGGCGACGGCAGCACGTACGTGAGCGACCGGGCGACGGTCGGCCCGGACGTAATCTTCCGCGGCCACAACGCCCTGCTCGGGCCGGTCAGGATCGGCGCCGGCGCGACCGTCATGGACTCCGTGGTCATGGGGGGAACGGTGATATCGCCCGGGTCGGCCATCTGCGGAGCGCTGGCCTGGAGCCCCGAGCCGGAAGGAGCTCATCCGCGATGAAAGTGCTGGTGCTCGCGTCCCTCTACACCCCGATGACGGGCGGGGCCGAGACCTACATACGGGTGCTAGCCGAAGGGCTCGCCGCGCAGGGGCACAAGGTCGCCGTCATGACCGACGGGAGCCGACTACCCGGCGAGCCGGCCCGCGAGACGCTGGGCGGCGTGGAGCTGATCCGGCTCAGGGACTTCGCCGGCGAGCTCGACCGCGAGGACAAGGTGCGCTGGCGTCGGATGCAGTACGCCGTCCTTGAGGAGATTGCCGACCGGCTGCCCTGGGTGCCCGACCTGCTGCACGTCAACGCCCACGAGACCCTGGTGCTCGGGTCGATGATCGCGCTTGACTACGACATTCCCCTGGTCGCCTCGCTGCACGAGCAGAAGCCCGACCTGCTGGCCTTCGGCCGCGGCCGGTGCAAGCTGGCCTACAGCATCCTGCCGGTCGACGCATTCCTGGCGGGCAGCGCCTTCTACCACCGGCGGGCGGTCGCCTTCGGCGCCCCTGAAGACCGCCTGTCCCTGATCTACCACGGCGTGGAACTGCCAGACCTGTCACCGCAGGCGCGCGAGCGCGGCCGTCGGCGCTTCGGCGTCGCCGAGGGCGTCCCGCTGGTCGTCTGCGCGGCGCGCCTGGACCCCCGTAAGGGGCAGGATGACCTCATCATCGCGTTCGCGCGGGTCCGCGGGCAGGTACCCGATGCCAGGCTGATCCTGGCCGGGCGGGTGGCGGACTTCCCGTACGCCCAGCGGGTCCGTGCGCTGATCGAGGAGCACGGGCTCGCGGCGGCAGTGGATGTCGTCGAGGACCTGACCGACGGCGACATGCCCGACGTGATGGCGGCCGCGGACGTCGTGGCGCAGCCCTCGCTTGAGGAGGGCCTGGGCCTGGCCGCGATCGAGGCGATGAGCTGGTGCCGACCCGTCGTGGCGTGCGACGTGGTGGGGCTCGAGGAGATCTTCACCCATGAGGTGGATGGCCTGCTAACGCCGGCCCAGGACCCGGAGCGGCTCAGCGAGGCGCTGCTCCGGCTGCTGCTCGACCCCGGCCTGGCGGCGCGCCTCGGCGCGGCGGCCCGGCAGACCGTGATCAAGCGGTTCAGCCAGGACGCGATGGTTCGCGAGACGCTGCGCGTCTACGAGACGGTGCGGGCGCAGCGAAGGGCGGCACCGTAGCGCACCCGGCCTGTTTCAGCGCTGGCGGCCGAGTCATTGGTCTAGCCATGCCGTCAAGATCTCGGTCTCGGCGGCCCGAAAGCCCTCGAACCGCTCGACCAGATCATGGGGCAGTGGCTTGCCCCGGCGCTCGCTCATCAGAACCTGCAGGCGGGCACGGTCAACCTCAGTCACGAGCCGTTCGTAGGATCGCGCCGGCGGGTCCTCGCCGCCGGCCGGCGACAAGAGCCGCAGCCGGTCCAGCATTAGCCTCTTGTGCTCAAAGTGCGTGTGGAACATCGGGTAGTCGTGCCACCCCTGTCTCCCCACGTGGGACTTGAGGTGCTCGATCAGGTAATCGTAGGTGGCTAGGCCGAAGGTCACGGGCGCGTCAGGGGATACGTCGCTCGCCCTGGAATACCACCACCAGCCGACGTGCAGGTCGAAGTCCGCCGGGCGGGAGCCGTCGAGGTACGCCTTTACCTCCCTGCGGATCCGGGCTCGGCTCGCGGTCTCGTCGGCCAGGGGCGCCGAGAGAACCTGGATGACATGCGTGACCTGGCTGTCGTTAGCCGACGACTTGAACAGGGCGGTCCGTGGTTCGTCGCGCAACCGCGCGAGCCCTGAGACGAAGGCCGCCTCGAATTTTCTGGCCGGGAAGGTCAGCGCGGAGAATCGCGTGTCCGCACCGAAACCCACGATGTGCAGCGTCTGGCCAGCGTCGCTGTAGCCGTAGACGAGGAACTCCCGGATCGCGGGCACGGTCCCGGTCAGCATGGTGTTGTCCACCATGACGATCGGATACCTGCCTGCATCGATCGAGGTGAGCAGGAATTCCGTCAAGGCGAGTTGCTCGGCTGCGGCTCGTTCGATGCGCTGCGGCCGCAGTAGCTCCGTGTACGCGAAGGCATCGCAAAAATCGAAGACATGCGTCTGGGGCTGGGACTCGAACTGGTACCCGCACAACTGGAAGAACCGGTGCCGGAACCACCAGTGAGCGTTGTGGCCGAGCGCGACGCACAGGGGCAGCGCTGCGTACAGTTTCGCGTTGAGGTGATGCTGCACCTCAACCGGGAGCGACCGGCTACGGGTATCCATCTGCGACCTGGTCTGGCTATCGACTCAGCGTGTCGGCGCCCGAGAGCGCGAAGACCCGGTGCGCGGTTCCCGCGATCAGCTGCCAGATCTCGTCGTCGCTGAATCCGTGCTGGCGGGCGTTGGCGACCTGGCGTGCCAGCGGCTGGGAGCCTGCGGCAACGACGCCGTCCTGCTGATACCAGAGGGTGTTCTCGGCCTCGTGGTGGAGACGCTGCCTGCCCAGGCGCGCCGAGTCGCAGCGGTCGGTCATGATCATCGTGTTCTCGGTGCCCATGAGCTCGATCGCCCGCTTGGCGATGTCGGGGTCGACGTGCTCGCCGTCAAAATTGATGCAGGCGGCGATCCGGCCGGCCACGGCGTTGCGCATGATCGCCGCCGGGACCGGCCCGAGGATCTCGTCGGCCCGGTCCATCGTCCATTCCTCGAGCCGGTAGCTCGCGACCGTCTCGTCCCGCTCGGCCCGAGCCTGGCGGGTGCGGAAGGCGTGCCGGATGGCGAGCGGCATGTCGTTGAACAGGTGGTCGGTCACCACCGGCAGGCCTGGTCCTTCCCAGCCAGACTGCCATGCCAGCTCGATGATCCGCTCCACGGAGGCCGCGCTGCGGCTGGGATCCTTGCGGGCGAAGTGCCCGAGCGCGGGCCGGACGCCCGAACTGGCCAGCAGCGGCACGAAATCCTCGAAGCGGGGAGTGCTGGCGTCGATCTTCCCCGCCAGCCCCGATCCCTCGGCGAGCGCGTCCGGTGACATGACGGTGTAGACGAGGCCGTTGCGGCCGGATGCGGCCAGCCGCTCCCACTCCCGCCAGGTAGGCAGCCACACCGTGGACGAGGGGGTGCCGCCATGGCTGGCCAGCAGCGGTCCTTCCAGGGCGATGCCGACGATGCGCGGCAGTTCCCCGTCGGCCCGGCGAGCCGCGTACGTGCCCATCATCGCCTCGAAGGCATCAAGGCAGTCGCGATGGAGGTAAAGGGTGGGAATGACGCAGACGCCCTCGGCGACGCAGGCCGCCTCCAGGCGGTCCAGGTCGAGGGCGTCGAGGTCAGAGAAGTCAACCGGCCCGAACCCGTGGCAGTGGACCTCTACCGGGAGCTGGCCCGTTGCCCTCAGCTCAGAGTCGAACAAATCGGAAACCGTTTGCGCGGCAGGATGCATGGCGACGTCCTTCCTTTCCTGTGTCACGGGTATTGGCCACGGCTTGGATCCTTCGTGTCAGGGCTCGGTTGCGCCTTCGCCCGGGCGCGTGCTCATCGCCTCCCGTACGCTGCGCGGGCGCATGTCGGTCCAGGCGGCGTCGATGTGGGCGAGGCAGGCCTCGCGGGTGCCGGCGAAGCCCTCGGGCCGCCAGCCGGCCGGGATCGGCCGGCCGGCCGGCCAGATCGAGTACTGTTCCTCGTCGTTCAGCACGACCAACGTGTCGCTCATGAGTCCTCCGTCGTCGCGAGCAGGCGCTGCGCCTCCTCGTCGGTGAGTGCGTCGAGCTCGGCCACGAGGAGCTCCTCGACGGCCGCAGCGAAGTCCCGGAGCACGGGATGGGCGAAGAGCGTGCGGACGGGCACGTTCACCAGGGTGGCGGCGCGCACCCGGGCGATCACGCGCAGCGCGATCAGGGAGTGGCCGCCGAGCCGGAAGAAGTGGTCGGCGGCGCGCACCCGCTCCAGCCCGAGCACTTCCGCCCACGTGTCGGCGACGAGCTGTTCCGCATCGGAGAGAGGGCCCTCGTCCTCGCGAACCTCGCCGGTCTCCGGGGGCGCGGGTTGCGCCGCGATGCCGGCCAGGGCCGCGCGGTCGACCTTGCCCGCGGCGGTGAGCGGCAGCCGGTCGACGTGCACGACCAGGTCGGGCACCAGGTGCGCCGGGAGCGCCGCCGCCAGGTGCCGGCGCAGCTCGTCGGCCGAGGCGCTGCCGACGACATAGCCGACGAGGGCGTCGTCGCGCGCGATGACCGCCGCCTCGCTGATCGCGGGATGGCCGAGGATCGCGGTCTCGACCTCGCCCGGCTCCACCCGGAACCCGCGCACCTTCACCTGGTCGTCGAGCCGGCCCAGGAACTCCAGGTCACCGTCACCGCGCCAGCGGACAAGATCGCCGGTGAGATAGCGGCGCGCGCCCGGTTCACCGTGCGGATCGGGCGCGAAGCGGGCCGCGGTCAGCGCGGGCCGGGCCCGGTAGCCCGCGGCCACGCCCGCGCCGCCGATCGCCAGTTCACCGACGACGCCGGGCGGGACGAGGCGCCCGGCTCGATCGAGCAGCTGGACGCCGGTCGCGCCGATCGGCCTGCCGATCGGCGGGCGGGCGTCGCCGCCGACGAGGTCGGCGGCGGTGGCGATGATCGTCGCCTCGGTCGGCCCGTACGTGTTGACCAGCCGCACCCGGCTGCCGAAGCGCTCGCGCCAGCGGTCGACCGCGGGCCCGCTGGCCTGCTGCCCGCCGAGGATGACCAGGCGCAGCGCGTTCGGCCAGGCGATCTCGTCGATCAGGTCGACCAGCTGGTGCCAGTAGGCCGTCGGCAGGTCGAGGACGGTGACGTCGGGCGAGACGGCCAGGAAGTCCGGCAGGGACGCCCCGCCGTCGGGCAGCAGAACGATCCGGGCGCCGGCGGCGAGCGCCGGGAAGATCTCCTCGGCGTGCGCGTCGAAGCTCAGCGAGGCGAACTGCACGATCCGGTCGTCGGGGCCGAGCTCGTACGCGTCCACCATCCAGCGCACCCGCGCCGCCAGGTTGGCGTGCGTGACCGCCACGCCCTTCGGGACGCCGGTCGAGCCCGAGGTGTAGATGACGTAGGCGGGAGCGTGCTCGACCACCGGCTCGGCCACGGCCCGGTGCGAGGTGCCGGGATTCGCGGGTGTCGAGGCGTCCGTGATCACAGTCTCCGTGACAACTGTCGACGCACCGCTGTCCGCGATCATGAATTCGCGGCGCTCGGCCGGGTACTCCGGGTCGAGGGGCAGGTAGGCGGCGCCCGCGCGCCAGGTCGCTAGCAGTGCGACGACCAGGTCCGCGGACCGCTTGAGACAGACGCCGACGACGTCGTGCCCGGCGAGGCGGCTCGCGAGCGCGTCGGCCCGTTCGCGCAGCTGCGCGTAGGTGAGCGTCTCGTCTGCGCAGCTGACGGCGACCGCGTCCGGGGTACGATCCGCGGCGCGGGCGATCAGCTCTGGAACCAGCGGGCCCTGATCGGCGGGAGCGTGCGCGTGCGCGTCGAGGAATCGCTGATCGGCGGCGGTGAGGATCGGCAGGTCCGCGACCGGGCGGCTCGGTTCGGCCACGATCGCGCCGAGGAGCACGACGAACCGCTGCGCGAGCGTGGCGACAGTCGATGCGTCGAAGAGCTCCGCGTCGTAGTCGAGCAGGAGGGAGAGCCCGTCCTCGTCGCGCCAGGCCTCAAGCATGAGATCGAACTTCGCCTGCCGGAATCCGGCGTCGAAGTAGTCGAAGCCGAGGTCGGCGAAGGTGTCGGTGGCCGCGTCCTCGTCCTGGCTGTGCAAGATCGCCATCGTCTGGAACAGCGGCGTGCGGGCGGGGTCGCGTTCGACGCCGAGCGCGGCGAGCAGGTCCTCGAACGGGACGTCCTGGTGGTCGAGCGCGTCCAGGACCGCGCGCCGGGTGCGCAGCAGCAGTTCGTCGAACGGCCGGTCGGCGGCGACCTCGGCGCGCAGCACCACGGTCCTGGTGAAGTAGCCGACCACGGGTTCGAACTCGACCCGGTCGCGCCCGGCTACGGGCGTGCCGACCAGGATGTCGTCTTGTCCGCTGTGCCGGGACAGCAGCACCTGGTAGGCGGTGAGCAGCACCATGAAGAGCGTCGCCCCGTACTGCCGTCCTACTGCCTCCAGGCCGCGCGTGGCCTCGTCCGGGAGCTTGAACGAGTGCATGTCGCCCTGGTGCGCCGACCGCCGCGGCCGGGGGCGGTCGGTCGGCAGGTCCAGGACCGTCGGCTCGGCCAGCTTCGCGCGCCAGTGCTCCAGGGCCGCGTCCCGGTCGCGGTTCCAGTACTCCGGTCCGATGTCGGCGTACTGGACGAGGGGTTCGGCCAGCGCCGCGGTGGTGCCGTGCCGTCGGGCTGCGTAGAGCGCGGCCAAGTCCTCACGCAGGACGTTGAGCGACCAGCCGTCGCCCGCGATGTGGTGCAGGACGAGGCAGAGGACGTGGTCGTCCTCGGCCAGCCGGAAAAGGCAGACGCGCACGGGCGGTGCGGCGGTCAGGTCGAAGGGCGCGTTGACCCGCGCCGCGACCAGCCTTTTGGCCTCGTCCTCGGCGCCGTGAACCTCGATCTCCTCCAGCCCGAGGGAGCCGGCCGGCTCCACGGTGACCGCCGGCCTGCCGTCGTCGTCCGGGTAGCGGGTCCGCAGGATCTCGTGACGTGCGGCGAGGTCGCCGATCGCGGCGCGCAGGGCGTCGGCGGCGAGCGGGCCGCGCAGCCGCCAGACGTTGAATATGTTGTAGGCGGCGCTCTCCGGTTCGAGGCGGTGCAGGAACCACAGGCGCTGCTGCGCGGGAGAGAGCTGCGCCGCGCCGCCGGTCCGCCGCGGCGCGGCGGCGGCCTGCTCTCCCGCGTGCCGCTCAAGCACGGCGGCGAGATCGCCGACCGTCGGGTGGGCGAACAGTTCGCCGATCGGCAGGCCGTCGAGGCGGGCGACCATCTTCGCGGCCAGCAGCGAATGGCCGCCGAGCGCGAAGAAGTCGTCGTCGACGCCGACCGGTCCGCACCCAAGCACCTCGGCGAAGACCCGTGCGACCCGGCGCTGGGCCGGGGTCCGCGGTTCGCCGCCGCCCTCCCGCGCCGTGGGCGCTGCGGCGGGGAGGGCCCGGGCGGCGATCAGCTCGCCGACGGTGGTGCGCGGCCGGTCGGACGCCGTGTCGTTCCACTGGGCCACGAGCCGCGCGCGCTCGTTCGCGTCGAGGAGCGCCAGCTCGCTAATCCGAGCGTCTGGGTGCGCCGCGATGTCTTCGAGGAGGACGCGGAGGCTGGCGATCATCCGCTCGATCGTCGTCGGGTCGAACAGGTCCGCGTCGTAGGAGCACACCCCGTTGGCGCCGTCCGGGCTCAGGTAGACGTCGATGCCGAAGTCGGTCTTCGCCCCGCTCAGTCCTTGGTCGAAGATCTCCGCGTCAAGTTCGCCGAGCCGCGGCTTGAGGTCGGCTTGGCGCAGCAGCATGAACATCGCCTGAAAAAGCGGGGTGCGGCTGCGGTCCCGCTCAGTGCTCAGCGCGGCGACGATCCGTTCCAGCGCGACGTCCTGCCGCATGAGACCCCGCAGCACGGTGCGCCGGGTGGCTCGTAGGAAGTCGCGGAACGTCGGGTCGTCGCCGAGGTCGCCGCGGAGCACGACCGTGGCGGCAAAGTAGCCGATCACCCGCTCGGCCCGCGGGTCCTCGCGGCCGAGGGCCGGGGTGCCGACGCAGACGTCCCGCTGGCCGCTGTAGCGGGCGAGCAGCGTCTGGAACGCGGCGATCAGCACCATGAACATCGTGCCGCGCTCGGCGCGCGCCAGCGCTTCGAGCCGGCCGAGGAGGTCGGACGGCAGGGAGAAGGTGAGCCGTTCGCCTCGGCCGGAACGCACGGGCGGGCGGGGATGGTCGGTCGGCAGGTCCAGCGCCGGCGCGCCGGCCAGCTGCTCGGTCCAGTAGGCGAGCGTCGCGGCGTCGTCGCGGCGCTCGGCCTGGCGGACGTGGTCGAGGTAGCCGAGTTCGAGCGGCGGCAGGGGCGAGGGTTCGCCCGCCGCGTACGCCGCGTAGAGCTCGGAGATCTCGGAGAGCAGTACTTCGAGCGACCAGCCGTCGCCGGCGATGTGGTGCAGCACGAGGCCGAGCACGTGGTCGTCGGCGGCGAGCCGGATGAGGGTGAGCCGCAGCACCGGGCCGTGTTCGAGGTCGAAGGGGCGGTCCGCGCGCTCGGCGACGAGCGCCCGGGCGCGTTCCGGGTCCGGCCGGCCGGACAGGTCGATCCGTTCGAGCCCGGGTCCGCGCGCGCCGATCGTCTGGACCGGTCGGCCGTCGCGCTCGGCGAAGGTGCTGCGCAGCATGTCGTGCCGATCGGTGAGCTCGGTCAGCACCCGGTCGAGGAGTTCGACGTCCAGGGTGCCGTGGATGCGCAACGTGACCGGCAGGTGGTACGAGACGTCGGCAGGGTTGAGCCGGTGCAGGAACCAGAGCCGTTCCTGGGCCGAGCAGAGTGCGGCCGAGCGGGCCGGGTCGGGCGGCGCGGCGAGGGCCGCGGCGGCGGTTTCGGCCCCGGTGCCGGCGGCCGGGCCGTCCCCGCCGCGACACCGGGCGACGAGCGCGGCCGTCCCGGCGACGGTCGGGTCCTCGAAGAAGCCGCCGAACGGCACGTCGGTGCGCAGTTCGGCGCGCACCCGGGCGATGATCCGCGCGGCCAGCAAGGAGTGGCCGCCCAGTTGGAAGAGGCTGGCCTGCGGGTCGACCGTGTCGGCGCCTAGGACCTCGCACCAGATCCGCAGGACGGCGGCGGTCAGCTCGCGCGTCGCGGCGCTCTCCGTGAGCTCGGTATCCACCGGTTCACCCGCCCGACGTCGGGGCCAGCAGACCGCTGATGTACCCGGCGATCGAGTCAAGGTCGCGCATCCACAGGTCGCCGTCCAGCTCGACGAGGACCTGCAGTTCGCTCTCGACGGCGTCGATGAACCGCACCAGGGCGAGCGAGTCGACGCCCATGGCCGCCAGCGTGCAGTCGGCCGCGAGGATCTCCTCGGCCGAGATCGCTCCGTCGCAGCACTGCGCGATCGTGCGCGCCAGCCATTCGCGCAGCGGCAGGTCGGTCACGGCAGGTCCTCCTTCAGAGCGTTGAGGAACGCGGCGGCGTCCCGTCCGTTGATCAGCCGGTGGTCGTAGGCGAGGCCGATGTTCGCCACCGTGCGCGAGGCGACGGCGCCGGCGCCGTCGAGGACGAGTTCGGGCTGCGGGGCGGTCACGGCGAGCGCGCAGACCTGGCCGGGGAAGACGAACGGGATGGCGAGGCAGACGTCCGGATCGGTGTGCAGGGTGATCGCGATGTTCGCGCCGTCGAGGTCCTCGGGTCGGAACCTGGCCTCCGCGGCGGCCACCCGGAACTCCATCAGCCGGGTGGCGAGTTCCTTCATGCCCAGGGCGGCGGCGTCGCGGACGACCGGGACGTAGAGCCCGTTACCGAGGTCGACGGTGACGCCGATGTGGGCAGCGGCGGAGAGAAGGGCGCGGTCGCCGTCGATGGCGGCGAAGAAGAGCGGGAAGCGCTCGTGCAGGGCGGCGACGGCTCCGACGAAGATCTCGGCCAGGCCGATCGGGCGCTTGACCTGCCTGGTGAGCTCGGCCGCGTGGGCGAGCGCGCGGCCGACGTCCATCTTCACGGCCGTGTAGGCGGCCGGGATGGTGGCGTGGGAGGTGCTCACCGCGCGGCCTACCGCCTGCTGGACCCTGGACAGCGGCTGGGCCCGCGGCCCGTCGGCGAGCGCTTCCACGTCGGCTCGGCGCACCACCGCGATCCCGAGCTCGTAGGCGCGGGCGCGGGGGATGCCGAGCTCGTCGAGGAGCGCTTGCGCGGGGGCCGTGATGATGGCCCCGGCCTCATCGGGCGGAGAGACCTTGGTCGTCTGCAGGTCCGGCGATGGTGGCGGCGGTCCGGACGACAGGGTCGCGATCAGCTGCCCCGGCCCCACGTTCGCGCCGACCTCGACCAGGTGCCTGATGTACCCGTCCGCCTCCGCGACGAGTTCCTCGGCTGCCTTGGACGTCTCGAGGGTGGCGACCGGGTCGCCCGAGCGGACCGGCTTGCCGTCTTCGACGGCCCACTCGACCAGGACGTACTCGGTGTCGTTGTTGCTCAGCTTCGGAACCCGGATGTCAGTCACGCAGCGCCTCCAAGACCTGCCGGTGGATCGTCGTGGCCTGTGGCAGCACCTCGCGTTCGAGGTGGGGGGCGGTGGGAATGACGCTGTCGAGCGCGTGGATGAGCGTCACCGGCCGTCGCAGCCTGCCCCACAGCCGGGCGTGCAGCCGGTGCGCCACCTCGGCGCCCCAGGTGCCGCCGGCGGTGCTCTCCTCCGCCACGAAGACGAACTCGGCCCCGGTCCGCTCGACCGCGGCCGCCTCGACCGCGACCGGGTAGAGGCGGGACGGGATCATCAGCATGCTGCTGATCTCTTCCTCGACGAGCAGCGAGCGCATCGCCTCAAGCGCCCGGTGGGCGATGCCGCCGGGGGCGATGATCACGCAGTCGGGCCGCTCGTCGAGGAAGACGCGCGCCACGCCGCCGTCGTAGTCGAGGCGGAACGGCGCGACGTCGGGGAACATCGGGCGGGTGTAGGTCACCTTGTCCTCGGCGAACAGGCACGGCTCGCCAAGCGCCAGCATCTCCTCGAAGACGCCCAGGCAGTCGTGGAACGGCGAGAGCTCGTAGACCGAGAGACCGGGCACGCCCAGGAAGTGCTTCATCAGGCTCTGGCTGTGGGTGGGGCCGTAGCCGCGGCCGCCGCCGCTCGGACAGCGCACCACCAGACGCACCGGCCGGCGCGCGCCGTACATGGACACTGACTTGGCGGCGAGGTTGACGAGCGGGTCGAAGGCCAGCGCGACGAAGTCCCCGAACATCATCTCCACGATCGCCGCGTCGCCGCACAGGGCCAGGCCGCAGGCGACGCCGGTGATCCCGGCCTCGCTGATCGGAGTGGTCAGCACCCGGTCCGGGTAGCGCTCCGAGAGCCCGCGGGTGATCTTGAAGGCGCCGCCGTAGGGGTCCGCGATGTCCTCGCCGAGCAGGTGCGCGCCGGGATCGGCGGCGAGCACGGCGTGCAGGGCGGCGTTGAGGTTCTCCGCGACCCTCATGAGCCGTCCCAGGTCGACGGCGGCCGGGCGGAGACCTCGGCGACGACTGCCCGCACGCGCTCGCGCTGCGCGGCGTCGAACCGCGCGAACTGCTGCGGGTGCTCGTCGGCGTAGCGCTGATACCAGTCGTGCGCGCGGGCGTGCTCGATCTCCGGCGCCGAGCGGGTGTCGTCGCCCTTGCTGTGCGGGCCGAGCCGGTGCGCGGCGAACTCCGCGACGAGGGGCTCGCCGAGGCGGACCAGGGCGAGCGCGGGAGCGAGGGCGGCGCGGATCCCGGTCACGTCGAGCGAGCCGATGCCGAGGTGGCGCAGGCCGAAGGCCGCGGCGCGCCCGGCGATCGTCCCCGCGAGCTGGCGCGAGGTCGGCGTCGACTGGGCGATCCCGTTGTTCTCGACGACGACGAGCAGCGGCAGGCGCCACAGCGACGCGAGATTCAGCGCTTCGTACACGGCCCCCTCGCCCCAGCTGCCGTCGCCGATGTAGACGCAGGCGACGGCGCCTGGGCGGGTGCGCTTGAGGTGCAGTGCGATCCCCGCCGCGACCGGCAGGCTCTCGCCCTGGATCCCGGTGGAGAGGTATCCCTCGCGCCCGATGTGCTGGCTGCCGCCGACCCCGGCGCAGATCGCGCCTTCCCGCCCCATGATCTCGGCCAGCAGCCCGTGCGGATCGCGGTACCGGGCGAGGTAGTGGCCGTGACCGCGATGGTTGGACAGGACGAAGTCGCCGTCGCGCAGCAGGCCGCTGACCGCGACCGGTATGTACTCCTGGCCCAGGCAGGTGTGGGTGGTGCCGTTCAGCTCGCCCCGGCCGTACAGGTCGAGCAGCTCGAGTTCGAAGTGGCGGATGAGCAGAAGCAGTTCGAGCTCGTCGTCGGGCAGCAGGGACAGGGCGCCGGCCGCCGGGACGGTCTCAGCGAAGGCCGGCGGCATCGAGCGCTCCCACGATCGTCGGGTTGTCGAACAGGTCGTCCAGCGGTATGTCGACGCCGAGCCGCTCCTGCATGAGGGCGATGATCCGGGTGATCGTCAGCGAGTGACCGCCCAGCTCGAACAGGTCGTCGTGCAGCTCGATCCGCTCGACCCCCAGCACCTGCTGCCAGATCTCGCGGACCGCTTCGACCAGCTCGCCTGCGGGCTCGGCGTCGCTCACGCCGCCCGGCGGGGCCGCCCGCGGAGCCTCGACGTTCTTCGCTGGCTCGAGCGTGAGCAGGCCCGCGAGCGGCTCGTCGGGGTTCTGCGTGACGGCCAGCAGGATGCGCGCGAGGTCGTCGACGAGTCGCGGGGCCACGGACGCCGCCTGCGCCGAATAGCGGAGGCTGCTGACCAGCTCGTCACCGGTATCCACCAGCTGCAGTTGCAGATCGCCGCGGACGGCGCCGTTGAAGACCAGCCACTGCACGTCGTCACTCGGGCGGTCGGCGCGCTTGCGGTAGCTGACGCAGACCGGCGCCAGGGCCGCGTACGGCCCGACCCGCGCGACCGCGCGAGCGAGCGGCACCTCGCGGAGCCGGTACATCTCCCGCAGCTCGGCCCGCAGCCCCAGGCCGAACTGCCGGAAGGTCAGGTCGCCCGATGGCTCGGAGGCAAGCGGCAGCTCGTTGACGAACGGCCCGATCAGGTCCGCGGTCTCCGGCGTCCGGGTGGACAGGTCGATCGCGGTGACGACCCGGCTGTTGCCGTACGAGAACAGCAGGGCGTGCAGCGCCGCGATCGTCGCCTCGAACGTGGTCAGCCCGGCGACGTCGGTCTTCGGCAGCGCGGACTCGACGACCGCGCCGGCTCCGGCCCGGCGCGAGCCGAGCACCGCGTCGCGGACGATCACCGGCCCCGGCTCACTCCAGCGCGGCTGCCAGAACGCGCGCGCCTCGGGGAGGGCCCGCTCGACCCGCCAGCGCTCGGCCTCCGCGTGCTGCGCGTAGCCAGTCGGCGGCAGCGGCCCCAGTCTGGTCCCCGCGCGCAGTGCGGCGAGGTCGCGGACCAGCACGTCCTTGGAATGTCCGTCGAAGACGGCGTGGTGCGCGGTGACCACGAGGTCGCCGCCGAAGAGCGCGAACCGGATGAGCGGACCGCGATCGAGGTCGAAGGCCCGGGCGATCTCGTCCTCGATCCGCTCGCCCGCGCCCGCGATCCGGAGGCCGGGCGCGGTCTCGGCCGGGACCAGGCTGGCAGCGCCGGCGCGGTCCGCCAGCGCGGCCGCCAGCAGGGCATGGCGGTCGACGAGCGCGGCGCAGGCCTTCGACAGCGCGCCGACGTCGACCCCGTCCCCGTCCCCGTCCCCGTCCCCGAGGTGCAGGATCAGCGGCATGTGATACGCGGCGGTCCCGGACTCCCGGTCCGCCATCCACATCCCGTGTTGCACGAACGACGCCTGCGTCATGTCAGCTCCCCGAGCAGCGACTGCTTGTCCACCTTGCCGCCGGCGTTGCGCGGCAGCGAGGACGCGGCCACGACGCGGGCCGGCACCTCGTGCGGCGCGAGCCGGTCGAGCAGGAACCGCCGCAGCCTCTCCGGCGGCACCGGTCCGCGCGTCACCACCACCGCCGCCAGCTCCGTGCCGAGCACCGGGTGCGGCACGCCCAGCACCGCCGCCTCGATGACGTCGGGGTGCTCGTAGATGGCCTCCTCGACGTGCAGCGTGGAGACCTTGAACCCGCCGGACTTGACCACGTCCCCGCCGCGGTCAACCAGGTAGAGATAGCCGTCGGCGTCGAGGCGGCCGAGGTCGCCCATCCGGATCCAGCCGGCCTTGAACACCTCGCCGCTCGCCTCGGCCTGGCCGAAGTAGGCCCGCGGGACCGCCGGGGAGCGCAGCCACACCTCCCCCACCTCGCCCGGCCCGGCCGGCTCGCCCGACCCGGCCGCGGCAATGCGCACGCCGCCGCCGTCGATCGCGCGGCCGACGCTGCCCGGACGGGCGGGGTCGTAGACCATCGCGGTCTGGGCCGGGGCGGCCTCGGTCGAGGTGTAGTAGTTCACGATCGTCGCGTTCGGGAACGCCTTCGCCAGCCTCGCCGCGACCGCGCCGGGCAACGGGGCCGCGGCCGAGCCGAGCAGCACGACGCTGCTCAGGTCGTGCTCCCGGACCGCCGGGGCGTTGAGCAGCTCGACGGCCATCGCCGGGACGAGGAAGACGGTGCCGGCCGCGTACCGCTCGATCGTGCGGGCAAAGCGGGCCGGGGTGAACCGAGCCGGGCTGACCACCGCCGGATGCGCGTCGAGCGCGTTGAGCAGCATCGCCTGGCCGGCGTTGGTCCCGATCGGGAAGGCGTGCACGAGGTGGCGCGAGTGCGCGAACGGCCGCCGGCGCCGGCCGCAGCCGTAGGTCAGGTTGGCGTGGGTGGCGGCGACGCCCTTCGGCCGACCGGTGGTGCCGGAGGTGTAGAGGATCTGCGCCAGATCCGTCGGGCCGACTTCGACGTCGATCGGGCCGGGATCGGGGCCGGGATCCTCGGCGGCGAGCTCGGCCGCGGCCGCCGCCCACGCGCCGGCCGGCCGCGGGCCTGCTGACGGCGCCGCGATGGTGCCGTCGGAGGCGACAGCCCCGTCGTGGATGAGGCCGCTGGCGCCGCAGTCGGCGAGCAGCCGGGCGAGTTCGGCCTCGGGCTGGGTGCGCGGCAGCGGTACCGCCACGCCGCCGGCCTTGTGCACCGCGGCGAAGCAGACCGCGTAGTCGACCCAGCCGCGGGCGCCGAACAGCAGCCCGACCCGGCCGCCCGGCGGCAGCCCGCGGCGGAGGATTGCGTGTGCGGCGGCGTTGGAGCGCGCGTGCCAGGCGCCGAACGTGAGCGAGCCGACCCCGTCGACGATGAGCGCGGTCCGGTCGGGTTCGGACGCGGCACGAGCGGCCAGCAGCCGGGTCGTCGTCGTCATGGCAGCAACATCTCCGTCACAGTCACAAACGACTGATCGGCGCTGGGCACGGGTTCGGCCGCTGACGTGCGCCGTCGTTGGCGCGCCTCGAATCCGATCAGGTCGTCGGGCGCCGCGTCCGGCACCTGCTCGTCGAACCGGGCGAGCACCGGCGTGCGCAGCGCGATCAGCACCAGCAGGGCCATCGCGACGGCGAACAACAGGTACATCAGCCCGATCCCGCGCCCGGGACCCACGCCGAGGACCGGGCCGAACACGCCGGACAGGGCACCGCCGCGCACCATGAGCGGATTGAACAGCCTGGCGCCGTACGGCGCGACCAGGCCCCAGCCGATCGGCAGCGTCGACCAGGCGATCAGGGTGTTGACGGCGAAGACCCGGCCGTGGAACCGCTGGGGCACCTTCACCTGCACGATCGTGGTGTAGATGCCGTTGACCAGCGTCAGCCACAGTGCCATGCCGAACGCCCCGGCACCGATCGTCCACAGTGACGGCCGCAGCCCGGTGAATAGGCAGAACGCCGCGAGCGCGAGCGTGCACAGCAGCATCCCGCGCATGCGCCGTCGCGGCGGCCCGCCCCAGAAGGCCATCGCCAGGCCGCCCAGGGTCGCGCCCACCCCGGCGGCCAGCGCCACCTCACCCACCCGGGGCAGGCCGGCGAACGAGAGCACCAGCGGGGAGATCAGCAGGAACATCGGCGAGAGGAACACGTTGAGCGCGGCGAAGAAGAGCAGCATCGCGCGGAGGCCCGGCTGCCCCCACGAGTACCGGAAACCGTGCCCGATCTCCACGAGCAGCGTCTCGCGCCGCCGCAAGGCCATCGTCGCGGGGAACCGCACGAACAGCACCACGCCCACCGCGACGACGTAGCTGACCACGTCGATCACCAGGATGCCGCTCAGGCCGATCGCGGCCATCAGCCCGACCGCGAACAGCGGCACCAGGATCTGCGCCACGCCGCCGACCATCTGCACGACGCCGTTGGCGTGGCCCAGGTAGTGCTTCGGCACGAGCTGGGCGACCGACGAGTTGTACGCCAGCCGCTGGAATGTGAGCGCGGTGGACAGGCTCACCAGCAGCGGGTAGATCTCCCAGATCTGCAGATGGCCCGTCCACAGCAAGACGCCGAGCACGAGCTGGGTCCCGCCGGCCGCGGTGTCGCCGAGCAGCATGATCCGCCGCCGGTTAGACCGGTCGACGACGGCCCCGGCCAGCGGCGCGGCCAGCATGCCGGGCACCAGGCCGCAGACGGCGACCAGCGCGAACCGGAAGAGCGAGCCGGTGTGCAGGTAGATCCACAGCGGCACGGCGAACTCGGTCAGGGCCGAGCCGGTGATCGACACGAGCTGTCCCGAGGCGACGGTGAGGAACCTGCGCATGCTCGGGGCCGGCCCGGTCGGCGCGATCCGCCTGGCCGAGTGCGAGACGCCGTGCAGCCACCAGCCGGCGTCCTCGCCGCGGGCGGCCCGGCTCAGTGGCTCGGGCTCGTCGAGCGCGGGCGGCGTCCCGGTGATGATCGCGGCCAGTTCTTCGGCCCGGTACCTGAGGAAGAAGTGCCCCGCCTCGTCCAGCACGAACACGGCCGCGGTGTCGGTTAGAAAGTGCCACTCGCGGTACCGCTCCTGGTAGAAGTCGGTGGTCGGGTCGCGGTCCCCGGCGACGGTGACGACCGGCGCGCGGAGGCGGTCCGCGCCGCTGTGCAGCAGCCCGGTGTAGTAGTCCTCGGCGCTCTGCGAGTCCTTGCGCATGTTGCGGACGATGTGTCGCGCCTGCTCCGGCTCGAGGTCGCTCATGTCAACGCCCATGGAGACCAGCCAGTTGGCGTAGCCCTGATCGGAGCGCAGCCGCTCCATGCGGGCGAGGTCCGAGAGCGCGCCGAGCACGCGGCTGCGGGGCCTGGCGAAGGGGAAGATCGCCCCGATGTAAACCGCCTCCAGGCGCCGCCCGGCAGCCTCGAGTCGCCTTGCGATCTCCACCGCGAGAGCCGAGCCGACACCGCAGTGCCCGTACACGGCGATCGGGCCGTCGACCTTCGCCAGCACCTCGGCGACGCAGCGTCCGGCCAGCTCGTCGAAGGGAAGGGCGTCCTCGTCCAGCCCGACGTCGTGCCCGGGGATCGCCAGCGCGAACAGCCGGTACCCGGCCGGAAGCGCGTTCGCCAGCGGCTGGTACACGACCGCGCTGCCCCCTCCGTACGGGATGCAGACCAGCGACAGGGTCGGCCGACCGGCCGTCACCGGCTTCGTGAGTTCGTGCACGAGCTCAGCCGGACCGCGCTCGGCCGCCGGGACGTCGAGCAGCGCCGCCAGGGCGCGGACCGTGGGGTTCTTGAACAGGTCGAGCACCGAGACGGGCGAGCCGGCCGTCTTGCGCAGCTTGGCGATCACCTGCGCGGCGAGCAGCGAGTGGCCGCCGAGGTCGAAGAAGTCGTCGTCGACGCCGATCCGCTCGACGTGCAGCACCTCCGCCCAGACCGCCGCGACCGTCGCCTGCGAACCGGGCTGCGGCGCGGTGTACTGCGCCGTCTCGTCGCGGCCGCGCTGCGGCGGCGGCAGCGCGCGCCGGTCGAGCTTGCCGTTGGGCAGCAGCGGGAGAGCGTCCAGGGTGGTGAAGGCCGAGGGGACCATGTAGTCGGGCAGCCGCCGCTTGAGCGCCGTGCGCAGCGCGGCCTGGTCGGCGCCGCCGACGACGTAGGCGGCGATCCGCCGGTCGCCCGGCACGTCCTCGCGCACCACGGCGGCGGCGTCCGCGACGCCGGGCTGTTCGCGCAGCGCCGCCTCGATCTCGCCGAGCTCGATCCGCAGGCCTCTGATCTTCACCTGGCCGTCGATCCGGCCCAGGAACTCGACGGTGCCGTCCTTGCGCCACCGCGCCAGGTCCCCGGTCCGGTAGAGCCGCGATCCCGGCGGCCCGAACGGGTCGGGCGTGAACCGGTCCGCGGTCAGCGCGGGGCGGCGCAGGTATCCGCGCGCCAGCCCGACGCCGCCGAGGAACAGCTCCCCCGGCACGCCGACCGGCACCGGCCGCAGCTGCGGATCGAGGACGTGCAGCCGCAGGTTCTGGATCGGCCCGCCGATCGGCACGCGCGCCAGGCCGGCCAGCGCGTCCGGCGTGCACTGCCAGGCAGAGACGTCGATCGCCGCCTCCGTCGGCCCGTAGAGGTTGTGCAGCTCGGCCGGGAGCGTCTGCAGGCAGCGCGCCGCCATGTCAGCCGGGAGTTCCTCGCCGCTGCAGATGATCCGGCGCAGGACCCGGCATCGGCCGGCGTCTTCCCCGGCGCCCTCTTCGGCGAGGAAGAGGCCGAGCATGGACGGCACGAAGTGGGCGGTTGTCACCCCCTGCGCCCGGATCAGGTCCCGGAGATACGCGGCGTCCTTGTGCCCGCCGGGCCGCGCGAGCACCATCCTCGCGCCGGCCAGCAGCGGCCAGAAGAACTCCCACACCGACACGTCGAAGCTGGCCGGGGTCTTCTGCAGGACGACGTCGCCGGCGTCGAGCCGGTAGCGGCGCTGCATCCAGTCGAGCCGGTTGACGATGCCGCGATGGGTGTTGAGCACCCCCTTCGGCCGCCCGGTCGAGCCGGAGGTGTAGATCGCGTACGCGAGGTCGCCCGCCCGCGCTCGCCAGCCGGCCGGCGGCGCCGGCCAGCCGTCGAGGTCATCGAGCGCCAGCACCGTCGCGGACGTCGGCGGCAGCTGCCCGCGCAGGCTTTCCTGCGTTAGAACGACCGGCGCCGCAGCGTCCGCGAGCATGAAGGCGAGGCGGTCGGCCGGGTACTCCGGGTCCAGCGGCAGATAGGCGGCGCCGGCCTTGAGGACGCCGAGCAGCGCGACCGGCAGTTCCAGCGACCGCTCGGCGCAGACGGCGACCAGCGTCTCCGGGCCGACGCCGAGTCCGCACAGGCGATGCGCGACCGCGTCGGCCCGCGCGTTCAGCTCACGGTAGGTCAGCCCCGCGCCCTCGAACGTGACCGCGACCGCGTCGGGGCTCCGCGCGGCCTGCGCCTCCACCAGCCCGTGCAGGGTCATCTCCGAGGGGAACTCGGCGGCCGTGTCGTTGAACGTCACGAGCTCGGCGCGTTCCGCGGCGCCCAGGATCTCCGCGTCGTCGACGCACCCGTCCGGGTCGGCCAGCAGCCGCGTGAGCAGGGCCGTGAAGTGCGCCGCGAGCCTGGCGACGGTCTCGGGTTCGAACAGGTCGGTGTTGGCGATGAACAGCCCGTCCAGCCCCGCGTCGTCCTCGGTGATGTACAGCTCGAGATCGAAGCGCGTCGCCCACGACTGCAGCGCGAAGCCCTCGGCCGCCAGCTGCGCGGGCGCCGCGCCCAGCGCCCCGCGCCGGTAGTTCTGCATCGCGAACAGCACCTGGAACAGCGGCGGGCGCGAGACGTCGCGCGGTGGGTCGAGCCGTTGGACCAGCCCCTCGAACGGAAGTTCCTGGTGGTCGTAGGCGTCGGTCGCCGCCTCGCGGACCCGGCCGAGCAGCGCGGCGAAGGACGGGCGGCCGGACAGGTCGGCCCGCATCGCCAGCAGGTTGACGAAGCAGCCGACCAGCGGCTCCAGTTCCGGCAGCGGGCGGCCCGCGACCGGGGAGCCGACGGCGAAGTCCTGCTGCGCGGCGTAGCGCCCCAGCAGCACCTGGAATCCGGCCAGCAGCACCATGTAGGGGGTCGCGTCGCGCTGCCGGGCGAGTTCGCGCACGGACCGTGTCAGGGTCGGGTCGAGGCGGAAGCCGCGCGCCGTCCCGTCGTAGGTCTGCTCGGCCGGGCGCGGCCGGTCGGTGACCAGATCGAGCGTCGGCAGCGCGGCGAGCCGCCGTTTCCAGTAGGCGAAGTCGCCGTCGGCGGCGCCGGACAGCCCGTCCCGCTGCCTGATCGCGTAGTCGCCGTACTGGACGGGCAGCTCGGCGAACCCCAGCGGCCGCCCGCCGCGCCGGGCCTCGTAGAACGCGAACAGGTCGGCCAGCAGGATGTCGGCCGACCAGCCGTCGCAGGCGATGTGGTGCACGGCCAGCGCGAGCACGTGATCGTCGTCGGCTAGCCGCACCAGCGCCGCGCGGGCCACCGGGCCGGCCGCGAGGTCGAAGGGCTCTGCGATCGCCGCGTCGACCAGGTCCCGCGCCGCGTCGAGCGACGCAGCCGACAGGACCCGTAGCGGGAACTGCGATCCGTCCGCCTCGCAGACCCGGACTTCGGGGCGCCCGTCCTCCCCGGCCGGATAACACATCCGCAGCGCCTCATGCCGGTCGGCCGCGTCGCCCAGCGCAAGCCCGAGCGCGCCCGCGTCGAGCGTTCCCCGCAGCCGCAGCGCCAACGGGATCGTGTGCGCCGCCGAGCCCGGGACCAGCTGCTCCATGAACCACAGCCGCTCCTGCGCGAACGACAGCGGCGGCGCGGTCCCGGCCGCCCGCGCCCGGATCGTCGCCACCGCCCCACGGCCGCGCAGGCGCTGGGCGAGCAGGGCCTGTTTGGTGGCGGAGAGCAGACTGGCGGTGGAGACGTCCGTCATGCGACAAAGGTAACGAAATATTCGACTATGGGCTAGTAAAAAAATTACTTGAAGCTGAAAGAATATGACCATCGGTTCTGACGTGCTCCGCAACCAGCGTTTGGGGATCGGAGGCGGGGGCCACTGGGGATCGGAGGCGGGGGGCCACGTTGTGCGGCAACCGGTGGCAGGGCAAGGCTTGTAGCCGCAACGGTGCAGGGAGGGGATTGTCACCTCATCAACACATATATTACAGTCGTTGAGTGACCAGTTTTGCGCAAGAATTGATCGTTTATTCCGCAAGATTTCAACAGAGTTGCTAATCGGGGATGAGCGAGATCATGCCGGAAGCCAGCCAGGTCACGACCATCCAGCCCGGGCGGCCGCCGCAGCGCCTGGCCCTCAGCCCCGCCGTGCGGGCGCGCCGCGAAGGCCTGTGGCTCCCCGCCCAGCTCGGCATCGAGGACTGGTCGGAAATCGGCCGGCAAATAGCCACCATCGGCGACTCGTCATCCTGGTGGCTCGGCGACTGGCTCGTCTACGGCAAGAAGAAGTACCCCGACCGCTACAAGCAGGCCATCAGCGCGACCACGCTCGATTACCAGACCCTCCGCAACTACGCCTGGGTCTGCCGCCAATTCCCCATCCCCCGCCGCCACCCCGCGCTCAGCTTCCAGCACCACGCCGAGCTCGCCTCGCTCAGCCCCGATCAGCAAGACGAATGGCTCGACAAGGCAGAGGCACTCGACTGGTCTCTCCACGCCCTCCGCCGCCAGCTCAAGGACGGCGCCATCGGCAAGCGCAAGAGAAGGGACGACCAGCTCACCGTCAAGCTCCCGGCAACCCACACGCAGCAGGAACGCTGGCGCCTGGCCGCCACCGCCATCGGCGCCGATATCGAGAAATGGATCGTCATGATTCTCGACGACGCCGCCGAAGCAGAAGAATCCAAGGAACGGCCATTACCTCGGCTCGGTGGTGATATACGCGTCGCTGGTCTCGTCCGGACGGTCGGTCATGGGGTGACTAGGCGAAGCCCCGCGACCGTTCGGGAAAAATGAAGACAGCAAGCGCGGCATCCCCGCAGCCGGCCGCGACGGGTCGTCGCGGCGACGGTCGATCTTGACCAGGGCCGGCAGCGCGAGCAGGCCGCAGAGCAGGGTGGGGACGCCGCCGACGACGAGCGACCAGCGGGCGCCCGCCTCCTGGCCGACCCAGCCGACGATCGGCCCGCCGATCGGGGTCGAGCCGAGCCAGGCGAGTCCCCACAGGGCCATGACCCGGCCGCGCATCTCCGGCGTGGCGGCCAGCTGCAGCACCGTCTTGGCCATCGAGTTGAACGTGATCGAGCCGTACCCGACGAACAGCAGCGCCGCCAGCTCGAGCGGCATCGACGGCGCGACCGCGGCCACCAGGATCGCGATCCCCCAGCCGATCGAGGCCAGGCAGAGCGCCCGTCCGCTCGGCTTTGCCCGGGCGGCGGAGACCAGGCCCCCGGCCACCGCGCCGACCCCCATGACCGAGGCCATCACCCCGTAGGCGGCGGCGCCGCCGCCGAAGACGTGGCTGGCCATCAGCGGCAGCGACACCTGGAACTCCCAGGCGAGGGTGCCGACGACGGCGATCATGATGAGCGGGATGAGCAGCGCGGGGGTCGATTTGACGTAGCGCAGGCCGGCCCGGATCTGCCCCGGCTTCTTCGACGCCGGCCCGGCCGGGTACAGCGCGGCGGTGCTCATCAAGACGAGCGACAGCAGGACGGCGCCGAACGAGACCGCGTTGAGCGCGAAGCACAGGGTCAGGCCGATCGCGGCCAGGACCCCGCCGACGGCGGCGCCGCAGACCCGCGCCATGTTCACCGCGACCGAGTTGAGCGTCACCGCGTTCGCGAGGTTCTCCGGCGGGACCATCTCGGAGATGAACGCCTGCCGCGCCGGGTTGTCGAAGACGTTGACGAAGCCGAGCGCGATCGCGAGCAGGTAGACGCTCCACAGCCGGATCTCGTGGGTGCCGGTGAGCACGGCGAACACGGCCGCCAGGAGGCCGGCCGAGGTCTGCGTGACGAGCAGGATCCGGCGCTTGTCCCTGCGGTCGGCGAACAGGCCGCCGGCCTGGCCGAAGATCAGGATCGGGAGGAAGCGGGCCGCGGTGGTGAGCCCGAGCTGGGTCCCGCTGTGGGTGAGGCCGAGGACGAGGAACGACTGGGCGATCGTCTGCATCCAGGTGCCGATCACCGAGACGAGCTGGCCGAAGAAGAACAGCCGGTAGTTGCGGTGGTGGAAAGACGACGTCATCTGATGCCAGGCGGGGCCCCCCAGGATGGCTGTCACGACTTTTGCTCGCTCCGATCCCATCTAGGTTTCCTCGGCCAGGAACAACGTTACCTCTGCTAAGGATGTTCCACCAGGGCGGGTGGCGGATCGAGGTCTTCTGGATTTCCATTAGCATGTGATATAAATCCATTATGGAAAGTTCGAGCAGCGCCGTCGGAACAGTGACCGCCGTCGAGCTCGCGGCCGAGCTCACGGTCGACCTGGAGCGGATCATGGGACTGTACCGGTCCCTCACCGAGCCGGGCGGGCTGTCGCTGACCGCCGCCGCCACGCTGGCCGCGATCGAGCGGTTCGGACCGCAGCGGCTGACCGCGCTCGCCGCCCGCGAGGGCGTCACCCAGCCGGCGATGACGCAGCTGATCAGCAGGCTCGAGGACGCGGGCCAGGTCCGCAGGGAGTCCGACCCCGACGACGGGCGGGTCGTGCTGGTCACGATCACCGACGCGGGCCGGGCGACGCTCGCGCACCGCCGCGATTCCCGGGCCACCCGCCTCGCGGTCATCCTCGCCAAGCTCAGCCCCGACCACCTCGTAGCCCTCGACGCCGCCCGGCCCGCCCTCGACGCGCTCGCCAGCGTCCCGCGCGACGACGACCCGGCCCGCAGCACATCGCACTGAGGAGAACAACTACATGAGCGTCGCCCCCCACGGCCCGGCCGCCAGCCCGTTCAAGCAGCCCAAGGCCGTGTTCGCGGTGGCCTTCGCCTGCGTCGTGTCATTCATGGGCATCGGCCTGGTCGATCCCATCCTGCCCGCGATCTCCAACCAGCTGCACGCGTCGCCGAGCGAGACCACGCTGCTGTTCACGTCGTACCTGGTCGTCACCGCGGTGGCGATGCTGATCACCAACTGGGTGTCGTCGCGGATCGGCGCCAAGCGGACGATGATCGCCGGGCTGGTGCTGATCGTCGCGTTCTCGGCGCTGGCGGGCTCGTCGGGCTCGATCCGCGAGATCATCGAGTTCCGGGCCGGCTGGGGCATCGGCAACGCGCTGTTCATCGCGACCTCCCTGGCGGTCATCGTCGCCTCCGCCAGCGGCGGGTTCGCGGGCGCGATCGTGCTCTACGAGACCGCGCTCGGCCTCGGCATCGCGGTCGGGCCGCTGGTCGGCGGCACGCTCGGCGAGATCTCGTGGCGCGGGCCGTTCTACGGGGTGTCGGTGCTGATGGCCATCTCGCTGTGCGCCACCGTGGTGCTGGTCGACAAGACCCCGAAGCCTGCGACCAAGACCAGCCTGTCGGCGCCGTTCAAGGCGCTGCGGCACCGCGGCCTGCTCACCATGGCGCTGACCGCGCTCTGCTACAACTGGGGCTTCTTCACGATTCTGGGCTACGCGCCGTTCCCGATGGAGCTGTCGCCGATCAAGCTCGGCCTGGTGTTCTTCGGCTGGGGCCTCATGGTCGCGGTGTTCGCCGTGGTCGGCGCGCCCTGGCTGCAGCGACGGCTCGGCATCGCCCGGACGATGTACGCGAACCTGTTCATCTTCGCGCTCATCACCCTCGGCATCGCGATCTGGACGCTGCACAAGCCGGTGCTGATCATTCTCGTGATCCTGTCCGGCGTCGTCTGCGGCGTGAACAACACCGTCACCACGCAGGCCGTCATGACCGTGTCCCCGGTCGAGCGGCCGGTCGCGTCCGCCGCCTACAGCTTCGTCCGGTTCATCGGCGGCGGCCTCGCCCCCTACGCGGCCGGGCGGCTCGTGCTCGCCTTCAACATCCACGTGCCGTTCTACATCGGGGCGGGGGCGATCCTGCTCGGCATCGTCATCCTCTCCACCGGCCACAAGCTGCTCGGCGAGGCCGAGCGGACCCAGGCCGCAGCCGCCGCGTCGGCGGTCGGGCACGGCGCGACGTCCCCGGAGGCGGCGGCCGAGCGGGAACTCGAGGCTGAGGAGAGGGCCGAGGCGCTGCTCGGCGACGCCGACTGACCCGCCTGACCTGGCTGACCGGTGGGCCGGCTGGCCGGCTGGCCGGCTGGCCGGCGGGGCGGCGGGGCGGCAGCGCTCAGGTCGTCGTTCGCGTCGTCAGGTGCCGGGCCAGGAACGCCAGCGAAGGCGGCTCCTGCGCGGTGAAGAACGAGCTGTCGTGGCAGCCGTTGGAGAAGCTCACCACCGGCGGCTCGCTCCCCGCGCGCTTGCGCAGCGCGCGGGCGAGGGCCTGGACGCCGGGGTAGAACGGGTCGCCGAAGCCGGCCGCGACGCGGACCGGGACCCCGGCGAGCGCGGCCGCGTGGGTCACCGCGTCGTCGGCCGCGAAGTCGGCCGCCGACGCGTACGCCCTGGCGTTGGCCGCCCGCGCCTGGGCGTAGCTGGTCCAGACGGCCGGGCTGATCGCGGCGACCGCGCTGATCAGGTCCGGGCGCTTCTCGGCCAGCAGCAGGGCGCCGTACCCGCCCATCGAGACGCCCATCACCCCGACGCGCTGCGGCCCGCCCAGTCCGCGGCGCCGGCACAGCGGGATCACCTCGTCGGTCAGCATCGCCTGCGGGTTGTCGCCCGGGTGCGGGTTCCAGTACCCGGTGCCGCCGTCGACCGTCACCAGGGCCATCGGGGGCAGCGGGGCGCCGCCGACCCGAAGCGCGAGCGCCCGGGCCGGCGACAGCCCGAACAGCGCGCTGGCGTGGTTGTCGCCGTAGCCGTGGAGCATGATCACCAGCGGCAGTTCCGAGCCCGGCCGGTGCCGGGGCGGGTAGCCGATCGTGTAGCCGACGGCGCGGTTCCTGGCCTGCGAGTAGAACGTGCCGGATACCTGCGGGCCGGCCGGCGCGTAGGACGCCAGGTCCGGGGCGGCCGCCGAGCAGGCCCCGTCAATCGCGTCGAGCTCGCCCTTGCCGGGCAGGTCGCCCCGGCTGATCAGGTCGGCGCCGCCGAGGCCGACCGCCGCCGCGGCCGCCACCCCGGCCAGGCCGTAGCGAATGAAGAGCCGTCGTGATCGCTGCACCTTAACTCCGCTTCGACTTCTTGCTCGGCAGGACGTGGGCGCGAGGCGTCGTTGTCAGCCACGCGCGAGGCCCAGCCCACGCCTGGCCGTGCGTGCCGCCTGCACGGCGATCGCCAGCGCGAGCGAGAGCACCGCGATGCCAGCGACGTCGATCAGGCCCGCGTGAAACAGGCTCGGCTGGCCGCCGCTGCGCTGGCCTCCGGCCGGCTGCCCGCCAGTCGCCACCCAGCACGAGCAGCCGGCCAGCAGACCGATCATGACCGTGCAGGCGGCAGCGGCGAGACGGGTCTCGAACGCCAGCACCCGGGCGGAAAGGGCGGCCCGCCGGACGACGATGGCGGCGCTGATCACCGCCGCTGCCTGGGCGAGCGGGCAGACGGCCATCCAGGCGACCTCGGGGGCGGGGAAGGCGCCGAGCGCACCGGGATGCGCCCAGTAGGACGAGACCGACAGCGACGTCGCCCACTCGAACGCGGCCACCCCGCCGGGGATGAGTCCGC
Organism: Trebonia sp.; assembly: GCA_036509215.1. Lineage (GTDB taxonomy): Bacteria > Actinomycetota > Actinomycetes > Streptosporangiales > Streptosporangiaceae > Trebonia. The sequence goes on from DATCGA010000356.1 coordinate 30,724, forward strand.
CGTGCCCGCCGGTGCCCGGCCAGCCGTTCTCGAAGTGCCTGCCGCCGGCGAAAACGATCGCGCCGGCCATGACGAGGGCCGCTGACGGCCGGAGCAGACCGCCCGCTTGACGGGTGGCGATGCGCCTGCCGACAGTGCCGAGTACCGGCAGCGCGGCCAGAACCGCGATGACAAGCAGGGCGGACATCGCGACCGACGTGGCCACCGTGGCGAAGCCGGCGGCGGAGGCGGTGCTCGCGGGCCGGGACCACTGCCAGCCGATGGTCAGCTGGGACCACATGGCGGCGCCGAAGCCAAGCGCGACCGCGAGACAGCATCCAAGCGAGACCAGGCTGGCGGTCACGTGACGGCCGACGGCGACGTCGCCGACCGCCGCCGGGGCCATCGCACCGGGGTCGCGCAGCGGGAGCCCGCACACGCCGACGGCCGACAGCCGGGCGACGAGGCCGCCGCGGGCGACGTCCAGCGAGCGGCCTGGCGCCTGCGACCGCTCTTCAATGTCGGAGATCAGCAGTTCGGCGAACTCCTCGCCGTACCGGTCCCGCCATGTCCTCGGGTACCAGCGCAGCAGCCGTGCTGCCCGCCTGGCGGCATCCCCGCCGCCAGGCTTTCCGCCGCCGTCGGCCGAAGGCGCGGGCGCGCTCACCCCGTGGTCCAGTTGACCGCAAGACGGCGCAGTCCGACGTCGGTCACCAGGCGCTGCGCGTCCAGGTGCGCCTTCAGCGCCACCGCGCCGACGGCGGTGAGCTGGTACGGGCGTCGACGGTCCTGCGCCTCAAGCGCCTCGATCATCCCCTGCGACTCAAGCCGCGCGAGGGCCTCGTACAGCGTGCCGGGTGCCAGCCGCACCCGGGCGAAGGACTCGACGTCCTTCGTCAGCGCGTACCCGTGCTTGGGCCCGTCGGCCAGGCTGGACAAGATCAGCGTGGCCGGCCCGGCGTACCGGCCGAACCCGGCCAGCGCCGGGCCGTCCGCTGGATCACCGGCATTGCGTCTCGCCATGCGGCGACTATACATCGGGAACCGATATACCGGAAGACGATACAGAGATCTCAATGGCAGCAGCCGCCCAGCTGACCATGTCGGCTACGCCACCGACATGACCCGTGGCCTGTCACCTACGCCATCGACATCGCCTATTGGGGTCGCTGGCGTAGGCGACAGGTGGAGGTTGGCGGTTGGGGTCGCTGGCGTAGGCGACAGGCTCTGGGGTCGGAGTGCGATTAGACCTGGGCGTGGGTCTCTACGGCGGCGGCGATCTCGGCGATGGCCTCGTCGATCGGGACGCCGTTGCGCTGGGCGCCGTTGCGGTAGCGGAAGGAGACGGCGTTGGCGGCCACGTCCTCGTCGCCTGCCAGCAGCATGAACGGGACCTTCTGCTTCTGGGCGTTGCGGATCTTCTTCTGCATCCGGTCGCTGCTGTCGTCGATCTCGACCCGGATCCGGCGTGCGCCGAGCCTGGCCGCGACCTCCTCCAGGTACGGGACGTGCGCGTCGCTGATCGGGATGCCGGTCACCTGGACCGGGGCCAGCCACGGCGGCAGCGCCCCTGCGTAGTGCTCGATGAGCACGCCCATGAACCGCTCGATCGAGCCGAACAGCGCCCGGTGGATCATCACCGGCTCCTGCCGGGTGCCGTCCGCCGCCTGGTACTCGAGCCCGAACCGCCGGGGCTGGTTGAAGTCGAGCTGGACGGTGGACATCTGCCAGGTCCGGCCGATCGCGTCACGGGCCTGGACCGAGATCTTGGGACCGTAGAAGGCCGCGCCGCCCGGGTCGGGCACCAGTTCAAGGCCGGACGCGGTGGCGACGGAGCGGAGGGTCTCGGTCGCCGACTCCCAGTCCTCGTCCGAGCCGATGAACTTGTCCGAGTCGCCGCGGGTGGACAGCTCCAGGTAGAAGTCGTCGAGGCCGTAGTCCCGCAGCAGGTCGAGGATGAAGGACAGGACCGAGGTCAGCTCCTGCTCCATCTGCTCCTTGGTGCAGTAGATGTGCGAGTCGTCCATGGTCAGCCCGCGCACCCGGGTCAGCCCGTGCACCACGCCGGACTTCTCGTACCGGTAGACGGCGCCGAACTCGAACAGCCGCAGCGGCAGCTCCCGGTAGGACCGGCCGCGGGACCGGTAGACCAGGTTGTGCATCGGGCAGTTCATGGCCTTGAGGTAGTACTCGCTGCCCTCGAGCTCCATCGGCGGGAACATCGTGTCGGCGTAGTACGGCAGGTGGCCCGAGGTCTCGAACAGGTGCGCCTTGGTGATGTGCGGGGTGTTGACGAACGAGTAGCCCGCCGCCTCGTGCCGCAGCCGCGAGTAGTTCTCCATCTCGCGGCGGATGATCCCGCCCTTGGGGTGGAAGACCGGCAGGCCGGAGCCGATCTCCTCTGGGAACGAGAACAGGTCGAGCTCCGCCCCGAGCTTGCGGTGGTCGCGCCGCTCGGCCTCCTCGAGCAGCTTCAGGTAGTCGTCCTGGGCGCCGCGGGACTCCCAGGCGGTGCCGTAGATCCGCTGCAGCTGCGGGTTCTTCTCGCTCCCGCGCCAGTAGGCGCCGGCGTTCCGCATCAGCTTGAACGCGGGGATTGCCCTGGTGGTCGGCACGTGCGGGCCGCGGCAGAGGTCCTTCCAGCGCAGCTCGCCGGTCTTCGCGTCCACGTTGTCGTAGATGGTCAGCACGCCCGCGCCCACTTCGGTGGACGCCTCGTCGTCGGACCCGGCCGATCCCTTGATGCCGATCAGCTCGAGCTTGAACGGCTCGGCCGCCAGCTCTTCGCGGGCGTCGGCGTCGGTGACCTCTCGGCGGACGAACCGCTGGCCCCGCTTGACGATGTCGCGCATCCGCGACTCGATCAGCTTGAGGTCCTCCGGGGTGAACGCGCGGTCGACCTGGAAGTCGTAGTAGAAGCCGTTCTCGATCGGCGGGCCGATGCCCAGCTTCGCCTCAGGGAACGCCTGCTGCACCGCCTGCGCCAGCACGTGCGCGGACGAGTGCCTGATCACCGAGCGGCCGGTCGGCGAGTCGGCCGGGACCGGCTCCACCACGTCACCGTCGGAGAGGGCCCAGGACAGGTCGCGGACCTCGCCGTTGACCCGGGCGACGACCACGTCCCGGTCACCGGGGAACAGCTCGCCGGCGGTAGTCCCCGTCGTCACCTCGCGCTCACTCCGCTGAGCCTGGCGGTCGAGCACTTGGACACGGATCTGGGACACGGCGCTGCCTCACGTTGACGTTGCTAATGGACGTTCGGATTGATGCCACGATGCTACCGTCCGCTGCGCTCGGGCCCGAAGCCAATCTCCCCGACCTGCCGCGCTGCGGCGCCCGGAAAGCGTGCGCCCTGGCGCGCTCCGGTGAACGGAGCTGCGGCCTGGCCGCGGCGGGTTGCCGGCGACGGGCGGCGCCTGCTCGCCCGATGGCACCTGACGGGACAGGCGGAGCCAGGGTCCGTTCGAGATAAAGATTGTGAATTCAGCTCTTCGGGCACGCGGCGGCCGGGAGGTCGCCGGTGAGCTGGCAGAGCTGGTAGGTCAGCACGTTGGCCGAGAAGAGGATGGTCGCTCCCGCCGCGCTCCCCGGACGGCGGAGATCGGCCGCGATCTCGCTCCAGGTCAGGCCGGCCAGCGTGGTCGGCATGACGTCGGAGCCGAGCGCGGTGGCGGCGCCGCCGAAATCGGCGAACGGAGTCCGCCGCCCGCGATCGAACTCGCTGAAAACGGCCTGCTCGGCGGGCGTGAGCCGCTGCAGCGTGCGATAGCTCAGCGGGTTGCCCGGGTCGGCCTTTCCGTTCACCAGGACGTTCGAGTAGGTCTCGACCGGGACGAAGGCGAGGTAGCGGCTCTTGTAGGACGAGCCGTAGAAGGTCCAGCCGTCGACCGGCGGGTTCCCCTCGAAGGCCGGGGAGCGGCTGGTGCTCAATCCCGAGAATTCGCCGAATCGGCTGAGCGCGACGATCAGCGGCCAGCTCTGCGCGACGCAGTAGGGGCAGTACTCGGTGGCGACGTAGAGGACCTCGGGCTTGCCGTTGGAGGTGAGCGGGCGGCCGTTCGGCCCGGTCGGCGAGGGGAACCCGTCGTCGAGGACGACCGAGCCCGTGGCCGCGTTCACGGAGACGGTGGTTCCCTGCAACGCGCCCACGTACAGGCCCAGGCTGCCGGACCTGGACCCGGCCGCGCTCGCCGGGACCGTGGTGACCTCGGTGATCAGGCGGGTCAGGGCGGGGTCGGCGGGCCCGTGGGAGCTGAGCCGGATCCCGGCCACGGTGCCGCCGACGGCGAGCAGCGCGCAGGCGCCCGCAACGGCGAGCGCCAGGCGGCTCCGGCGGCCGATCGGCCAGCGGCGCGGCGGTTTCTGCGGACCCAGCTCGAGGATGTCGCCGTCGTCCGGACCTGATCCGACCATGTCCGCATATTAGACGGCCGGGCGGTACTGCGGCGGGAGGTCGAGTGCCGGGGCGACGTTGCCGAGCATGGCCCGGGCGACGTGCCGCGGGACGAGGTCGCGGGGGACGCCGTAGAGCCGCTCGCTCAGCTCACCGGGCCGCCTCGAAGGCGGTGCCGACCTCGGTCGCGGCCGGCCCCGGGTTGAACAGGCCGGTGGTGCCGCTGCCGGACGAGACCGGCAGCGCGAACCAGGCGTAGCGCTGCACGTAGGGCAGGCCGTCGAGCATCGCCGCGGCCGCCGTCAGGAACGCGGCCTGCTCGGCCTCGGTCGGGAAGGTCGGGGCGGGGCCCGCGTAGCTGGTCAGGGCGAACTCGGTCAGCCAGATGGGCAGGTGGTACCGGTTGTAGATCGCCTCCAGGTAGCTCTCGAGCTGCTGCACGGCCGGGCCGGTGCTGAAGTCGCCCCCGTACCAGTGCACGGTGATGAAGTTGACCCGGTCGCCGCGGGCCTTGGCGCCGGCCATGAACTGGTCCAGCCAGCCGCCGGGGGTCGCCGCGCCCGACGACACGGCCGGGCTGCCGAGCGTCATGCCGGTCGCCATCAGCTGCGGCCACAGGCTGAGCGCCTGGGCCACCGTCATGTTGGCCTGCCCGCTCTGGTCCGGCTCGTTGAAGCCGAGCAGCACGCCGCCCTCGCTCTTGACCTGGCCCAGCGTGGCGCTGGTGACGTCGGAGGCGCCCCAGATCATCGGCACGAAGCCCGTGCTGGCGGGGGCGGTGATGCCGCTCGGGGTCGCGGCCCAGTCGTAGTACCAGGACGCCCCGGACGCGGCCAGCTCCTGGCTGACGCCGGTGGCGTCCCAGGTCGCGACGCCCTTGCGCTGGCTGGTCACGGTCACCGGGGCGGGCTTCGACGGTGACGGCTTGGGCGCGGGCCGCTTGGGCGCGGGCCGCTTGGCCGTGTGGGTCACCAGCGGCACCGGCGGGGCGACGGGCGGGGCCGGCGGCCGGGGGGCGGTGACGCTCAACGCGACGGGGGCGGTCGCCCCGCGCGCGTGCACGACCGCGAACGTTCCGCCCGCCGCGCACGTCACCAGCGCCACCGACCCCGCGATGAGCTTCGGCTGGACGGCGGCGACCTTCGACAGCATCCGCGTGTGCCGGGCGTGCCCGGCGTGCCGGGTCGGCCGGCCGCGGCCGCCGCCCTTGCCGCGGCCGCCCTGGCCGCCCCTCCCGGCCCGGCCCGGCGGCTGGGCCTGGCCACCCGAAACCAGGCCGAGGGTCCCGGCGGCCAGGCCGGCCGGCACCGCGATCAACGGCAGCCCGCCCAGCAGCCGCTCGGCCGGGATCATCTCGGCGGTGTCGGCCAGGCACCACGGGCAGTCCCTGACGTGCCGGGCCAGCCGCTTGCGCCACAGCGGGCTCGGCTCGCGGTCCCACTCGGCCGTGATCACCGCCAGGCTGGGGCACGGCGGGACCCGGCGCAGCGCCCGCACCACCGTGCGCGAGGTGACCAGCCGCTCCTTCATCCGCGCGACGCGGACGGCCGCGTGCGCGGGCGGGAGGTCGAGCGCGACGGCCAGGTCGGCCCGGCGGAGCTTCCCGGCCGCCTCCTGCCACCACAGCGCGAGCACGTGCCCGTCCTCGTCGTCGAGCCAGCGGGTGGCCTCGGCCGTCTCCAGGCGCTGGCCCGACAGGCCGAGCCGCTCGATGGTGGTGTCGGCGAAGTCGGGGCTCGGCGCATCGGACTCCACCGTCGGCGGCTGCGCCAGCCGGTCCCGGTAGGAGTCGCGGACCTGCCTGATCGCGATCGCGACCAGCCACGACCGGAACGCGGCCGGATCCCGCAGGTCGCCCACGCCGCGAACGGCGCGCAGCATGGTCTCCTGCACGACGTCGTCGACGTCCGGGTGGCCGTTCATCGCCCGGCCGACGATGTTGTAGACCAGCGGCAGGTACGCCGCCGCGAGCACGTCAAGAGCCCGCCGGTCGCCGCGCTGCGCGGCGGTCACCGTCGCGACGTCCGGGTCGATCTCCGATGGGATTCGCATCACAACCTAGGAGACACCACCCGGAGCCGCCGATAACGGAAAATCCGGAAGCCGAAATGTGTTATCTGCCGGCGCCGCCGCGCGTCTCCGGTACGGGAGCGAATGCACGCAGGGAGGATGCTGGTGATGTTCGGCCGGAACGGTAGACGGCGGCGGGCGCGGTTGTCCGGTGCGCTGACGACGACGGCGGTGCTGCTCGGCGTTATGACGCTGACCGCAGGCTGCGCGGCCCTGGGCGCTAACGGCGCGGGCACCGCCGCCGCGGCGGGCGGGCAGCGGCCGTCAACCGCGGCCTCGGCGGCGGTCGGCGGCGCCACGGCGGCGAAGGCCGCGAAGGCGGCGCCGCAGACGCCGAGGCCAAGCGGCCGCTCGGCCGCGCCGACGCTGGCCCGGATGCCTACGGCCACCCCGGCGTCCTCCGGCTCCTCCGCCTCCTCAGCCCCGGCGGCCCCCGAGCCACCCCCTTCGGGGGCCGCCGGCTCACGTCGTCTGGTGACGTTCGTCAACCGGATGTCGCAGACCATCTGGGTCGCGGCCGCGCCGAACGCGGCCACGCCGCTCGCCGCCACCGGCTGGGCGCTGCCCGCCGGGCAGAGCGTCACCATCACCACCCCGAACAACCTGAACACGCGGTTCTGGGGTCGCACCGGCTGCGCCTTCAACAGCGAGGGCGTCGGTCACTGCCAGACCGGCGACTGCGGCGGACTGTTCCAGTGCAAGGGCTGGGGCACGATCCCGGCGACCCTGGCCGAGGTCAACTTCGACGCCTGGGACAGCCTCGACTTCTACGACGTGTCGATGGTCGACGGCTCCAACCTGCCGATGTACATCAACATCGCCAAGTCGTCGGGCGGGACGGTGGACAAGATCAGCCCGGACGGCTGCGTGCCGGCCGGCTGCACCAAGCCCGTCGTCTGCCCGAGCGTGCTCGACGTCACGGTCGGCAGCACCGTCGTCGGCTGCATCTCCGCCTGCGCCAGGCTCGGCACCGACCAGCTCTGCTGCCGCGGCCAGTGGTCGTCGCGGGCGGCCTGCGACCCGGCCAGCTGGCCGGTCGACTACGCGGCCGTGTTCAAGCGCGCGGAGCCGTACGCCTACTCCTACGTGGACGACGACGCGACCAGCGTCTTCACCTGCAAGGGCGTGTGCGACTACCGCATCACCTTCGGCATCACCCCCTGACACCCGCCGGGACGGCGCCCGGGTCGCAGCGGGCCCGTCCCGGCGGGGAATGATCACTACTCAACGGCGAGTCATTCGCTACAGAGGGTCCAGCCCTCCGAAAGAATTGAAACGTTCGGTCCTGTGAGCACCACGAGGCCGCCAAAATTCCCCTCAAGCTCGTCTACCATGACCGTCTTGGCCAAGCTGATCTCGACGCATTGCGCATTCACGGAATGACGCGCGCCGACCGGATCGATGGCACATGACAACCGGTCCCCTACACGGAGACTCCCCTCATGGCAGCGGACGACCAACAATGCTTCCGCCAGATCAGACTCGAGCTTCCGTACGATAAAAATCTGCACCACAATGCGCCATCCGGGGATCAGCTAAAATTTCAAGCGAATGCCCGTCGGCAGACACGCGAATGAGCGTGGCACTTCCGGACCGCTCCCGTCAACGGGACCCGAAGGGACATCGGCGTTGGGAGTCACCCGGGGACCGTTCGGAAAACTTAAGAGCCGCCACCCGAGCGAAGCCGCAGTCTGGCGGCTGCGACCTAGAACTCCTGGCGGAAGTTGTCGATCCACTCGGCGGTCGACTTGAAGCCGCCGAAGGTGTAGAAGTGCAGCTTCACCACGCCGTGCTTGGCCGGGTCGAGGCCGTCCTGGAGCTCGCGGATGAACTTGTCCGGGCCGGCCTTGCCGAGCAGGTTGGTCATCGAGAAGCCGTACTTCTTGGCGATCGTGGCCGAGGTGGAGACGCCGAGCCTGGAGGCGAACCCGATCAGCCCCTTGATGCTGGTCGGGCCGGGCACGCCGACGCGGACGGGGAGTTCCACCCCGCGCCGGCGCACCTCCTCCAGCCAGCTCAGCACCCGGTCGACGTCGAACTCGACCTGGGTCAGCACCGCGCCGGGGATCTGCAGCCTCGACAGCGCGGCCGACTTGCTCTCGAGCGCGGACCAGAGCACGTCGACCGGGACCTCCGGGTGGTCGGCCGGGTGGCCGGCGATCGAGACGTGCCTGACGCCGTAGCGCTGGAACACGCCCGACTCGATCAGCGAGAGCGAATCCTCGTAGGGGCCGTGCGGGACGGCCGGGTCGCCGCCGACCGAGAACACGTTCTCGGCCGCGTCGATCTCGCGCAGCGCCGCCAGGAACTCCTCGAGCATCGCCTGCGACCTGATCCGCCGGGCGGAGATGTGCGGCACCGGGACGAAGCCGAGCCGCTTGACCGCCGCCGCGGCGCCGACCCGCATGCCCAGGTCCTCGTTCTCGAGGAACGTGACGTGGATTCGGGTACCGGGCGGTATGACGCCCGCGGCGGCCTCCAGCCTGGAGACGTCCTTGCCGGTCATCTCCATGGAGAAGTCGTCGAGCACAGTTTCCACGTAACGCCCATTTCCCGAAAATTCGTAAGTCTTGTGCTCTCATGTTAGGTCGTCACGTGCAGAAACTTAATCCCTGCCGACGAGCACTGGGGCTCACCACAACCGGTGGATAACCCGGTTAGTGGCGTCGGTATTGCGTCCGAGCGTGCGCGTCGTAGGGGGCGGGGGCGACCGTGGCGCGAATGCGCGGGAAGCCGAGGTCGGCGTCGGTGTCGGTGCCCGGCCCCGGGTGCTCGCCCCAGACGACCTCCACCGGCGTCCCCGGCGTCGCGCGCTCGGAGTCGATCAGCGTCAGCGCCAGGATCGTGCCCGCCGTGTCCAGGGTCGCGGTCTGGTGGGTGAGCCCGACCAGGGCGCCGCCCCCGGCCGCGTCGTCGTCCGCGAATCCGCCTGAGCCGCCGGCGGCCCGGGTCGCGGGCCCGGGCGATGGCGTAAGGGTCGGCGGCGTAGGCGACAGGTGACGGGTCGGGTCGATGGCGTAGGCGACAGGTCGCGCGAGCCGGGTCGATGGCGTAGGTAACAGGAACGCCCGCCGGTCAACGACGACAGCGACCGCGCCTATTAGGGTCGGCGGCGTAGGCGACAGGTCGCGGGTCGGGTCGATGGCGTAGGCGACAGGTCGCTTGGGCCGGGTCGATGGCGTAGGCGACAGGCCTCGCCGTGGGTGACACGCCTCGCGGTAGGCGATGGCGCCGGAAAACGCGATGACGGTCCGGGGAACGAGTGACAGGATGTGGGCCATGGTTGAGGAGAGCGCGGACGGGGCCGTACCGGAGCGGTGGACGGCGTCGACGGTGCACGCGGACATGTGGATGGATCCGGCCGAAGATCCGCGGGACACCGGGACCGAGTTGGACGGCGAGCGTGCGGTGCTGGTCGACTACGTGCGCGCGTACCGTCTCACGATGGAGATGAAGTGCGCGGGCCTCGACACCGGCCAGCTCGCGCGCCGGTCGGTGCCGCCGTCGACCATGTCGCTGCTCGGCCTCATCAGGCACATGACCGACGTCGAGCGGCATTGGTTCCGCCGGGTGATGGCGGGCGAGGACGCGCCGCCCCTGTACTGGACCGACGGCGAAGCGGACGTCGAGTGGACCGGCGCGGTGGCCGACCCCGAGGTGGTCGCCCGAGCCTGGGACGCCTGGCGCGACGAGGTCGGCTACGCCGAGCGCTACGTCACCGGCTCCGGCGACCTGGGCATCCGCGGCACCATGGGCGACGGCAAGACGATCTCGCTGCGCGAGGTCCTGGTGCACATGATCGAGGAGTACGCACGCCACTGCGGGCACGCCGACATGCTCCGGGAGCGTATCGACGGCCGCGTCGGCCAGTGAGCCGCGCCGCCCGGTAAGCGCGCCACCCGGTAAGACGGCCGGGAGTCAGTCCTCGCCGTAGTCGTGGTCGGGGTGGTTCTGCTCGCCGGCCCGCCAGTAGCCCCGGGTGACCAGGGAGGCCGGCGGCAGGTGGCGCTCGGCGATGAAGTAGCGCCGGATGTCGCGCATCGCGGCGGCCTCGCACGCTACCCAGACGCGGGCGCCGTCGGGGATCGTCGCCGCGCGGGCGGCGTCGGCCAGCTCGGCCCCGAACGCGTCCGGGCTACGGCGGTGGTGCCAGGTGACCGTGGTCTTGGCCGGGGCCGCGAAGTCGACCTCGTCGTCCGGGCCGTCGACCTCGAGGTGGACGTCGGCCGCCGCCGTATCCGGCAGCGCCTCGAGGAGCGTGCCGACGGCCGGGATGGCGGACTCGTCGGCGGCGAGCCACCAGTGGTCGGTGGCCGGCTCGAGCGAGAACCGGCCGCCCGGGCCGGCCACCGCGAGCTTGTCGCCCGGCTTGGCCCGCTGCGCCCACTCGGAGGCGGGGCCGGTCCCGTGCAGCAGGAACTGGATTTCCAGGGTTTTTGCGGCCGGGTCGTAGCGGCGCGGCGTGTAGGTGCGGACCACCGGCGGCGGGCCTTCCAGCGGGACCGGCCTCCCGTCCGGCCCGGACGCGGGCAGGTTGGGCGCGTCATCGCCCTCGGCGGGCAGGAACACCTTCAGGTGCGAGGTCGGGGCGGCGTCGGCGAACCCGTCGAGCTCGTCGCCGGTGACCAGGACCGAGATCAGCCGGGGCGAGACCGGGCTGACGGACACGACCTCGACCAGGCGCGGCGGCTTCCGCCGCCGGGGCCCGCCCGGTGTTGCTGCTGGTGCTGGAGTAGTCACGAGTTTCCTTCCGCGGCGGGCGCCTAAAAGATCTTGGAAGGAAAGCGCGCTATCCGCGTGCTTTCCTTCCGCCAGGAAAAAAGTCTCCAAGATCTTCGGGGCGGTAGAGCCCTGGCGCGCCTGGTGTGGGCGACGACGCTGGCGCGCCTGGTGGGGCGCCAGCGCCGGGGTGGCTGGGGGGGCGGGTGGGGTTAGAACTTTTCGATGGCCGGGATGATGTGCTCGGCTAGCAGGTCTAGCTGGCCGGGGACGCTGACGTTGACCAGCGAGCCGTGGGCGACGCTGAAGCCGGCCTCGGCCAGCGCGTGCACCTGCTCGATCGTCTTGCTCACGTTCTCGCCGCCCAGGCCCAGGTCGAATCGCGTCTGGGCGGTCTTCTCGATCTCGGCGTAGTCGCGGCCCTCGTTGGCGCAGTGCTCGCGGAGCACCTCGAGCTTGCGGGCCGCCTCGGGGACGTCGTAGGCCGAGATGTTGCAGGCGTCGGCGTAGCGGGCCACCAGCTTCAGCGTCTTCTTCTCGCCCGATCCGCCGATCAGGATCGGCGGGTGCGGGCGGGACAGCGCCTGCGGCGAGTTGAGGGTGCGGGCCAGCTGGTAGTGCTTGCCCGCGAAGGCGCTCTCGTCGTCGCTCCACATCTGCCTGCAGATGAGGATCGCCTCCTCGAGGCGCTCGAACCGCTCGGCCACGGGCGGGAAGAGCAGGCCGAGGCCGGCCGACTCGTCGGCGTTCCAGGCGGCGCCGATGCCGAGGATCGCGCGACCCCCCGACAGCACGTCGAGCGTGGTCATCGCCTTCGCGAGCAGGCCCGGCTCCCGGTAGACGACCGCCGTCACCATCGTCAGCAGCTTGACCCGCTCGGTCTTGGCGGCCAGCCAGCCGAGGGCGGTGTAGGCCTCGAGCATCTCGTGCTCGGGCGGGCCGATGTGGCCGATCTGCCAGACGTGGTCCATGACGCTGATCCGGTCGACGCCGCCGTCTTCGGCGCGCTTGGCGATGTCACCGAGCTTGAAGCGGAGCTCGGGGGCCCCGCCTTCCCAGGTGAAGTCCGAGATGTGCAGACCCAGTTTCATATTTCAACCCTATCCCCGGGGTCCGCTTGCGCAGCAAATGGACGGCCTGGGCGCAGGCACGGCCCGTTCGATATCAGCTTGATTTTGAACTCTTACCTTGCACGCCTGAGGCTGGGCGCGCACTGCGGCCGTGACTATCTTGAGCCGCGAGGAGAGGTGTCGATATGACTGAAGCGAAGTTCCGCGCCGACCACGTCGGGAGCCTGCTGCGGCCGGAGCGACTGCTCGCGGCGCGGCGGCGGCACGAGGCGGGCGAGATCGACGACGCGCAGCTGCGCGCGGCCGAGGACGCGGCGATCGCGCCCGCGGTCGCGCGCCAGATCGAGGCCGGGATCGACGTGGTCACCGACGGCGAGTTCCGGCGGCGGGACTTCAGGACCGGGTTCGTCGACGCGGTCGACGGGTTCACGATGACCACCTGGGACATGCCGTGGCGCTCGGGCGACGGCGTTACCAAGGTGCCCAGCCACAGCTGGGTCGCCGCCGGGCGGCTGCGGCCGCGCGGGCGGCTGGCGGCCGGCGAGGCGGCCCACGTGCTCGGCCTGACCACGGCCCCGGTCAAGGTGACGCTGATCGCGCCCGGGTTCCTCGAGGACCGGTTCTGGAAGGACGGCGTCACCGACCGGTTCTACTCGTCCCGCGAGGAGTTCGCGGCCGAGGTGGCCGCGATCACCCGGGCCGAGATCGAGGCGCTGATCGCGGACGGCGTGCGCTACATCCAGATCGACAACCCCGGCTACGGCGCCTTCCTCGGCGCCCGCCCGCACGGCGACGCGGCCGCGTTCGAGCGGATGCTGGCGACCGACGTCGCCGCCGTGGCCGGCGTGCAGCGTCCGCCCGGGGTGACGATCGGGTTCCACGTCTGCCGCGGCAAGGCCGAGGCCGGCCAGGTCGCGGTGAACCTGCCGACGGCCGGCTGGGACGTGCACCACCCGTTCGGCGGCTTCCGCGAGTCCGGTTCCCCGTTCAAGGAGCAGGGCGCGCCCGGCCTGCGCTTCTACACCCGGATCAAGACCACCGCGGTGCGGTACCAGTGGTAGCGGGCGTCACCGACGCCGCCCCGGTCGGGATCATCGGGGCCGGCATCGTCGGGCTCGCGGTGGCGCGGCAGCTCGCGGCCGCGGGCGTCCCGGTCGTGGTGCTCGAGAAGGAGGCGGCGGTCGCCGCGCACCAGACCGGGCACAACTCCGGGGTCGTGCACGCCGGCATCTACTACGCCCCGGGCTCGGCCAAGGCGAAGATGACCAGGCACGGCGTCGGCCTGCTGCGAGCGTACTGCGACAGCCGGGGGCTCGTCTGGGACGAGCGGGGCAAGCTCGTGGTCGCGCGGAACGAGGCCGAGACGGTCAAGCTGCGCGAGCTCGAGCGGCGGTCGAACATCAACGGCGTCCCCGGCGTGCAGTGGCTCACCGGGGCGGGGCTGCGCGAGCTCGAGCCGGACGTGGCCGGGGTCGCCGCGCTGCACTCCCCGACCACGGCCATCGTCGACTACCCGGCCATCGCCCGCTCGTTCGCGGCCGACGTGGTCGCCGCGGGCGGCCAGGTGCTGACCTCCACCCCGGTCACCGCGCTGCGGCTGCGCGGCGCCGGCGGCGGCGGGGTCGAGGCCGACACCCCGGCCCGCTCGTTCCGGCTGTCCCGGCTCGTCATCTGCGCCGGGCTGCAGGCGGACCTGCTCGCCGCGACCGTCGGCGACACCGCCGCGCCCGAGATCATCCCGTTCCGGGGCGAGTACCTGCGGCTGCGCCCGCACGCGGCCGGCCGGGTGCGACGGCTCATCTACCCGGTGCCCGACCCTCGGTACCCGTTCCTCGGCGTCCACCTGACGCCCCGGGTCGACGGCAACTCCGACCTCGGCCCCAACGCGGTGCTCGCGCTGGCCCGCGAGGGGTACCGGCGCACGGACGTGACCTGGGACGAGGTATCGCGGCTGGCCCGCTCGGCCGCGTTCAGGCGGCTCGCGCGGCAGCACTGGATGACCGGCGTGCGCGAGTACCGGGGGTCGCTGGTGCGGCGCGCCTACCTGGCCGAGGCCAGGACCTACCTCCCGTGGCTGACGCCGGGCGACGTGACCAGCGCCCCGGCCGGGGTGCGGGCGCAGGCGGTCGACCCCGACGGCGGCCTCGTGGACGACTTCCGTATCAGCCAGGTGGGTCCGGTCACCTCGGTCCGCAACGCCCCATCGCCAGCGGCAACGGCGTCGATGGCCATCGCCGAGCACATCGTCGCCGAACTCAAGCTCCAGCTCGACTCAGAAAGGTAGTTATCTCCGTGTTCATCGTTGACTCCCAGGTGCACATCTGGAAAGAAGAGACCCCCGGCCGCCCCTGGATCAAGGGGGCCAGGGAGCGCATGCGGCTGAACGGGCACCGCGAGGCGGCCTTCACGTACCAGGAGTGCGTGGCCCTGATGGACGAGGCCGGCGTGGACCGCGCCCTCATCCTGCCGCCGTCCTGGGAGGGCGACCGCACCGACTACGCCCTCGAGGCGTGCGAGGCGCACCCGGACCGGTTCGGGGTGATGGCCCGCATTCCGCAGAACAAGCCGGCTGAGGGCGCCGCGATGATGCGCGACTTCGCGCAGAACCCGCATATCAAGGGCACCCGGCTGACCTTCCACCGGCCGATCGACCGGAACTGGATGATCGACGGCACCAACGACTGGTACTGGCCCTGGCCGAGGAGCTCGGCCTGGTCACGATGGTGCACGCGCCGATCTGGAAGGCCGAGCTTGGCGCGATCGCCGACCGCCACCCCGGACTGAAGATCATCATCGACCACATGGGCATCATGGCCCGCTGCGTGGACGACGCGATCGGCTACTGGACCGCGGAGACGGCAGACCTGTTCGAGCGGCCCAACATCTACGTGAAGGTGTCGGCCATCCCCGGCTACTCGACGCACCCGTTCCCCAACCTGAACATCGCCAGGTACGTCCGCGAGATGGTGGACAAGATGGGGCCCGAGCGCTGCTTCTGGGGCACCGACCTGACCCGGCTGATGGAGCACGGCCTCACCTACACCGACACCATCGAGCAGTTCACCAAGCACTTCCCGTTGACCGAGGAGGAGCTCGAGTACATCATGGGCCGCGGCATCTGCGAGTGCCTCGGCTGGCCGATCCCCGTGAACGCCTAGTGATGAGCGAACTCGACGGCGGCCCGGCTGACGGCGAGCCGCTTGACGGCGATGCCTTCGACGGCGGGGAGGCGCTGATCCGGGCGGCTGCGGACCTGGGCTCGGATTACGTCTTCTCCTCCTCGGGCTCGGAGTGGGCCCCGGTCTGGGAGGCGTACGCCCGCCGGGCGGAGGCGGGGGTCGAGACCCTGCCCTACGTGGACGTGACCCACGAGACCACGGCGGTGGGGATGGCCACCGGCTACGCCGCCGCGACCGGCGGTCCGCAGGTGGTGCTGCTGCACGCGGCGGCCGGCCTGCTGCAGGGCGCCAACGCGATTCACGGCGCCCTGCTGACCGGCGCGCCGGTCGTCGTCTGCTCCGGCGAGTCGGCCGGCTACGGCGACGCGGCCGGCCCGGACCCCGGGTCGCAGTGGTACCGGAACCTGTCGGTGGTCGGCGGCCCGCAGGCGGTGGCGGCGCCGTTCACCAAGTGGGCGTGCGCGGCGGCCGACGTGAGCGTGCTGTACGGGATGATCAAGCGGGCGGGCGAGCTCGCGGCCCAGGCCCCGGCCGGCCCGGTCTACGTCAGCACCCCGGTGGAGACGCTGCTGGCGCGGTGGCGGCCGTCCCTGACCGACAAGCCGGCCCCGCCGCCCGGTCGGACGGTCGCCGACCCCCGCGATGTCGAGTCGGCGGCGCGTTTGATCGCCGCCGCCAGGAACCCGGTGCTGGCGACGGAGACGGCCGGACGCGATCCGGAGGCGTTCGCCGCCCTGGTCGAGCTGGCCGAGCTGCTGGCAATCCCGGTGGTAGAGCCGCAGTCAGCGCTCTGCTCCAACTTCCCGCGGACTAGCCTGCTGCACGCGGGCGGCGAGCTCGCCCCGCTGGCGGCCGACGCCGACCTGGTGATCCTGCTCGGCTGCCGGGCGCCGTGGTACCCGCCGTCGGCCAAGCCGGGCGAGGCGACCGTGCTCGTCATCGACGAGACGCCGCACCGGCCGCACATCGCCTACCAGGTCCTCACCGCCGACCGCTACGTCGGCGGGGAGATGGCGGCGACGCTGCGGGCGCTGACCGCCGCGATCCGCGCGATCGGCGTCGACCAGGCAGCGGTGGCGGCCCGCCGCCAGCGGCTGGCCGAGGCGTACCTCACGTCCGAGGCGTCCCGGTC
>DATCGA010000357.1:0-5727 GCA_036509215.1 Trebonia sp.
GCCGGCCGAGCCGCCGGCCCCGCCGGTAGCCGCCCGTCCGGTAACGACTCTGCCTGGCAGGAACGGCGGGACTGGCGGGAACGTCGGGAACAGCTGGCCGTCTCCGGCCCGGCCGCTTCGCCCGGTCAGGACCGCCCCGGCGCCTGCCGAGACGGCACCGGTCGAGGCCGCGTCGGTGCAGGCAGCTCCAGCGCCGACAGCTTCGGTCGGGGCTGCGTATGTTGAGACTGCACCTGTCGAGGCAACGCCGGAACCGGCCGCTCCGGTTCAGACCGATCCGGTCGAGACCGATCCGGTCGAGACCGATCCGGTCGAGACCGCTCCGGTGGAGGCCGACCCGAAGCCAGCCGAGGCCGCTCCGGTCGAGGCCATCGCCGTCGAGACTTCGCCTGTCGAGGTTGCGCCTGAGCTGGCAGCGGTCGTCGAGCCCGAGCCCGAGCCGACAGCGGTGGCCGAGCCCGAGCCCGAGCCGGTCGAGCAAGCTCCGGCAGAACCAGAGCCGGTCGAGCCCGCGCCGCCGCAGCCCGCGCCGGCCGAGGTCGCATCTGCCGCTGCCGCCTCCGCCCGCGCTACGCCCCCCGACGGCATACCGCAGCTCGTCGAGGTTCCGGCCGAGGTCTCTGCCGAGACGCCCGCCCCGGCCATGTCCGCCGCGCCGCTGCCGGCCCCGGCGGCACCCGTTGACCAGGCCAGGCTCGAGCACTCCCACGAGCACGCCCAGCCTCCCGTGGCGACGGTTCAGGAGAACCTGAACCGTGCGGTGCCGTCCATCGAGCGCGCGCTCAGCGGTCCTGCGCGCGAGCAGAACCCGTCCTGGCACGGGAAGGTCAAGATCGTCACCGGCGCGGGCGCCTCGCACGGCCCCGGCGCCAGGGACCAGGAGGCGCTGGACAGGAACCGGGCCAGGCTCGACGTGCCTGAGCCAAGGCGGATCCTCGTTCTCGGTGCCACCAGCGGCGCCGGCCAGACCGTGACCGCGCTGATGACCGGCTACATGCTGGCCAGCCTGCGCGAGCACCCGGTGGCGGTGGTGGACCTGCACGACGGGACGCTCGCGCGCTACCGCGCGCCCGCCGCCTGGCTCGACGAGATCCTGGCGGGCCGGCCGCCGCAGCAGATAACGTCCTCGCGGCCCGACGGCCTGAACCCGACCCCGAAGCCGAGCCCGGCCCGGCTCGACGTCATCGCCTCCCACCAGCAGCCGCGCGACGGTGACGAGATCAAGCTGGCCGTGCAGCTGAACCGGCACTACCCGCTGACCGTGCTCGATCCGGGTCCTGCCTTCCTGACCAGGCTGCTCAAGGTGACCGACCAGCTCGTGGTCGTGGTGCCCGCCAACGCGGAGGCGGCCGGCGCGCTGGCCGATACCCGCGACTGGTTCGACAACAACGGCCACGCCGAGCTGGCGATGCAGTCGGTCACCGTGATCAACGGCGTCTCCCGGCGCTCGCTGCCCGACGTCGAGCACGCCGAGTCGATCGCCCGCGGCCGCTCCCGCGCGATCGTGCGGATCCCGTGGGACGACATGCTGCCGGTCGCGGCCGCCGGCCCGTCCACCCTCCGCCCGCAGACGCGCGTCGCCTACACGGCGCTCGCGGGGGTGCTGGTCGCCGGTCTGACCGCCGTCCCGGTGAGGAACAAGCCATGAGCTATCGAACGGACCGGACTGACTCTGCAGGCGCAACGACTCGGGGGACGTGGTGAGCGGGAAGTCGAAGGGGCGCAGCCGCCTGGCGATCCGATACTTCGACGACCGGGTGCTGCTGACCGATACGCACGCATGGGCGTACTACCGGGTGCCGTCGGTCTCGTACGAGTTCACCACCCCCGACGAGCGCGAGGCCCTGGCCACCAACATCACCGTGGCGCTGGCCGCGATCAGGATGCAGGACGCCGAGGTGCACCTGCGGATCGCGCACCGGCCGTACCCGGTGGTCGAGTGGGCGACCGGCCTGGACGCGACGGCCGACGGCGGCCCGGGCTGGCGCGAGTACCTGGACCGGATCTACCAGCACGTGTGGGCGAAGGACTTCTGGTCGAAGGAGATCTACCTCGGGGTCAGGCTGGGCCAGCGGTCCGTTCGCGCGCAGCTCTCCGGCGGGCTGTTCGGGAACTTCGGCAACCCGTTCAAGGCCGCCGAGCGCTCCCGCGGTCCCGAAGAGGACGCGCTGCCCGCAGGCGAGGTCGGCAAGTGGACCGAGCAGGCCGAGCGGCTCGGCCGGGCGCTGACCGCGTCCGCGCTGGCCGCCAGGCACGCCTCCTCCCGCGAGGTGGCGTGGCTCTTCCGGCACACCCTGATGGGCTCGCTCAGCGACGCGCCGCCGTCGGCGACCCGCCGCCGCCGGTGGGGCGCGGGGGAGATCGAGCAGCTGTACGAGGGCACGGTGCACAACGGCCGCACGATGCTCAGGCTCGAGCAGGTCGAGGGGGAGTCGTGGGCGGCGTTCCTGTCGTTCGCCCGGTTCCCCGACCTGATGGCGTTCCCCGACGGGGAGCCGTGGCTGCACCACGCGGACTCGCTGCCGTTCCCGGTCGAGGTCTCCTCGCGGATGCGCCTGGTCCCGCCGGCCAAGGCGTCCAAGGACGTGTCACGGCGGCTGGCGCACGCCAGGGACATGGACGCGCACATCCGCGAGGCGGGCGCCGAGGCGCCCATCGCGCTGGCCGAGCAGATCGCCGCCGCGCGGATGCTGGAGCACGGCATCACCAAGGAACGGCTGCCGTTCGTCTACGGCTGGCACCGGCTGATCGTGACCGCGCCGTCCAGGGAGCTGTGCGTGCGCCGGGTAGAGGCCGTCACCGAGCACTACCGGGACATCGGCATCGACCTGGTCAACTCCACCGGCGACCAGTTCTCGCTGCTGAGCGAGTCGCTGCCGGGCGAGCGGGTCCGGCTGTCGTCGTACGTGCAGCGCCAGCCGCT
This sequence comes from Trebonia sp., assembly GCA_036509215.1. Taxonomy (GTDB): domain Bacteria; phylum Actinomycetota; class Actinomycetes; order Streptosporangiales; family Streptosporangiaceae; genus Trebonia. Next base: position 2,924 of record DATCGA010000357.1, read on the forward strand.
GTACACGATCGCGGGCGGCATGCCGACGGCGACGGTGGAGCTCGGCGACCGGATCGCGGACGGCGTCGGCTGGATCGGGCCGTACATCGGCGAGACCCTCGGCCGGGCGCGCTCGGTCGTGCACTTCGACCCCATGCTGGCGGCGGCGCGGAACCGGCCGACCGCGGTGGCGATCACCGGCGAGCCCGGCGGTGGCAAGACGACGCTCGCGATGCTGCTGATCTACCAGCTCGCGCTGCGCGGCGCGACGATCGCGGTGATCGACCCCAAGGGCGACGCCGAGCCGCTGGCCGCGTTCCTGGCGCAGACCGGGCGGCGGGCGCGGGTGCTGCCGCTCTCGTCGGCCGCGGCCGGCCTGCTCGACCCGTTCTCGTTCGGCGACGACCTGGCAGAAAAGCGCACGATGGCGACCGAGACGCTGCGCCTGCTGCTGCCGAGGATGAGCGAGGAGCGGGAGTCGGCGATGATCCAGGCCGTCGGCGCGGTGGCGGTCGGGCCACGGCCGTCGCTCGGCAAGGTCGTCAGGCACCTGGAGGAGTCCGAGGACCCGGCCTGGAAGAACCTTGGCGCGGTGATGCGCTCGGTCTCCGAGATGCGCCTGGCCCGGCTCTGCTTCTCCCCGTCGGGGGGGCAGCAGATCGACGCCGAGGGGTGGACGACTGTGTTCACGCTCGGCGGCCTCACCCTGCCGGACACCACGACGGGCAGGGAGGACTACTCGTACGAGCAGCGGCTCTCGGTGGCGCTGCTCTACCTGGTCTCCCAGTTCGCCCGGCGGCTGATGAACACCGTGGACAGGACCGCCCCGAAGGCGATCTTCCTCGACGAGGCGTGGGCGATCACATCCACGCCGGAGGGCGCGAAGCTGGTTCCCGAGGTGTCCCGGATGGGGCGCTCGAGGAACACGGCGCTCGTGCTCATCTCGCAGAATGCGGGGGACTTGCTGCACGAACAGGTGACCAACTGCATTTCCAGTGTGTTCGCGTTCCGCTCGTCGGAACGTTCCGAGGTGGCGAACGTGCTGTCGCTCCTCGGTGTTGAGCCGTCCGAGGAGCACAAGAGCAACCTTCGTGCCCTCGGCAACGGTGAATGTGTTTTCCGTGATCTCGACGACCGCGCGGGCCGCATCGGCGTCGATCTCGTATCCGAAGAACTCCGGGACTGGATCGACACAAATCCGACACGAGCCCGTCGGCAACCACAGCCGGCGGCAACCCCTCAGTAAGAACCGCCGAATACAGGAGCCTCCCGAGATGGCTGAACCCCTCCTACGAGCCGGCCGGTCACGGCCTGCCCGACGGCCTGTCCGTGCCCTGCTAGCAGCCGCAGCGATCCTCACGGCCGTGCTCGGCGGGCTGTTCATGGCCCGCCCCGCGTCCGCCGCCACCAGCGCCACGGCCGCGCCGGCGGCCGCCTCCGCGCACGCGGCCAGCACCGTGAAGTCGGCCCCCTCGGCCACGTCCGCCACGTCCGCCGCGACCGCCTTGGCCGCCAACGCGGCGAAGTCCGCCACCACCCTTGTCTCCGCCGGGTCAGCGGAGTCGGCCAAGGCCGCGCCCGCGGTTCTGCTCGCCGTTAACAGCAGGAACGCGCTGCTCCAAACGGCGGGCGGAATCTGCAGCGTGCCCGGGATCGGCGACGTCGGCGCCCTGGCGGGCCTGTGCCAGACGGGTTCGTCCGGCCTGGGCGGCGCGCTCAACAACATCTGCACGCCCGGGGAGCCGCAGCCCGAGCTGGCCACGTCCGGCATCAACTCGCTGATCACCACGCCTGGCAGCCAGCCGACCGGGGTGACGCTCTACGACCACTACCAGATGGCCGGCCAGTACTGGGCGGCGTACGGGCTCCAGTGCTCGCAGATGACGTCGCTGATCGGCAACAATGTCGCCGGCATGGTCTTCGACATGGCCAAATCGCTGGACCGGGTGACGATCACGGTGTACCAGTCGGCGGCCGGGGACAACATCCTGAGCTGGCTCAGCAGCTCGGTCGACACGCTGATCACGGCGCTCGGCAAGGCCGTCTACTTCCCGTTCCTGGCCCCGGTCGTGATCATCGGCGCGATCTGGCTCGCCTGGCAGGGCCTGATCCGCAAGCGCGCCACCCGGACCATCGAGGGCACGATCTGGATGGTCATCGCCTGCGCGGCCGCGATCTGGCTGATCGGGCAGCCGCAGGACTTCACCGGCGTCGGCACCACCGTGTCCAACGGCGTCAGCTCGGTGCTCAACACCGCGTTCGCCAACCTGCCCACGACTACCACCGGCACCGGCAGCAACTGCCTGCCGATCCAGCAGACCGACCCGGAATCGGTCACGTCGAACTACGCGTTCACCTCCGGCAGCGGCCTGGTGGACGAGAACGCCAACGAGCTCTGGTCGGTGCTGGTCTGCAAGCCCTGGCTGGTCGGCGAGTTCGGCACCAGCGAGTACGCCCCGATCGGATCGGCCGCCGCCAAGACCAACGTGGTCAACGAGTACGGCCGCTCCCTGCTGTTCGCCCAGGCGGTCGCGACCAACGAGACGTCCACCGCCGCGCTGACTCAGGAGAAGCAGGCCGTCTACAACGGCATCGCCATGGACCTGCAGACCCAGAACCCGGCGGTGTACTCCCTGTTCCAGGGTGATCAGTGGACGACCCGGCTGGAGATCGCGTTCACCGCGCTGTTCGCCGCCGTCGCGGCCGGCCTGCTGGTGCTGCTGATAGCGCTGACCTTGATCATCTTGAAGCTGGGCTTCCTGCTGCTGCTCGTGGCCGGGCCGTTCTTCCTGATCGTCGGGGTCCATCCGGGGTTCGGGCGGGTG
>DATCGA010000358.1:0-2387 GCA_036509215.1 Trebonia sp.
CGGCTGCAGCAGCAGCGCCAGCGAGCCGGTCACGACCAGGAACGGCACCACCTGGCCGAACACGCCCGCCGGGGTCACCAGCAGCAGGACCGAGCCGGCCGTGCCGCCGAGCGCCGCCACCACGCCCCAGCGGCGCAGCCAGGCGCCTCGTCCGGCCAGCTCCGGCCGCGAGGCGACGGCCGAGCCGGGCCAGCACGCGACCAGCGCGACGATGTTGGCCACGTTCGCCTGCAGCGGCGCGATCCCGGCCAGCAGCAGCGCCGGGTAGGACACGAGCGAGGTGATCCCGCCCGCCGTCCCGACCAGGCCGGCCAGCGCGCCCGCGGCGACCAGGAACAGCTCGCGGGTAACCGGCGTCACTCGGTACCCCGCCTGTTCTCGACCACCATCCGGCCACGGTATCTGGTTGCCGGAATGCAAACCGCGCCCGGCGGCGAGCCGTGGAGACACTGGCGGCTAGCGTGTCGGGAACCACGGTGAATGACGGAGGGATCGAATGCAGCCAGTCAGCTACCGGTACGGGTCGGACCCGGCCCAGTTCGGCGAGCTCACGCTGCCGGACGGTCGTGCGCTCGGCACCGTGGTGGTGCTGCACGGCGGGTTCTGGGGGGCTCGGTACGACCTGTCCCTCGGCCGCCCGCTCGCGGCCGACCTGGCCGCCCGCGGCTACGCGGCCTGGAACCTGGAGTACCGCCGGTCCGGCAACGGCGGCGGCTGGCCGGCCACCTTCGAGGACGTCGCGGCCGGGATCGACCTGCTCGCCACCCTGCCGGTTGACCCGTCCCGGGTGGCCGCCATCGGGCACAGCGCGGGCGGGCACCTCGGGGCGTGGGCGGCGGCGCGCGCCGGGCTGCCCGACGGGGCGCCAGGCGCCCGGCCGGCCGTGGCCCTGACCGGGGTGATCTCGCAGGGCGGGGTGCTCGGGCTGGCCGACTGCGCGCGCGACCGGCTGGGCGAGGACGCGGCGATCAGGCTGATGGGCGGCGGGCCGGGCGAGCTGCCGGAACCGTACCGGCTGGCCGACCCGATGGCGTGGCTGCCGTCGCCCGCCAGCGTCGTCTGCCTGCACTCCCGGGCCGACCAGCGGGTGCCGTACGCCTATAGCGAGCGGTACGTCGCGGCCGCGCTGGCGGCGGGCGGCCGCGCGCGCCTGGTGGAGACGTTCGGCGACCACTTCACGCTGATCGACCCGGCCGCGCAGGACTGGGCGGTCGCGGTCGCCGCGCTGCCTGAGCTGCTGGCGGGATGAGAGTCGCCCGGGACCGTTCGGGAAAATCTAGATCTTTATCTCGAACGGACCGGGGCGACTGCTCGCGCGCCGCTGCCTCTCCTACCCGCTGATGACCCCGGTCGGCCGACCAGACCGAGGCGCCGAGGCCGACCTCGACCGCGTTGGCCCACTCGACCGCCTGCTCGAGGTCGGTGTAGCGGATGATCGGCAGGGCTGGGCCGAACTGCTCCTCCTGGACCAGCGGGGCGTCTGTTGTCGATGTCGGTCACCAGCGTCTTGGGGTAGAACCAGCCCGGCGTTTGGAGACCAGGCTTGGCGGCCGTCTTTTGGGGCGTCGCTGGGGATGCCGGCGCTGGGGATGCCGACGCTTTGGATGCCTGCGCTCGGGATGCTGGCGCTTTGGGTGCCGGCGCTCGGGATCAGGACGGGAGCAGGGCGACGGCCGCGAACCGGCCGGACGGGCGCGCGGCGCGGTGGGAGAAGAACTCGGCCGCGTTGGCTCTGGTGTCGATGCCCATGTCGTGGACGTTGGCGTCCTTGACGCCCGCCCGGCGGAGCTGGATGCGCAGGCCCCCGACGATGTCGAGGTTGCAGTGCCCGGTCCTCGTCGGGGTCAGCAGGCCGGCCGCGTCGGGGCCGAAGGCGGCCGTTACCTCCGCCGCCTCCGCGTCGCCGACCTCGTAGCTCTCGGCCCGGATGGCCGGGCCGATGCCGACCAGCAGATCCTCGGGCGCGCAGCCGAATTTTCCCGCCATCGCCTCGACGGTGTTCGGGAGCATGCCGCTGACCGTTCCCGCCCGTCCGCAGTGGGCGACCCCGATCGCCCGGTGCACCGGATCGAACAGCACGACCGGGGTGCAGTCGGCCACCACCACCGCCAGGGCGACGCCGGGCAGGTCGGTGACCAGCGCGTCGGTCGCAGGGAAGGCGCTCTGCGCGCCCGCCACGCCGTCGTGGCCGCGGCCGGCGTTTGACCGGTCGACGACCGCGACCCGGTTGGTGTGCTGCTGGGCGGCGATCGTGAGGCGGTCCACGCCGAGGGCGGCGGCCACCCGACCCCGGTTCTCCACCACCGCCTGGCGGTCGTCCCCGACCTGGGCGCCCAGGTTGAGGCTGGCGTAGGGGCCCACGGACACGCCGCCGTGCCGGGTGGTGA
>DATCGA010000359.1:0-30852 GCA_036509215.1 Trebonia sp.
GGTCGGGGTGGGGTCGGGGTCGGGGTCGGGGTGGGGTGGGGTGGGGTGGGGTGGGGGCGCATCGTAAGCGGCGGCCCTCGGCTAGCTGGCGGAACTCGGCCGCTAGGGCCTCGCCGCCGGCTGGGTCGCGGGCGATCACCAGGACGGTGTCGTCGCCGGCGACGGTGCCGAGGATGGCGGGCCAGGCGGCGTGATCGATGGTCGAGGCGAGGAACTGGGCGGCGCCGGCCGGGGTGCGGAGCACGACGATGTTGGCGCTCCCCTCGGCCGAGGTGAGCAGCTCCTTGAGGTAGCGGGTGAACCGGGCGGAGACGCCGCCGACGGGCCCGGCGGCCGACTGCGGCGATTGCTCGGCGGGCTCAGCCGACGTCCCGGCGCCGACTGCGGCCTCGGAGCGGCCCGGGCCGGCCGCGGCTGCGGAGCGACCCGAGTCGGCCGCGCCCACGCCGCGGCCCGAGCCGTCCGCCGTCCGGGGCGACGGGTCACCGGGGGCGGGGGTGCCTCCTCCGCCTACGCCGCTGCCGCTGCCGTCACGGGGGCGAGGTGAATCTGCGCCGACGGGCGCGCTCGGCTCCGCGTTGCCCGCGGTGGCGTCGGGAACGAACGGGTCCCGAGCGGTCACGGTCCGTTCGGGATAGTTCGAGGGATCGAGACCGGTGCCGGGGCGCGAGCCGGGGCCGCCGGGATCGCCCGGGAGCGCGTAGACCAGGGCGCCGTCGGCCGCGCGGAGCCGCACCACGCCGAGCTCGTCGAGGTCGCGGGAGAGCGTGGCCTGGGCCACGTGCAGGCCCGCGTACTGGGCGAGCAGGCCGGCCAGCTGCTCCTGGGAGTGCACCTGCTCGCGGGAGAGGATCGCGACGATCCGCGCCTGCCGGGCGGTCTTGGTCGCCGGGGCGGCCGGGCGGCCCGGCGCTGTCATCGCTGGTCCAGGAGCCAGGCGAGGAGGGCCTTCTGGGCGTGCAGGCGGTTCTCGGCCTGGTCCCAGGCGACGCTGGCGGGGCCGTCGATCACCTCGGCGGTGATCTCCTCGCCCCGGTGCGCGGGCAGGCAGTGCAGCACGATGGCGTCCGGGCCGCCCGCGGCGACCAGGTCCTGGTTGATCTGGTACGGGCCGAGCGCGGCGATGCGGGCGGGGTCGTCGGCCTGGCCCATCGAGACCCAGACGTCGGTCGCCAGCACGTCGGCGCCCTTTCCGGCCGCGGCGGGGTCGTCGAGCACGGTCGCGGAGCCGCCGGTGGCGGCGGCGATCTGCTGCGCCTTGGCGACGACGGCCGGGTCGGGCTGGTAGCCGGCCGGGGCGGCGACGCGGACGTGCATTCCGGCCGTGACCCCGCCCAGCAGGTAGGAGTGGGCCATGTTGTTGGCGCCGTCGCCGAGGTAGGCGAGGGTGCGGCCGGCCAGCGGGCCCAGCCGCTCGGCGGCCGTCTGCAGGTCGGCCAGGATCTGGCAGGGGTGGAACTCGTCGGTCAGCCCGTTGATGACCGGGACGGCCGACGCCGCCGCCAGCTCCTCGATCCGCTCCTGGCCGGAGGTGCGCCAGACGATCGCGGCGGTCTGCCTGCCGAGCACCCGGGCGATGTCCCCGATCGTCTCGCCGCGGCCGATGTGCGTGGCCTGCGTGTCGATGACCAGCGGCAGGCCGCCGAGCTCGCCGATGCCGACGGTGAACGAGACCCGGGTCCGCAGCGACGGCTTGTCGAACAGGACGGCGACCGCGCGGGGGCCCTCGAGCGGGCGGCGGACGAACCGCGCCTGCTTCATCGCGGCGGCGAGCTCGAGGATCTCGGCCTGCTCGGCCGGGGTGAGGTCGTCGTCCCGGAGGAAGTGCCTTGGCATCGGGTTACCCCTCTTGGGCGTGGGTCAGAATGGCGGGCAGGGCGGCGGTGAACTCTTCCGCCTCGGCCGCGGTGAGGATGAGCGGCGGGGCGAGCCGCACCGCGTCGGGCTGGACGGCGTTGACGAGGAAGCCCGCCTGCCGGGCGGACGCGGTGACGGCGGCCGCGTGGCTGCCGTTGAGCACGGCCGCCAGCCACAGGCCGCTGCCGCGCACCCCCTTCAGGACCGGGTGGTCGATCGCCTCGATGCCTCGGGCGAGGACCTCGCCCACGTGCTTGACGTTCTCGAGCAGGTCGGCCCGCTCGATCGTGTCGAGCACGGCCAGGGCGGCGGCGCAGGCGATCGGGTTGCCGCCGAACGTCGAGCCGTGGTCGCCCGCCCGCAGGGCGGTGGCGCTGTCGCCGAAGCCGACGCAGGCGCCGATCGGCAGCCCGCCGCCGAGGCCCTTGGCCAGCGTGAGCACGTCCGGGGTGACCCCCTCGGCCTGGTGGGCGAACCACGCCCCGGTGCGGCCGATGCCGGACTGGATCTCGTCCAGCACCAGCAGCGCGCCGGCCCGGTCGCAGGCGGCGCGGGCGGCGGCGAGGTAGCCGGCCGGGGCGGGGATGACGCCGCCCTCCCCCTGGGTCGGCTCGAGGACGACGGCGGCGGTCCGCTCGTCGACGGCGTTGTTGAGGGCTTCGGCGTCGCCGTAGTCGACCCAGCGGACGTCGAAGCCGAACGGCGCGAACGGGGCCCTGATCGACTCCTTGCCGGTGATCGCGAGCGCGCCCATCGTGCGGCCGTGGAAGCTGTGGTCGGCGGCGACGATCACCGGGCGGCCCGGGCCTTGCTGGCGGCGGACCAGCTTGAGCGCCGCCTCGTTGGCCTCGGTGCCGGAGTTGCAGAAGAAGACCCGGGCGCCGCCATGCGCGTCGCCGTGCAGCAGCGACAGCAGCTTCTCGGCCAGCCGGACCTCGGGCTCGTGCAGGAAGAGGTTGCTGGTGTGCGCGATCCGGCCGACCTGGGCGGTCACCGCGCCGACGATGGCCGGGTGGGCGTGGCCGAGGGCGGAGACGGCGATGCCGGCGATCAGGTCCAGGTAGCGGTTGCCGTCGGCGTCCCAGACCCGGCTGCCCTCGCCGCGGGCGAGGGCGAGCGGCGGGGTGCCGTAGTTGACCATCATCGCGGCTTCGAACCGCTGCCTCAGGGCTTCGCTCTCGCTCACCGGGCACCTCCGTGTGCGGTTGGTGAAGTGGTGGTGTTCGTGGGGGTGGCGGGGATAGGTGCTGGGATGACCATGGTGCCGATGCCGGAGTCGGTGAAGATCTCCAGCAGGATGGCGTGGCTGAGACGGCCGTCGAGGACGTGGGCGCGCGGGACGCCGCCTTCGACGGCGGTCAGGCAGGCCTCCATCTTCGGGATCATGCCGGCCGACAGGCCGGGCAGCAGCTTGGCCAGGTCGTCGGCGTCGAGCTGGCTGATCACCTCGTCCGAGGCGGGCCAGTCCCGGTAGAGGCCCTCGACGTCGGTCAGCACCACGAACTTGGCCGCGCCGAGCGCCACCGCCAGGGCGGCGGCGGCGGTGTCGGCGTTGACGTTGTAGACCGCGCCGTCGCCGTCGCCGCGGGCGACGCTGGAGACGACCGGGATGCGGCCGTCGTCGAGCAGCGCCTCCACCATCGACGGGTCGGTCTCGACGATGTCGCCGACCAGCCCGATGTCGACCGGCTCGCCGTCGACCAGGGCGTGCTTGCGGGCGGCGGTGAACAGGTTGGCGTCCTCGCCCGAGAGGCCGACCGCGTACGGGCCGTACCGGTTGATGAGGCCGACGATGTCCTTGTTGACCTTGCCGTTGAGCACCATCCGGACCACGTCGATGGTCTCCTCCGTGGTGACCCGGAGCCCGGCCGTGAACACCGACTCGATCCCGAGCCGGTCGAGGTGGTCGGTGACCTGCGGGCCGCCGCCGTGCACGACCACCGGGCGGAGCCCGGCGTGCCGCAGGAACACCAGGTCCTGGGCGAACCCGGCCCGCAGCTCGTCGGCCGTCATCGCGTGCCCGCCGTACTTGATCACCACGATCTCGCCGTGGAACTCCTCGAGCCACGGCAGCGCCTCGATCAGCGTGGTCGCCTTGGCGGTGGCGGAGGCCCGGCGGGCGGCATCCTTGCCACCGGAAATCAAGATCGTCATGTGGAGTACGCGGAGTTCTCGTGCACGTAGGCCTCGGTCAGGTCGGTGGTGAGGATCACCGCGCTGTGTGGCCCGGCCGACAGGTCGACGGTGATCGTGATGTCCTTGCCGCGCAGGTCGACCTTGGAGCGGTCGTCGCCGGGGGCGCCCGCCCGGCAGACCCAGATGCCGTTCATCGCCACGTTGAGCCGGTCCGGCTCGAAGACGGCGTTGGTCGTGCCGACCGCGGACAGGACCCGGCCCCAGTTCGGGTCCGCGCCCGCGAGCGCGCACTTGAGCAGGTTGTTCCTGGCCACCGAGCGGCCCACGGTCACCGCGTCGGATTCGCTGGCGGCGCCGACGACCTCGATCACGACGTACTTGGAGGCGCCCTCGGCGTTGCGCTGAAGCTGGCGGGCGAGGTCGGCGCAGACCTCGGTCAGCGCCCGGGTGAAGTCCCCGTGGTCGGGCTTGACGCCGGCCGCGCCGCTCGCCATCAGCAGCACGGTGTCATTGGTGGACGTGCAGCCGTCGGAGTCGATCCGGTCAAAGGTGACGGCGGTGGCCGAGCGGAGGGCGGAGTCGAGCTCGGCCGGCGACAGGTCGGCGTCGGTGGTGAGCACGACCAGCATGGTGGCGAGGGAGGGGGCAAGCATGCCCGCCCCCTTGGCCATGCCGCCTATTGTGTAGCCGTTCTGTCGGCGGAAGGCGATCTTGATGATCGTGTCGGTGGTGCGGATCGCGTCGGCCGCGTGCACGCCGCCCGACCGGTCGGCCTCGGCCACGGCCGCGTCGACCGCGGGCAGCAGCTTGTCCATCGGCAGCCGCTCGCCGATCAGGCCGGTCGAGCAGACCGCGATCTCGCCCGCCGAGTCGGTCAGCGCCAGCGCCAGCCGCTCGGCGGTCGCGTGCGTGTCCTGGAAGCCGAGCGGCCCGGTGCAGGCGTTGGCGCCGCCGGAGTTGAGCACGACCGCGCGGACCCGGCCGCCGCTGGTCACCTGGCGGGACCAGGTGACCGGGGCGGCCTGGACCCGGTTGGAGGTGAAGACGGCGGCGTCCGCGCGGGACGGGCCGTCGTTGATCACGACGGCGACGTCCCGCTCGCCGGAAGTCTTCAGGCCGGCCACCACGCCGGCGGCGCGGAAGCCGAGCGGTGCGGTCACGCTCATACGGAGTCCTCGCTGGCGCTCGTCGTCCGCATTCGCGGACGCACAGTGCTCACTGGTTCGCTCGCAAGCTCACTCACGGGTTAACTCCATGGGTGGTCAGGCCGGCCGTCTCGTCGAGGCCGAGCATCAGGTTGGCGATCTGCACGGCCTGGCCGGCCGCGCCCTTGCCGAGGTTGTCGGTGGTGGCGATCACCACCGCCCGGCCCGCGTGCAGGTCGGGCGCGACCTGCAGGTGGGCGCCGTTGGAGCCGGCCACCGCGCCGGTCACCGGCCACTGGCCCTCGGGCAGCAGGTGCACGAACGGGCTTTGCTGGTAGGCGTCGGAGAACGCGGTGCGGAGGATGCGGGTCACGTCCGGGCTGCCGGCCACCCCCGGCGCCAGTCTGGCGGTGGCGGTGGCGAGGATGCCGCGCGGCATCGGGGCCAGCGTGGGGGTGAAGGAGAGGGTGACCGGACGGGGCGGAGCAACGGCCCGTTCGGAGGAAAGGGGTTGGCGATTTTGAACTTCGGTCAGGGCCTGCTCGATCTCCGGGGTGTGACGGTGGGCGCCGCCGACCTTGTAGGCCGACATCGAGCCCATGACCTCGCTCGCGAGGAGGTCGACGCGGGGCGAGCGGCCGGCCCCGGTGGTGCCGGAGGCGGCCACGATCACGATGTCGTCCGGCTCGACCAGGCGCTGGTGCAGGAGGGGCGCGAGCGCGAGGATCGACGTGGTGGCGTAGCAGCCGGGGGCGGCGACGGTGCGGGCGGCCGTGATCTGCTCCCGCGCGCCGGGAAGTTCGGGCAGGCCGTAGGCCCAGCGGCCGGCGTACCCGACGTCCTGGCCGTAGAACTGGTGCCAGGCGTCGGAGTCGCCGAGCCGGAAGTCGGCCGACAGGTCGACGATCTTGGCGCTCGGGATCTCGGTCGCGAGCTTGGCCGACTCGCCGTGCGGGAGGGCCATGAAGATGAGCTCGGCGTCTTTGAGCGTGTCGGCGTCGGTGGCGTCGAAGTTCCTGCCGTCGTAGCGTGGGTGACCGGTGAGGTTAGGGTGAATCGAGGTGATCGGCTTGCCCGCGCTGCTGCCGGCCGAGACCGCCGCGATCTCCAGGTCGGGGTGGCCCGCCAGCAGGCGGAGCAGTTCGCCGCCCGCGTAGCCGCTGGCCCCTGCGACAGCGACCCGTATGCCCATATTGCCTCCTAGCTTCCTGAAGAAGTATGCACTCCATTGCATGAATATGCAAGATGGAGCGCGTGAGGCGCGGGCGGCGACTGCTCTGCTCGGCCTTACTTCAGGTGGCGGGTGAAGAACCGGGCGCCGTCGTCCACCTCGAACCACGGGGTGCCGGCGTGCCCGCCCAGGTTGGCGTGCAGCGTCTTCTCCTTGGCGCCGAAGGCGTCGAACAGGTCCAGGGTCGGCTGCCGTTTCATCCCTTCGTCGTCCCACTGCATCAGGAACTGGAGCGGGACGGCGACCTGCCGGGCCTCTTCGCGCAGGGAGCTGGGCACGAAACCCTGCGCGAAGAAGTTGACGGCCGCGATGCGGGGCTCGGTCACCGCCAGCCGGATGCCGATGGCGGTCATCCCCTCGTACCCGACCGGGCCGCCGATCTCGGGCAGCGACAGGAGGGCGTCGAGGGTGGCCCGCCATTCCGGGACCGCCTTCTCGACGAGCGGGACGATGAAGGCGTCGATGATCTCGTCGATCGGCTCGCCCGCCGCCACCGCCCGGCGGAGGTCGGCCCGGGACTGCTCGTCGACGGCGGAACGGGGCCGGTCACCGTGCCCGGGGGCGTCGACGGCGGCCACCGCGAAGCCGTACTCGGCCGCGTAGTGCCGGGCCCGGGCGACCAGCCGCGGCAGCCGCTTGTGCAGGCCCCCGTTGTGGCCGTTGAGGATCAGCGGGGCCGGCCCTGATCCGGGCGTCCAGAGGACGCCGGGGACCTCGCCGAGGGTGAATTCGCGTTCGAGGACGCCGTCGTCGAGACGCTGCTGCGAAGTGAATTGCATGGTCGTGCCTTTCGGGAGTGCGCTTGAACGGCGCTCCCGGACGACCTATCGCCCGACCATGACCCCAGAGGGGAGCACCCACGTCGATACGTTCACGGGTACCACCTCCTCGTTCTCCGGCACGGCTTACGGAAGGGTAGCAGTGGGCGCGGTGGTGCGCCAACCGGTTTTGCCGGGGTTGCCGTTCAGGGGCCGGCCAGCTGATCGCGGCGGCGGATGAGGTACGCCTGCTCGGCGGTGTTGACGGCCAGCCCAATGGCCCGGTCGTAGGCCGCCCGCGACTCCTGGCTCCGGCCCAGCCGGCGCAGCAGGTCGGCGCGGGTGGCGTGGAAGAGGTGATAGCCGTCCAGCGGCAGCGGCTCGACCTCGGCCAGGGCCACCTCGGGGCCGTCGAGCTCGGCCAGCGCGATCGCGCGGTTGAGCCGGACGATCGGCGAGGGGTCGAGCGCCGCGAGCTGGTCGTAGAGCGCGACGATCTGCGACCAGTCGGTGTCGCGGACGTCGCGGGCGTCGGTGTGCACGGCGTTGACCGCAGCCAGGATCTGGTAGCGCCCCGGCCGCTGGCCGGAGGCGAGGCGCGCCCGGACCAGGGCGTGGCCCTCGGCGATGAGCTCGCGGTTCCAGGCGCCTCGGTCCTGCTCGGCGAGGGCGACCAGCTCGCCGCCGGCCGACACCCGCGACGCCCGGCGGGCCTCGGTCAGCAGCATCAGCGCCAGCAGCCCGGCGACCTCGCCGTCGGCCGGCATCAGGTCGCGGACCAGCCGGGTCAGCCGGATCGCCTCGGCCGTCAGGTCGGCCCGGACCGCGTCCTTGTCCGGGTCGGACGACAGGTAGCCCTCGTTGAAGATCAGGAACAGGACGGTGAGAACCCCGGTGACGCGGGCGGCGAGGTCCTCGCGCGACGGGACGCGATAGGGGATCCTGGCCGCCTTGATCTTCGTCTTGGCGCGGGTGATGCGCCGGCTCATCGCGGTCTCCTGGACCAGGAACGCGGCGGCGATCTCGGGCACCGTGAGCCCGCCGACCATCCGCAGCGTCAGCGCGACCCGCGCCTCCATCGCCAGCGCGGGGTGGCAGCAGGTGAAGACGAGGCGGAGCCGGTCGTCGTCGATGACGCCGAGCGGCTCCGGTTCCGTGGCGTCGGACAGCATCAGCGCCTCCTGGTGCTTGCGCCCGCGTTTGGCCTCGCGCCGGATCCGGTCGAGGGCCCTGCGGTCGGCGGTGACGGTGAGCCACGCGCCGGGACTGGGCGGGACGCCGTCGGCCGGCCAGCGCTCGACGGCGGCCGCGAACGCCTCGGCGGCCATCTCCTCGGCGATGTCGAGGTCGCCGTAGCGCCTGGCCAGGGTGGCGACCACCCGGGCCCATTGCTCGCGGTGGGCCCGGGCGATCGCCTCGGTCACGGTGGTCATGCTTGACTACGCCTGGTTACGCCTGGTTACGCCTGGTTACGCCTGGTCGGCCTGGTCGGCCTGGTCTTCCTGCAGGACCGGGCGCACCTCGACCCGCCGGTTGCAGGCCTTCGACCCTTGGCCGGCCAGCCGGAGGGCGACGTCGAGATCGGCCGCCTCGATGATCCAGAAGCCGGCGATGTGCTCCTTCGACTCCACGTAGGGCCCGTCGGTGAGCACCGGCTCCCCATCCCGGCCGTCGACCACGGTGGCGGTGGCGGGTGACGCCAGGCCGCCGGCGAAGACCCAGTGGCCGTTCGCTATGAGCTGGTCGTTGAAGACGTCGATCGTCTCCATCTCCGCCTCGGTGGCGAGCTCGGTCGAGTCGGTGAGCACGGACATCAGGTACTGCGCCATGGGAATCGTCTCCTGTCGTCGTCTGGCCGCCCCCGTGGGCGCCCGTCACCCCTACTGCGAACGCGGCCGCCCGGATCGGACACCGCCGGCCTCGACTTCTTAAAGGAAGATTCTCGGGCAGCCCGGCGGCGGCGCGATCCGCTTACCTTGATTGTCATGCTGCTGTGGATCAACGGGCCGTTCGGCGGGGGTAAGTCGGCGACCGCCCGCGAGCTTCACCGCCGCCTGCCCGGCAGCGTGATCTGCGATCCCGAGCAGCTCGGGCTCGGCCTCCAGCGGATGCTGCCGGCCGGGCTGAGGCGTGACTTCCCTGACTTCCAGGATTTGCCCGCCTGGCGGCGGGGCGTGTGCGAGGTGCTTGACCTGGTCCTTCGGTCGGCCGACGGACCGGTCATCGCGCCGATGACGCTGATCGAGCCTGCTTACTTTGCCGAGGTGATCGGGGGGCTGGCCGAGGCCGGGCACGACGTCCGGCACTTTGCCCTGCTGGCGGATGCGCGGCTGATCGAGCGGCGGCTGCGCGAGCGGGCGGTCGTGCACGCGATCCAGCGGCTACGGGGGCGGGACGTGCCGTTGTTCCGCGAAACGTTCGCGATGCGGAAGCTCGGCCTCTGCCTCAGCCGCCTCGGCCAGCCCGAGTTCGCGGTCGCGCGCTGACGCGCTGACGGACTGGGCCTGTCGGCTACGCCATCGACCCGGTGTCGGGCCTGTCGGCTACGCCATCGACATCGCCTATTGGGGTCGCTGGCGTAGGCGACAGGTGGTGAGGCATGTCGCTGGCGTAGGCGACAGGTGGTGAGGCATGTCGGGGGGCCGGGCGGAGGTAGCGATCGGGCATCGACGGGGGCGCGGCGGGGGCGGCGCGATTAGGGTTGAAGCGGGGCGGGGTCAGGCGGTTTCGAGCGCTGGATTGGGTGTGCGAGGTGCGGGAGTTGACGGCGGACGGCCGGACGGCGATGCGGGCGCGGCGACGGCTGACGGCGATCGGCGCCGTGGCGGCCCTGGCGGTCGGGTCGACGCTGGCCGGGTGCTCGTCCGGCGGATCGGGAACGACCTCGGCGGCATCCTGCGGGAGCATGCGAACGGCGGTGAACGTGCCGGTGGTGATTCAGGTGGCCAAGGGGGCGGTCAACTGCGCGGCCGCGCTCCGGGTGGAGCAGAGCTACGCGGCCATGATCAAGAAGGGCGACGTCCGCGGTAACGGCGGCGGCGCCCCGGTGGCGGTCGACGGCTGGACCTGCCAGGGGTACACGACCACGCAGGCGCTGCAGACCGGTAACACGTCGGAGTGTCACACCGCGAAGGCCGAGGTCGTCGCGGTGCTCGCGGTGCCCTCGTCCGGCACCTGAAAGTCCTCGCCGGCGAACCCGTCGTCGGCGAACCCGTCGTCGAACTCGTCGCGGCCGAATTCGCCGTCGAGGCCGAGCTTGCCTTCGTCGAAGTCGGTCTCGGGCGGGAGCGCGCCGGGGCCGCGGAACCCGCCGCCGGCCGGGGCCGGAGTCGGCTCGTCGTCGACCGGCGAGCGCACCGCGCTCAGCCCGCGGCTGGTGCTGATCATCTGGACCTGGTTGCGGCCGGAGGCCTTGGCCCGGTAGAGGGCGGCGTCGGCCGCCGCCAGCAGCTCCGTCAGCTCCCTGCTCGACCCGGCGTCGAGGGCCGCGACGCCGATGGAGACCGTCACCGGTACCGGCTCGCCCCCGGTGGTGGAGATCGGCAGCCGGGCGATGTGCGCGCGCACCCGGTCGGCGATCTTGAACGCGTCCGGCGCGCGGGTCTGCGGCAGCAGCATGACGTACTCCTCGCCGCCGAACCGGCCCGCGAGGTCGTAGTCGCGCAGCAGCCCGGTCATCGTGTCGGCGACGTGCCGCAGCACCTCGTCGCCGATCAGGTGCCCGTGGGTGTCGTTGATCTGCTTGAACCGGTCGAGGTCGAGCAGCGCCACCGCCAGCGGCGAGGAGGTCCTGACGGCCCGAGCGACCTCGGCGCCGGCCTCGCGTTCCCAGGTCGCGGCGTTGAGCAGCCCGGTCTTGGAGTCCTCGCGGGCCTCGGTCAGCAGCCGCGCGTGCCGGAAGGAGCGCTGCAGCAGGGTGGTGAGCGGAAGCGCGACGATCAGGGTCAGCGAGCTGACGGTCAGGCCGACGGCGACGAGCAGCGCCGCGCAGAGCTCGGTCGCGTCGTTGTGCAGCGACTCCCGTCCGAACAGCACGTCGCGGATCCTGGCGTTCGGGTTGGCCAGCTTGAAGGCAGACCCGATCAGGCCCTGGTTGATCGCCCACTGGGCGATCGCGGCGGCCCCGGCCGCCGCCAGCCACATCGTGGTGTGGCCCCACAGGTATTTATGGGGCTGGTCTCCGACGGGCAGCACCGACATAAAGATAAAGCGCGCGCAACCGTAGCCGATGCCGATCGTCGCGGCGGTGTAGACCCGCCGGTAGACCGGCACCTTCCTGACCCGCCACTGGCTCAGCGTCAGCCTGATGGCCGGGACGATCAGCGCGTAGAGCCCGGGCAGCAGGAACACCATCGGGAGTTCCCAGACGGCGTACACGTCCTTCACCACGCCGTCCGGCTCGCTGGCGCGGCGGGACATCTCGACCGAGAAGGCGACGCAGGCCAGCAGCGCGGCGAACAGCGCGATGTTCTGCGGGTGAAAGTGGAAGCGGGCCGCGTAGTAGCCGATCCAGGCCAGATAACCGCAGGCCACGGCCAGCAACAGGGCGATCAGCGGTTTGGACTCAGTCCAAACCGGCCAATCTCGTACACGCGGCCACCCGTGGTGGAACACGGAGCTGGGCGCGCGAACCATCTGGCCTCCTTGACCTACGCAATGATTTCCGTAGCTGTCCGCGCTGAGCACGCCGGATAGCGCAACGTACGGTGCTAACCCCACATTGTCACAGTTTTCACGTGCGCACTGTCAAAACATGGCTACCCACTGACAGGAGGGGCCATCGGGCGACTTGTCGGAAACGCCGTGCGGGAACGGGAAATGCCTGTCCTGCAAGCGTTTGCAGTCGCGCCGCCCGCGCGGTCGCCGCCACCCTTCGTTACCTAAATGTTACCTTCTCTCAATCGCCTCACCTGTCACGGAAGTTGGCGGGATACTCTCCCTCAAAGCCATGAAATGCGACATATAGGCATGAACGGCGAAATGGGCGTATCTGACGGCTCCGCGCGCCGTCAGATACGCCCAACGATGGGACCGGCCCCTAGGCCCGCAGCACCGCCCCGGTGCGCCGGGCGGCCTCGGCCACGGCGGCGTCGCGGGCGGTCGTCGCCTCGGCGGCGGTGAGGGTGCGATCGGGGGCGCGCAGCCGCAGCGTGTACGCCAGCGACTTGTTCCCCGCGCCCAGCTGCGCGCCGGTGTAGACGTCGAACAGCCGGACGTCCTCCAGCAGTTCGCCCGCGCCGGCCGTGAGCGCCGCCGCCACGTCAGCGGCGGGCACGTCCTGCCCGACCACCAGCGCGATGTCCTGGGTGGCGAGCGGGTAGGCCGACAAGGCCGGGCCGCGGACCGGGCCGGCCGCCTCGGCGGCGGCCGCGATCACGGCCAGGTCGAGCTCGAAGGCGCAGGTCCGCTCGGGCAGCCCGAACGCCGCGACCACCCGCGGGTGCAGCTCGCCCGCGTAGCCCGCCAGCCACTCGCGCGACGTCCCGTCGGCGTCGGCCGGGGCGGCGGACACGAACAGAGCCGCGCACCGGCCCGGGTGGAACGGCGGCTCCGCCGCCGCCCGGACGTCGAGCGCCACGTGCTCCACGGCGGCCACCGAGCGCGCCCCCTCGATCGCGTCGGCCCAGGTCGCGGCCCGTCCGGGGCCCCACGGGCCGGGCAGCTCGCGGTGCCCGGCCAGCACCCCCGCGATCCGCAGCGGCTGCTCCGGCAGCGTCGCGTCGAGCGTCGCCAGCTCCGCCTCGGTCGGCCCTCGGTCGGTGGCGAGGATCGGCGCGACTCCCGGCGCGCCCGGCCGGCGAAGGAAGACCAAGCCCGACTCGAACAGCGCGATGTCGCCGAAACCGCGGCCGACGTTCTGCGCGAGGACGCGGAAGAGGCCGGGCAGCAGGGTGGTGCGCAGCAGCGGCTGGTCATCGCTGAGCGGGTTCGCGACCGCGACCGCGACCCGCCGCGGGTCGTCGGCCGGGAACATCAGCCGGTCGGCGTCGCCGGCCGGGCCGAAGGGCTCCGCCCGGACCTCGACGAAGCCGTCGTCGGCGAGCGTGCGGGCGACCGCGCGGAGCGCCTGCTGCCTGCTGGTGAGGCCCTTGCCCGCCGTCGCCCGGGGCTGGCGGACCGGGACGTTGCTGTAGCCCTCGAGGCGGATGACCTCTTCGGCCAGGTCGGCCGGGTCGGTCAGGTCGGGACGCCAGGACGGCGGGGTCACCAGCAGGACCGTGTGCTGACGGTCGTGCTTGGCGTGGTGGTCGGCGCCTCCGGGCGGCTGCGCCCGCCACGGGGCGATGGTGGGCTCGTGCGACGCCGGGGTGGAGCGGACGGCGCAGCCGACCTCCTCCAGCCGGGCGACGACGGTGTCGAGGCCGTAGACGACGCCGGCCACCCGGTCCGGGTAGTCGGCCGACAGCTCGATCGTCACCGGCGCGACCGGCGCCTCGGCCTGGGTGAGGCCGGGCACGATCGTCGCCCCGCCGAGGCTCGCGAGCAGCGCGGCCGCGCGCGCGGTGGCGCGCGGCGGCAGCTCGCGGTCGACCCCGCGCTCGAACCGGTAGGACGCCTCCGTGTGCAGCCGGTGGCGGCGCGACATCTTCGCGGTCCCGGTGTCGCTGAAGTGGGCGCCCTCGATGACGATGTCGGCCGAGGCGTCGTCGATCTCGGTCGCCAGGCCGCCCATCGTGCCCGCCATCGAGATCGGCCCGCTGTCGTCGGTGATCAGGATGTCGTCGGGGTACAGCGAGCGGGTGACGTGGTCCAGCGTGACCAGCGTCTCGCCCGGCCGCGCGCGCCTGACCACGATCGGCCCGCTCAGCTTGGACCGGTCGAAGGCGTGCAGCGGCTGGCCGAGCTCGATCATCAGGTAGTTGGTGACGTCGACCGCGAGCGAGATCGAGCGCATGCCGCAGCGGGCGAGCCGGACCTGCATCCACAGCGGGGTCGGGGCGCCGGGGTCGAACCCCCGGACCTCGCGCAGCACGAAGCGGTCGCACGCGGTCGGGTCGTCGATCGCGGCGGGCCACGGCGCCTGGCCCGGGTCGGCCCCGGCCCGCCCGGGGTGGTCGTCTTCCGGCAGCCCGGAGGCGTCCTCGCCGGGGACGAAGGTGCTGGCCGGGTCGGTGTAGGGCACCTGGTAGGCGGTGGCGAGCTCGCGCGCCACGCCCCGGATAGAGACGGCGTAGCCCCGGTCCGGGGTCACGGTGATGTCGAGCACGTCATCGCGCAGCCCGGCGTACTCGACGAAGTCGACGCCGAGCGGGGTGTCCGGCGGCAGGATGAGGATGCCGCTGTGGTCCTCGCCGATCGCGAGCTCGTCGACCGCGCAGATCATGCCCTGGGAGATCCGGTCGTACTTCTTGGCCGCGGTGATCTCGAAGCCGCCCGGCAGGACCGCCCCCACAGTGGCGAACGCGACCCGGTCGCCGGGCTTGAAGTTAGCGGCGCCGCAGATCACGCCGGTCAGCGTGGCCGGGTCGGCGGTCAGCTCGGCCTCGCTGACGGCGACCCGGCAGTACCTGATCGGCTTCTTGAACTCGGTCAGCTCCTCGACCGTGATCACCTGGGCGACGATGACGCCGCGGATGTCGTGGCCGACCTGCTCGACCGCCTCGACCTCGAGGCCGGCCGCGGTGAGCCGCCGGCCGACCTCCTGCGCGTCGGCCGGCGCGGGGATCGGCGCGTACTCGCGCAGCCAGGAAATGGGTACTCGCATCGCCGTTAGATCTCCGTCCCGAATGCCCGGCTGAACCGCACGTCGCCGTCGTAGGTGTCCCTGATCTCGTTGATGCCGTGCGACAGCATCAGCGCGCGCTCGATGCCGAGCCCGAACGCGAACCCGCTGTAGCGGTCGGGGTCGATGCCGCAGGCGACGAGCACCCTCGGGTTGACCATCCCGCAGCCGGCGATCTCGATCCAGCCGCTCGACCGGCAGACCCGGCACGGCTCGGCCGACGGCTTGGTCGACTCGCCCCGGCAGATGTGGCACTCCATCGAGACGTCGCCGGACGGCTCGGTGAACGGGAAGTAGTCCGGCCGCATGCGGGTCTTCAGCCCCGCCCCGAACAACGCGTCGACGAACGCCTGGATCGCGCCCCGCAGGTCGGCCATGGTCAGCCCCTCGTCGACCGCGAGGCCCTCGATCTGGTAGAAGACCGGCAGGTGGGTGGCGTCGAGCGCCTCGTTCCTGTACACCCGGCCGGGACTGACGACGTAAAGCGGCAGCGGCCGGGTGAGCAGCGAGCGGATCTGCACCGGGGAGGTGTGGGTGCGCAGCACCATGCCCGACCGCTCCGCCCCCTCGGGCGGCGCGATGAACAGGGTGTCCTGCATCTCGCGGGCCGGGTGGTCGGGCGGGATGTTGAGCGCGTCGAAGTTGTACCACTCGGCCTCGACCTCGGGCCCCTCGGCGACCTCGTACCCCATCGCCACGAACACGTCGGCGAGCTTGTCGGCCAGCATCGAGACCGGGTGCCTGGCACCGGCCAGGGTCCGGTCGGCGGGCAGCGTCACGTCGACCTTCTCGGTGATCAGGACCTGCTCGTCGCGCTCGCGCTCGAGCTGCTCCTGGCGCTCCTTGACCGCGCCGGCGACGCGGCCGACGGCGGCGCCGACCCGACGGCCGGCGTCGGCCCTGGCCTGCGGCGGCAGCGCCCCGATCTCGGCTCGCGCCAGCGACAGCGGCGCCTTGTCGCCGGCGTGCGCGAGGCGCGCCTCCTTGAGCTCGTCGAGGTTCCTGGCCCCGGCGATGGCGGCGAGCGCCTCGGCGACCGCGCGCTCAACCTCATCCGCCGTCAAGGCCGTCACCTCTACCGGGTCGTAGTTCTTATTTGGTGCGGACATCATTCGCTTCCTCGTGGCTTTTGGCGGCTGGAAGGTCCTCGGTGGGCGCGGGGATTCAAAGACAGTCATCCCTAACGGACCGTGGCGACTCGCATCCAGCACACCGAACCCTATCGGTTGGCGGCGAAAACCGTCGTCACGCCAGCGGTCGCGCAGGCACCGTTGACCGGCGGAAAGCCCGCGGCTGCCCGCCATCTCGTCGCGGCGGCGTTACAGCCGCTCAGGCGATGGGCGCGCCCGCGGGCACGGTAAATCGGAACTCGGCCCCGCCGCCGGGGGCGCGGCCCACGGTGATGTCGCCGCCGAGCGCCTCGACCAGGCCCTTGACGATGTACAGGCCAAGTCCGGTACCGCCGCGGCGCTTGCCCCGCCAGAACTGGCGGAAGACCCTCAGCGCCATCTCGGGGGGAATGCCCTCCCCCTGGTCGCGCACGGACACGACGATCGCGCCGGGACGATCCCCGGCGCCCGCGTGCACGCTGTCCACCATGACGCTCACGATACCAGCCCCGTGCCTGACCGCGTTCTCCACCAGGTTGCCGAGGATCTGGTCGATCTTGTCGGCGTCGAGCCAGGTTTCCGGCAGGTCGGGGGCGGCCGCGAGGCGGAACCTGTCCTCGTCCTCGCCCGCCGCCACCCGGCCGGCGATGATCCTCCTGGCCCGGTCGGGCACGTCGACCAGCTGGCGGTGGACCTCCATCCGGCCGGACTCGATCCTCGACACGTCGAGCAGCTCGGTGATCAGCCGGGTCACCCGGTCGGCGTCGGCGTTGACCGTCTCGAGCATGACCCGCTTCTGGTCGTCGGTGAACCGGCCCCACTTGGCCAGCAGCGTCGCGGTGAACCCCTTGACCGAGGTCAGCGGGGAGCGAAGCTCGTGCGCGACGGTGGAGACGAGCTCGGCCCGGCTGCGCTCGAGCCGCGCCCGCTGCTGCGCGCCGCGCAGGGTGATGACGAGGCGGCGGACCGGGCCCGAGCGGCCGTCGCGCACGTAGCCGACCGAGACCAGCAGCTCGGTGCCGTCGCTCAGGTAGAGGGACCGCTCCGGGTGGCGGCTGCGGGTGGGCAGGCCGTGGTACGGGTCGACGCACACCCACCAGTCGCGGCTGTCCTCGTCGCGGAACGGCAGCACGTCGAAGACGTACTTGCCGATCGCCTCGGCGGCGGCGATGGAGGTGAGCCGGACGGCGGCCCGGTTGAAGACGACCATGCGGCCGGCGTCGTCGGCCACCACCAGGCCGTCGGGCAGCTCGTCGGCCATCTGCGCCTGGGCGTCGGCCACGACGCCGGGCGCGAGCAGGGTCGGCGCGGCCGCGCCGGGGGTACGTGTGTCCGGGCCCGATTGGCTGTCTTCCACGACTGCGACGCCTCCGTCCAGCAGGGGGCGCATCTAGGCGGCCGATACCGGCGTTCCGTGATGCGGGTGACGGAATGTGATCAGACTCTAGCGCGTAAACGTACCTTACCGACAGTGCTCCGCTGCGGGATTTCGCTACGTTATTGCGTAAATACCCAATGCCACGGGGATTTGCCGGCCGCCTAAGGGGGCGCAACGCGACGTAATCATAATAGCCCGCGATGTGTTCCCGCGCGCCGCGCCGGGGGCGGATAAGCCGGCCGCGGCCCGCTGCGCGGAGGCCGACCCGTACAGGCACACCGCCGCCGCCGAGGCGAGGTTCAGCGACTCGGCGCGGCCGTAGATCGGGACCGCGACCGACTCGTCGGCCAGCGCCAGCAGGTCGTCGGGCAGACCCCAGGCCTCGTTGCCGAACAGCCACGCGGTCGGCGCCGACAGGGACGCGCGGGTGGCCGGGTCGTCGAGGGTGACGCCCGCGCGGCCGTCGGCCGCGAAGACCCGCAGGCCGGCCTTCTTCAGGGTCGCGATCGTCTCCGGCAGCCGGCCGCCGGCCACGACCGGCAGGTGAAACAGGCTGCCCGCGGACGCGCGCACGCATTTGCCGTTGTACAGGTCAACCGACGCGTCGGCGAAGACGACCGCGTCCGCGCCCGCCGCGTCGGCGGTGCGCAGCACGGTGCCCGCGTTGCCCGGGTCCCTGACGTTGGCGAGCACGGCCACCAGCCGCAGCGGGCCGGCGCCGAGCCGGTCGAGCGGCACGTCCACGAAGTCGCACACGGCCAGCAGGCCCTGCGGGGTGATGGTCTGCGCCAGCTCGCCCATCACCTCGCCGCTGACCAGCTGCACCTCGATCCCGGCGTCCTCGGCCGCGCCGACCAG
Organism: Trebonia sp.; assembly: GCA_036509215.1. Classification (GTDB taxonomy): domain Bacteria; phylum Actinomycetota; class Actinomycetes; order Streptosporangiales; family Streptosporangiaceae; genus Trebonia. Next base: position 18,196 of record DATCGA010000359.1, read on the forward strand.
GTCGGCGTGCTTGGCCTCGGCCGGCCCGGTGACGAACAGCCCGCTGACCCGCGCCCCGGTCGCCAGCGCCTCGGAGACGGCCTGCGGCCCCTCCGCCAGGAAGGACCGCTCGCGCTCGCGGAGCGCTCGCTTGGTCAGCCGCCGGGCGGCCTTTATCCGGGTGGCGCTAGCGGTCGCGTACATGCCAATGGCCTCGTTAGCTGGTGGCGAAAATTACTTTTTCTCACACGTAAGAAAAGCACGCGTATAGCGTGCTTTTCTTACCTGCTCACTGCTTTGCGACGCGGGGCAGCGGGTTACGCTGCGGCGCCGACGGTCTCGGGGAGCGCCTGGCGCGCCACCTCGACCAGCGCGGCGAAGGCCACCGCGTCGTGGACCGCGAGGTCGGCCAGCACCTTGCGGTCGACCTCGACGCCGGCCGCCTTGAGGCCCTGCACGAAGCGGTTGTAGGTCAGCCCGTTCGCGCGCGCGGCCGCGTTGATGCGCTGGATCCACAGCCGGCGGAAGTTGCCCTTGCGATCCTTGCGGTCGCGGTAGGCGTAGGTCATCGAGTGGAGGAGCTGCTCCTTGGCCTTGCGGTACAGCCGGGACCGCTGGCCGCGGTAGCCCTTCGCACGCTCGAGGACAACCCTGCGCTTCTTCTTGGCGTTAAGCGAACGCTTGACGCGTGCCATCGTTCAATCTCCCTCTGGGGCGACGGTTACTAGGGGATCGGCTACTTGCCGAGCAGTCGCTTGATCGCGCGCACGTTGGACGGGGCGAGCTCGACCCGGCCGTAGAGCCGCCGGGTGATGCGGGAGGACTTGTGCTCGTTGTAGTGCGCCCGGTTGGCACGCTGCCGCGTCACCTTGCCGGTGCCGGTGAGCTTGAACCGCTTCCCGGCGCCGGTGTGCGTCTTCATCTTCGGCATGGTCGCCGTCTCCTATGCAACTCTGCGCTGCTCATAGGCAGCGTCATGATGCGGCCCGGTCGTGACCTGCGCCCGACCGGGCCGCCCTCTCCCCGTTAGCCGGGGTAAACCTCTATGCGTCAGTCGACGCGGGTGCCTGCGTCTCGACCGCGGCCGGGGCCGCGGACTCGGACGAGGCCTGGCTGCGCGGGCTCGGCACCGGGCTCGGCTGCGCCTCCGGCTCCGGCTCCGCTTCCGACTGCGCGGGCCGCTCGGCGGCCTTGCGCTCGGGCGGGCGGCGGTGCGGGCCGATCACCATGATCATGTTCCGGCCGTCCTGCTTGGCCTGCGACTCGACGAAGCCGAGCTCCTGCACGTCATCGGCCAGCTTCTGCAGCAGCCGGAACCCGAGCTCGGGCCGGGACTGCTCACGACCGCGGAACATGATCGTCACCTTGACCTTGTCCCCCGCCTTGAGGAACCGCTCGACGTGGCCCCGCTTGGTGCCGTAGTCGTGCGGGTCGATCTTCGGGCGGAGCTTGATCTCCTTGACGATGGTCTGCGTCTGGTTCTTGCGCGACTCCCGCGCCTTGAGCGCGGCCTCGTACTTGAACTTTCCGTAGTCCATGAGCTTGCAGACCGGGGGCCGCGCGGTCGGGGCGACCTCGACTAGGTCAAGGTCCGCCTCCTGAGCCAGCCGGAGCGCCTCGGTAATCGAGACGATCCCGATCTGCTCGCCCTTGGCGCCGACGAGTCGGACCTCAGGGGTGCGGATGCGGTCGTTGATGCGCGTTTCGACGCTGATGTGACCTCCAGAGCCTCATCTGTTGCCGGCTTCCCGGCTTCGCTGTGTGCCGCTGCCACCGACTTCCGGCGCCAGCTTTTCCGCCCTGACCTGCGGCCAAACGGAAAAGCCCCGCTCGGCGCTGTGCGCTGCGGGGCTACCACGTCTACGGCATCGCCGACCAGCTACGCTGGCGACCGTGCCGTGCCGCTCGCCTGGCGAGCCAGGAAGCAGCCGAACCCGCCGACCCCAGGGGTTGGCCAGGTGGGAGGTGGTCCTCCGCTTGCACGCCCGGTACGCGTCACGCACCGGACTGGTCAATGACTACAGGTTATCAGCACTGGCGGCCGCTCGTGTATTCCGCCGCCGTAACGGTTGCCTTACTCCGGGGGCCACTCGGGGGCGAGGATGGACATCACGGTCGCGTCGATCCACTGATCGCCGTAGCGCAGTGATTCGCGGAGCACTCCCTCGGCCCGGAAGCCGGCCTTCTCGTAGGCGCGGCGGGCGCGCGGGTTGAAGGCGTAGACCTCCAGCGCGATGCGGTGCAGGCCAAGCTTCTCGAACCCGTAGCCGACGATCAGCCGGGTCGCCTCGGTGCCGAGGCCGCGGTTCTGGCCGGCCGGGCCGATCTGGATGCGGAAGTTGCAGCTCTGGTTCCCTGGGTCCCACTGGTTGAGGACCGCCTCCCCGACGCAGGCGCCGCTCGCCTTGTCGACGATCGCCAAGTCGAGCCGGTCGTCCTGGTCGTTGCGGGTGTTGAACCAGTCCAGCCGGAGCTGCTCTTCCTCCGGGCTGATGGGCGCGAGGGCCTCCGCCTCGTCGTGAATGGTCCCGGTCAGCCGGAGCAGGTCGGGATCGGCCATGACCTCGCGCACGGCCGGGAGGTCGGCGTCGATGTACGGGCGCAGAATCACCCGCTCGCCGGTGAGGGTGGGCTTGCTGGCGAAGTCCGGAGTCTGGGTCACCGGTGCACCCTAGTTCGCCGCTAATCCCGGCCACAACGTAGTTTCCGCGTCGCTGTCATGACGGCTAGCACGACTACGGTTAATATAAGTATAATCGTGCTAGGTGAGGCGGTGATGGACATCGAGCTCTTGGGCAAGCCGTCGGACGTCTTCGACCGGGATGCGGAGTGGGCCGACCTGGCCGAGTTCGCGCTCTCGCCATTGCCGGGTTTGCGCATCGCCGTTGTCTACGGCCGACGCAGGCAGGGGAAGTCGTACTTGCTGCGGCGGCTCGCGGACGGTGCGGGGGGGCTCTATCACCTGGCGACCGAGCAGGCCGAGGCGGTCTCGCTGCGCCGGTTCGGCGACTCGCTCGCGGCCTGGTCGGGCCTGTCGGCCAGCGCGTTCGGTTTCGACGGCTGGGAGCCGGCCCTGCAGACCGCCGCGGAGATGATGGCGGCGCGATCCCGCTCGGACGGGGCACCCGGATTGCTGGTGCTTGACGAGTTCCCGTACCTGACCAGGGAAACCGCTGGACTCCCGTCGATTGTGCAGTCCCTCTACGACAACCTGGGACCGGGTTCGGGATCGCAGGCCCCGCCGCTGCGCCTGGTCCTGTGCGGGTCGGCGATCTCGGTCATGGGGGATCTGCTGTCGGGGACCAGGGCGCTGCGCGGTCGCGCGGCGCTTGAGCTGCGGGTCCGGGCGTTTGGCTACCGGGACGCGCGAGCGTACTGGGGGATCGACAATCCCGCTGCCGCGTTCGCGCACAACGCCGTGATCGGCGGCACCCCCGGCTACCGGGAGCTGGTGCCGGACCCCCGCGTTCCCGAGAGTCCCGCCCGCCTCGGCGAGTGGCTGGCACGGAATGTGATGCGGCCGTCCATGCCGCTGTTCGACGAGGCGAGCCGGGTCGTGCACGAGGATCCGCGCATCCGCGACACCGGCGTCTACAGCTCGGTGCTCGCCGCGGTGGCGGCCGGCGAGTCGTCACCGACCAAGATCGGCGGCCTGCTCGGCCGCCCGGCGACGTCGCTGGAACACCAGATGACCACGCTGGCCTCGGCCGGATTCATCGATCGCAGCCAGGACCTGCTGCTTGACCGGCGTCCGGTCGTGACCGTGGCGGACCCGATGGTCCGGTTGCACCAGCTCGTCATCCAGCCCTACCTGGCCGATCTTGAAGCCGGACGGGCGCACCAGGTCTGGGCCGAGGCCGCGCACACCGTCGAATCCAAGATCCTGGGGCCGCACTTCGAGGCGCTCGCCGCTGAGTGGACCGCACGCTACGCCGCTGCCGAGGCCGGCCTCGCGGTCGGCCCGGTCGGCCAGACCGTCATCGCCTGCCGCGAGCATAGGACGGGCCACGAGATCGACGTGCTGGGGCTCGCGCGCGGGACCCGCCCGCGGACCCCGCGCACGCCGGTCGTGTTCATCGGCGAGGCCAAGCACCGCGACCGCCGGCCCGGGCTGGCCGAGTTGCGCAGGCTGGAGCATCTGCGCGAACTGCTCACGGCCGACGGCCACGGCGCCGCCGATGCCGTCCTCGGCCTGTTCGGCACCTCGGGTTTCACCGATGAGCTGACAGCGGAAGCCGGGGGCAGCCGAGGAAGGATCCTTCTCGTCGGCCTGAATGCGCTCTACGGCGAGCCCTCGTAGGCCTGCTGCCGCCCGAAGGGGGACGGTCCGGATCGCCTCCTCGGCCGCTCGCATATAGTTGACGTGTCATTAAAAGGAGGCGTTGGCTATGGCGGATGGGGTCGGGGCGGGCGGGTTCCCGCTGGTGTTCGGGCTGAACACGTTCGGCGACACGACGAGCGACGACGGCGGGCGCCGGCTCTCGCACGCGCAGACGATCAGGGACGTGGTCGAGGAGGGCGTGTTCGCCGAGCGGGCCGGGATCGACTTCTTCGGGATCGGCGAGCACCACACCGACGACGTGCCGCTGTCGGCGGCCGACGTCGCGCTGGCCGCGATCGCGGCCCGGACCAGCAGGATCCGCGTCGGGTCGTCGGTCACCGTGCTCAGCTCCGATGACCCGGTCCGGGTGTTCCAGCGGTACTCGACGCTGAACGCGGTCTCCAGCGGGCGGGCCGAGGTCATCCTCGGGCGCGGGTCGTCGGTCGACTCGTTCCCGCTGTTCGGCTACGACCTGAACGACTACGAGGTCCTGTTCGACGAGAAGACCGCGCTGTTCGCCGAGCTGCTGCTGGGCGGGCCGGTCACCTGGGAGGGCACCACCCGCGCGCCGCTGGTCAAGCAGGACGTGGTGCCGCACCTGGAGGACGGGAAGCTCACGACCTGGATCGGGGTCGGCGGCTCGCCCGAGTCGGTCGTCCGCGCCGCCCGGCACGGCTTCTCGCTGATGATCGCGATCATCGGCGGCCAGCCGGCCCGGTTCGCGGAGTTCTCCGCGCTCTACGCCCGGGCGCTGGCGCACTTCGGGCGGGAGCCGCTGCCGGTCGGGATCCACATCCCGGGGCACGTCGCGGCCACCGACCAGGAGGCGTACGAGCTGTTCTGGCCCCGGTACCGGGACATGTTCGGCCAGCGGGCGATCGAGCGCGGGTACGCGCCGCCGACCGAGGCGTCGTTCCGGCGCGAGATCGGGCCGGACGGGTCGCTCGTGGTCGGCTCGCCGGAGACCGTCGCGCCGAAGATCGCGTCGATCATGCGGGCGCTCGGCGCCAGCCGGTTCGACCTCAAGTACGGCATGGGGGCGCTGTCGCACTCCGCCCTGATGACCAACATCGAGCTCTACGGCACCGAGGTCGTCCCCCGCGTCCGCGCGCTGCTGGCGGGCTGAGAGCCGGCCAAAGGCCAGCGGCAAGCGTTACCGCGGCGTGCGGAAGCTGGGCAGGCGCGTCCAGTTGAGCTCGTCGACCGGGACGCCGAAGTCCCACAGCTCGACCGTCTCGGTCGTGGTCGCGAGGGCGGACCGGCCCGGCCCGCAGTTCACGGTTCGGAACCGGTGGATGCGCAGGTCGTCGATCCAGACCGTGAACTCGTCCTGGCCCGCCGTCGTCGTGACCACCCGGCAGGGCGTCCAGCGCACCGTCTCCTGGCCGGCCCAGCGGGCGGCGGTCGCGCCCAGCAGCCGGCGGAGGGTGTCGAGCGGATCGTCCCGTCGGGGACGCCCGGGCCGGTTCTCGTAGCGGGGGCCGAGCGGCGCGCCGGACGCGCCGCTGAAGCGCCTGCCGTCGGTGAGCACCTGCGCCCAGTTGCCCCAGTCGATCAGGTACCGGCCGGCCGCGGGCTCGACGAAGCCCGCACCGAGCTGATGCAGGAACAGCTCGCGGACCTCGGCCGGGTCGATGTCGGGCGCGATCCGTCCCCAGGCCCCGCGGGCGGCGCGCCCGGCCAGCCTGCCGATGAGCCCGGGACGGCGGCGCTGGATCCGTTCTAGTTCCCGGTCGGGATCGGTGTCGGTCGCGATCTGGATCCTGGCGCTCGAGGCCGCCAGCGTTCGGCTGGCGCAGGCGATGACGTCGGCCAGTGCCCCGGCAGCGGTTGCGGCGGCGGCGGATCCGGCATCGGCAACGGGGCGGGCGGCTACGGGTTCGGAGGCGGCGGTTTCGGGGGTGGCGGTTTCGGGGGTGGCGGCTTCGGGGGTGGCGGGTTCGGCGGCGGCGAGGGCGCGGGCGGCGACGCTGTAGGGCTCGCCGGTGGCGGTCATCCGCGCTCTGATCGCCTGCTTGCGGGCATGATCGGAGGTCATTGGGTGTCCCTTCGGCCGGGCCCCACGCACCCCGCCAGGACGTCGCGGGCTGAGCCTCCAGGGAAAACGCGCGAGTCGGTGACCCTTGTCCTCGACACCGGATCCAGCGTGGGTGGCGCTCCGGCTCAGAGCGGGCGGGCGCGGCCGCCGCTTCCATCGTAAAGGAGCGCGGGCGATTTGGCGGCCGGCCAGGACGACAGAATGAGTTGAACGCGGACGTGGGGCCACGCGACCGTTCGATAAAACGGATTTGATCTTGATTTGCTTTTTTACGCGAGGCGGGTGACCTCGACCGTGACCTGCATGTCGCTGTCGGGCGGGCCGTGGTAGATGCCCTTCAGCGGCGGGACGTCGCCGTAGTCGCGGCCGCGGGCGACGGCGACGTGGCGCTCGCCGACCGGCGCGCCGCTGGTGGGGTCGAGCGCGGTCCACCCGCCGGCCCAGTACTCGACCCAGGCGTGCGACTGGCCGATCGACTTGCTGCCGGGCTCGGCCTCCGGGTCGGGGTGCAGGTAGCCGGAGACGTACCTGGCCGGGAGGCCCGCGGCGCGCATCAGGGAGACCGCGATCTGGGCCATGTCCTGGCAGACGCCCTGGCCCTTGTCCCACGCCTCCTGGGCGTTGGTCCGCACCCCGGTCGCGCCGGGCAGGTAGGTGACGTGGCCGTGCACGCGGGCGGAGATCGCGGCGGCGGCCTGGTCGGGGCCGAGGGCGCTGCCGGAGATTTCGGCGATCGCCGCTTCCGAGATCTCCTGCGCCACCGTGGTCAGCGCCGTCGGCAGCACGAGCTCCAGCAGCCTTCCCTCCCGCGCGCGCTGGCGGAGCTCCGGCCAGCCGGGCCGGGTGTCGGCGGCGGGGATGCCGGGGAACGGCTCGGTCTCCACCGTCGAGACCGCCTGGATGATCAGGTCGTCGTGCGGATCGGGCAGGTCGAAGACGGAGACGTGGGTGCCCCAGTAGTCGTTGTAGGTCCAGACGGGTACGCCGTGACCGGCCGTCACCCGCGACTCCAGGGTCGTCTGCGTCGGCAGGGTGAGCGGGGTCATCCGCGCCTCGTTGAACGAGGTCCTGACCGGACCCGTGTAGACGACCTTGGTGGTGTGCTCGATCTTCAGTCGCCAGCTCACGACTCAGCCGCCTCGTTCCCAGGTGACCGGGGCCTCGTACTGGAAGTACCGCTTGGCGATCGCCTCGCCCGCCTCGACGCACGTCGCCTGCAGCGTGGAGATCAGCTCGGGCAGCTGGGCCGTGAGCTGCTTCGGGTCGGCGTACTCGAGCCGGTTCCGCAGGCGCCCGACCGGCCGCCGGGCCGGGTCGTCGACCCCGGCCCTGACCGCGCCCGGGTTGAGCGCCGCCAGGCACTCCTCGGCGGTGCTGAGCGCGAACACCACGCTGCGGGGGAAGAGCCGGTCGAGCAGCAGGAACTCGGCCACCCGGTCGGACTCGGCCGCCCAGCCGTGGGTCCTGATGAACGACTCGTGGGCGCCGCAGGCGCGCAGCAGCACCGTCCAGCCGAGGTCGTCGGGGGCGGACATCCGGGCCAGCAGCAGCCGAGCGGTCATGTCGGCCCGCTCAAGCGACCGGCCGAGGACGAGGAACCGCCAGGCGTCGTCGTGGCTCATCGTCGAGTCGGCCAGGCCGAAGAACAGCGCCGCCCGCTCCCTGATGTAGCGCAGGTAGACGTGCGGGCCGAGGCGCTCGGCGGCCCGCTTCTGGCCCGACAGCCCGTGCGCGGTGACGTTGAGGCACTCCCACATCTCGCTCGAGATGACATCGCGGATGCCGCGCGCGCCGGCCCGCGCGCCGAGCATCGAGCCGGCGATCGCGCTCTGCGCCTGCGCCTCGAACACCAGCCGGAAGAGCACGGTGTCGATATCGAGCTGCTCGGCCGCGTCCTCGACCGACACCCCGAGGATGCCGAACAGCGCCCGGCAGGCCGCGTCGGAGTCGGTCCCGTTCTCGCCCAGCATCCGGTGCACGTACACGTCGATCAGCCGGGCGGTGTCGTCGGCCCGCTCCACGTACCGCCCGGTCCAGTAGAGCGTCTCGGCGATGCGGCTGAGCAGCTCGCTGTTCACTGAACCCTCTTTTCTTTGCCGCTACGGGCAAGGCTCAATGTGCCGGCGACATCAAAGAAAAGAGGATTCACTGCTCGGGGCCGCTCTGCCGGCTGACGACGACCAGCTCCGGTCCGCTGGCGGGGGCGGTCTGCGGGCTTGCGGGTTCGCTTCGGCTCTTCGGGCTCTCGTCCGAACGGACCGTGGCGTCGAGCACCCAGGTGTCCTTGGAGCCTCCGCCCTGGCTGGAGTTCACCTTGAGCTCTCCCTCCGGCAGCGCCACCCGGGTCAGGCCGCCGGGGAGGACCCAGACGTCGTTCCCGTCGTTGACGGCGAACGGCCGCAGGTCGATGTGGCGGGGGCTGAGCTTCTCGCCGATCAGCACCGGGGAGGTGGACAGCGCGACCGGGCGCTGCGCCATCCAGCCGCGCGGGTTCGCCTTGACCTCGGCCTTGACTGCGGCGATCTCCTCGCCGGTGGCGGCCGGCCCGATGACGATGCCGGCCCCGCCGGCGCCGTCGACCGGCTTCAGGACCAGGGTTTCGGCGTTGGACAGGACCCAGTCGAGGATCTCGGGGTCGTCCAGCCGGTACGACTCCACGTTCTCGAGGAGCGGCTCCTCGGCCAGGTAGTAGCGGATCAGGTCCGGCATATAGGTATAAATCAGCTTATCGTCGGCGACGCCGTTGCCGACCGCGTTGGCGACCGTCACGGTGCCGTGCCTGACCGCGTTGAGCAGGCCGGGGCAGCCGAGGACGGAGTCGGGGCGGAAGTGCAGCGGGTCGAGCCAGTCGTCGTCGACCCGCCGGTAGATGACGTCGACCGGCCGCCGGCCGTGGGTGGTGTGCACGTACACCCGGTTGCGCCAGCAGAACAGGTCGCGGCCCTCGACCAGCTCGATCCCCATCAGCCGGGCGAGCAGGGTGTGCTCGAAGTAGGCGGCGTTGTGCACGCCGGGGGTGAGCACGACCACGAACGGGTCGGCCACGCCCTCCGGGGCGGCATTTCTGAGGGCGTTGAGCAGCCTGCTCGGGTACTCCTCGACGTGGTGGATCCGCTGGTCGGCGAAGAGGGCGGGGAACGTCCTGGTCATCGCCAGCCGGTTCTCGATCACGTAGCTGACGCCGCTCGGCACCCGCACGTTGTCCTCGAGCACCCGGAACTTGCCCTGCTCGTCGCGGATCAGGTCGATGCCGGCCACGTGCACCCGGACGCCGTTCGGCGGCCTGATGCCTGCCACCTCGCGGCGGAACTTCTCGCTGGTGAAGACCAGGCTCCACGGGACCACGCCGTCGTCGAACGCCTTGCCCTGCCCGTAGACGTCCTCGAGGAAGGCTTCCAGGGCCTTCACCCGCTGCCGGACGCCCCGGCTGACCAGGTCCCACTCGACCGCGTCGATGACCCGCGGTATCAGGTCGAGCGGGAACGGCCGCTCCTCGCCGGCGAAGTCGTAGGTGACCCCCCGGTCGGTGAACACCCGCGCGAGCTGGTCGGCCCGGTACCGCAGCTCGGCCGGGTCCATCGGCTGGAGCACCGAGACCAGCGCGTCGTAGGAGGCACGGGGCTTGCCGGGGGCCGCGAACATCTCGTCCCAGGCCTCGGCGAGCCGGTAACCATCGAAAATGTCCGCCACGTCCTCCAGCGTAAGCACCGGCTGTTCCACGCCTATTTCAACAGGTGACGGCCGTGTTTCCGAGTATTTCTGTCAGCGCCGGGCGGTTAAGCTGGACGCGATCGGAGGGCCGCATGTACATACCTGCCCATTTTTCGCCTGATGAGGCGCTTGTTGACGAATTGCTCTGCAACCACGGGGCGGCTGATCTGGTCACGGTGACGCCCCAGGGACTGGTGGCGACCATGCTGCCGTTCGTGTGGGTGCCGGCGGCGGGCGAGCGCGGGGCGCTGCACGGGCACGTGGCGCGCAACAACGACCAGTGGAGGCTGCCCGTCACCGGCGAGGCCCTCGCGATCGTGCGCGGGCCGGGCGACGCGTACATCACCCCGGGGTTCTACCCGTCCAAGCGGGAGCACGGGCGGGTGGTGCCGACCTGGAACTACATGACCGCGCACGTGTACGGGGAGCTGGTCGTGCACGACGACCCGGTCTGGGTGGAGGACCTGGTGCGGCGGCTGACGCGCAAGCACGAGGCCTACCGGGACCATCCGTGGTCGGTTGACGACGCGCCCCGGACGTTCATCGAGGGGCAGCTGCGCGCGATCGTCGGGGTGGAGCTGGTCGTCACCCGGATCGAGGCGAAGGCCAAGCTCAGCCAGAACCGGTCGGCCCAGGACGTCGAGGGCGTGATCGCGGGGCTGCGCGAGCGGGGCGACTTCGAGGCCGCCGACGCGGTGGAGCTGGCCCGGGACGCGGCCGAGGTGGCCCGCCGGGACGCGGTTTTCTAGCTGGCGGCGCGGGCGGCCAGCTCGGCCTGGCCGGCCTGGCGCATCGCCTCGAGCGGGGCGGGCTTTCCGGTCATCAGCTCGACCTGGGCGGCGGCCTGGTGCAGGAGCATGGCGAAGCCGCTGGCCACGATCGCGCCCGCCGCTTCGGCGGCCCGGGCGAGGGGCGTCGGCCAGGGGTGGTAGACCACGTCCATGACGGCCATCGGCGGGGTGCGTGAAAACGCGGTCCGTTCGGAGAAAAGATCGGCCGCACCAGCCGGGACGGTGGAGATGAGCAGGTCGGGCGGCGCCGCATCGCCCTGCCCTTGATCTTCGAGCGGGCGGAGCCTGACCTGGAGGCCGAGCTTCTGCGCGGTCGCGAGCACCGCGCCCGCCCGGGACGGGTCGCGCAGGACGACGTCGGCCCCGGGCGCGCCGAGCTCGCCCACGGCGGCCAGCGCCGAGCAGGCGGTCGCGCCCGCGCCGATGATCGTCACGCTGCCGGGCGCGGGGACGCCCGCCTCGGTCAGCGCGTCGACGATGCCCTGCACGTCGGTGTTGTAGCCGTAGCGGCCCTCGGGGCGGAACACCACCGTGTTGGCGCCGCCGGTGGCGGCGGCCATCGGATCGACGTGGTCGAGCAGCGGCAGCACGGCCGGTTTGAGCGGCATGGTCAGGCTCAGGCCCGCCCACTGCCAGTCCCGGCTGCGCACGTACTCGGCCAGGCCGGCCTCGTCGCACTCGACCAGGTCGTAGGTCCAGTCGTCGAAGCCGAGCTCGCGATAGGCCGCGCGGTGCAGCGCGGGCGAGAGCGAGTGGGCGATGGGCTTGCCGAGCACGGCCGTCTTCATCGGGCCTACTGGCCCTTCAGCGGGGTCGCGGAGAACACGGACTTGCCGCCGGTCTCGGTGAGGAAGAAGATCCAGTTGCCGGTGGCCGGGTGCAGGATGCCCTGGATCGCCGCGTCGCCCGGGTTCGAGATCGGGCCCGGCGGGAGGCCGGCGTGCTCGAAGTCGTTGTACGGGCCGGGCGTGGCGATCTGCTTGTCGGTGACGTTGATCGCGTACGCGTTGAGCCCGTACAGCAGCACGCTGTCGAACTGCAGGGCCATGTGGATCCGCAGCCGGTTGTTGATGACCTCGGCGATCTTCGGGTAGTCGGAGACCGAGCCGCCCTCGGCCTGGGCCATCGACGCCTCGATGATCACCTGGTTCTCGGTCAGGCCGAGCCTGCTGGCCGCGGCCGGCAGGTCGATCGCGGTCGCCTCCTGGTTGAACCGGGACACCATCGCCTGCAGGATCTGCAGCGCGGTCTCGTGCGGCTCGATCGGGTAGGTGGCCGGGAACAGGTAGCCCTCGGCCTTGCCGTCGGCGGAGGACGGCAGGCCGAGCGCGGACGGGTGGGCGAGCACGGTCTGGAAGTCCTTGAGCGGGATCTTGGTCTCCTTGGCCACGATCGCGAGCACCTGGGACGCCCGCTTGCCCTCGGGGATCGTCACCACCGCCTGGTCCCGGTTCTTCGGGTTCAGCAGCGCCGCCCAGGCCAGGGTGGCCTGCATGTGGCTGTTGAGGACGAAGAAGCCGGGCTCGAGGCCGGTCGGGTGGGCGCTGTTCTCGGCCGCGAGGACGAACGCGCGGGTGCTTTCGACCACGCCGTCCTTCAGCATCGTCGGTGCCAGTTGCTCGGCGCTCTCGCCGCTGGTCACCTGGACGGTCACGGTCGGCGTGATGCCGGGCCCGGTGTAGTCGGCCGGGTGCACCTTGGCTTGGTAGATGTCCCAGACGTGGAGGATGCCGATCGCCAGCGGGACCACGATCACCAGCACCGCGACCCACGGCGCGAGCCGGCGGACGGGACCGCGACGCCGGCGGCGCGGGCCG
>DATCGA010000360.1:0-3451 GCA_036509215.1 Trebonia sp.
CTGGCGGCCCTCGCGCGCACTATCGCGTGGACGCCCGCCACGCCGCCCGAGCCGGCGTAGCGGGCACCGCTGCGCGAGCGCGCCCGGGCCGTGCTCGGCACCCTGCTCGACCAGCTTCGGGGCGGACGGCTCGCATGGACCTTCACCATCCGGCTGATGGTGTGCGTCGGCGTGGCCGCCGTGGCGAGCGAGGTGCTTCCGCTGCAGCGGTCCTACTGGGTGGTACTCACCGTCGCCGTCGTGGTGAAGCCCGACAACGGCTCGGTGTTCGTCCGCGCCCTGCAGCGCGGCATCGGCACGATCGTCGGCGTGGTGCTGGGCGCCGTCATCCTGGGCGCGGTTCCGTACGGGCCGTGGCTGCTGTTCCCGATAGCCGTGCTGGCGGCAGGGCAGCCGTACGGGCGCCTCCGCAACTACGGCCTGGCGGCCACGTTCATGACCCCGCTGGTCGTGCTGCTGATCGACCTGCTGGCGCCCGCCAGCTGGCGGCTCCCCGAACAACGGCTGGTCGACACGCTGCTCGGCTGCGCGATCGTGCTACTCGTCGGGTACGTGTCGTGGCCGAGCAGCTGGCACTCGCACCTGCCACGGCAGTTCGCCGCCACGCTGCGCGACATCTGCCGGTTCATGGAGGCGGCGCTCATCCCGGATCCGGATCCGGCGGCCGCGGATGGCAGCCGCGCCGCGATGCCTACCGCGCTCTGGGCGACCTGCACGGGGAGTACCAGCGGGCCATGTCCGAGCCAGCGGCCGTGAGCCGCCGCGCGTCGGCCTGGTGGCCCGCGATCATCGCGCTCGGCGAGGTAGCCGACGCGACGACCGCCGCCGACGTAGCGATCCGCCGCGGTGCGCCCGCCCCGTCACCCGACGCGGTACACCAGCTGACCGCGGCGCTCTACGCCGTCGCCGACGCGATCGACGCCGACGTCCCGCCCCGAATTGGCGAGCTGCCCCGCGACGAGGCACTCAAGCCGGTCACCGACACCGTGCGGCCCGTTCTCTCAGCGCTCGGGTCGGGGGCCGCAGCCAGCCCGGCCAGCGCGCCCTCGGCGGTGATGAAGCATGCCTCCCAGGTGTCTTGCCGACCCCGGTGAACGTGCGTGGCCAGGGCACTAGCCGCCAGGTCAGCTAGCCGCCCAGGTCGGTCGGCCGCGGGTGCCCGGCTGGCCCTCCGCCGGACAGCAGCGTGGCCGCGATGCGCTGGCCGGCCCGGCCATCCCAGAGCGCGGGGCAGCGCCGCGGCGGCGGTGCGTCCAGGACGCTCAGCGCGGTCTTGACGATGCGCTCCCGGTCCCGTCCGACCAGCTGGTTGGTTCCCTCGGTCAAGGTGACCGGACGCTCGGTGTTGTCCCGGAGGGTAAGGCACGGCACGCCCAGCACGGTGGTCTCTTCCTGCACCCCGCCGGAATCGGTGAGCACCAGGCGGGCCGACGCCTGCAGAGCGACGAAATCGAGATAGCCGGCCGGCGGTATTATCCGCACCTGCTCAGACAGGCCGTACTCGCGCAGCTGCCCGGCGGCACGCGGGTGTGCCGGGAGCACGATCGGGCACGCCTGCGCCACCTCATCGAGCGCAGACAGCAGGGTGGCCAGCGCCCCGGGGTCGTCCACGTTCGCCGGGCGGTGCAGGGTCACCAGGGCGTACCCGCTGCTGCTGAGGCCAAGCCGCGACAGCACGTCCGAGGTCAGGGCCCGGTCGAGGTTGGCCAGCAGGGTGTCCACCATGACGTTGCCGGCCAGGTGGATCTGGTCGGGCCGGTAGCCCTCGGCGCGCAGGTTGTCCACCGCGTCCGCGGACGGCGCGAACAGGTAGTCACTCAGCCGGTCGGTGACGACCCGGTTGACTTCCTCGGGCATATCCCAGTCACGGCTGCGCAATCCGGCTTCCACGTGCGCCAGCAGGGCGCCGGACTTGGCCGTGACCAGCGCGCAGCCCACGGTGGAGTTGACGTCGCCGACGACCACCACCGCGTCGGGACGCAGCTCCCCGGCCAGCGGCTCGAACGCGGCCATCACCCGGCCGGTCTGCACGGCCTGGCTGGCCGAGCCGACCTGGAGGAAATGATCCGGCCGCCGGATGCCGAGTTCCGTGAAGAACACGTCGTTCATGGCCGCGTCGTAGTGCTGCCCGGTGTGCACCAGGATGACCTCCGCCCCGGCGGCTTCCAGGGCGTCCATGACCGGCTTGACCTTCATGTAGTTAGGCCGCGCGCCAGCGACGCAGATGATGCGCATGATCAGCTCAGAGGGTCTCGACGTTCGGCCCGGCCAGCCGGCGCCGGCAATCGAAGACGTACTGGGCGTGCTCCCGGATGGCCGGGTAGTCGAACGCATCGTGGTCGGTGAGCAGCACGACAGCGTCGGCGTCGGCGAGCTCGGCCGCAGTTGGCTCGACCCGCGGCACCAGGCCGTCCACGGCGGTGCCCTCCACCACGTGCGGGTCGGCCGCCCGCAGCTGCGCACCCATCGTGGTGAGCAACTGCGCGACCCGGACCGCCGGGGATTCCCGGGCGTCGCCGGTGTTCTTCTTGTAGGCCAGCCCGAGCAGCAGGATGCGGGCGCCCCGGACCGCGCGACCCCGGTTGTTGAACGACATCATGATCCGGTTCACCACGTAGTCCGGCATGTGGCGGTTGATATCGTCGGCCAGCTCGACGAACCGGAAGCTCTTGCCGAGCGCGCGCTCCACCCGCCACGAGAGGTAGGACGGGTCGATGGGCAGGCAGTGCCCGCCCACCCCCGGGCCCGGGGTGAACGGCATGAACCCGAACGGCTTGGAGGACGCCGCCTCGATCGACTCCCAGACGTTGATGTCCATGTCATGGGCGAACATGGCCAGCTCGTTGACCAGGGCGATGTTCACGTGCCGGAAGGTGTTCTCCACCAGCTTGGCCAGCTCCGCCTCGCGCGGCGAAGAGACCACCACGGTCTGGTCCACGATGGTGTCGTAAAAGGCCCTGATCACCCCCAGCGAGTCCGCGTCGATCCCGGAGACGATCTTCGGCGTGGTGACCAGCGTCCACGTGGCGTTGCCCGGGTCGATGCGCTCCGGGCTGAAGCCAAGGTGGAAGTCCCGGCCCGCGACCAGCCCCGACCCCTCCTCGAGCAACGGCAGCACCTTCTCCTGCGTGGTACCCGGGTACGAGGTGGACTCGACGACGACGGTCGCCCGCGCGCGCAGGTGCCTCGCGAGCGTGCGGGAGGCATTCTCCAGGTAGGTCAGGTCGGGCAGGCCGTCACGCAGCGGCGTTGGCGCGGCCACGACCGCAACATCGAAACCGGCGCACGCGGCCTCGTCGGTAGACGGCAGGAACCGGCCGCTCTCCAGGGCCTGCTTCAGGTCCCCGGCGGGCACGTCCTCGATGTAGGACTCCCCGGCCCCGAGCAGCTTCACCCGGGCCTCGTCCACGTCGTAGCCCACGACGTGGTGCCCGACCTCGCAGGCCCGCAT
>DATCGA010000361.1:0-10047 GCA_036509215.1 Trebonia sp.
TGGCCGGCCGCCGACTGGACGATGGCGGGCGCGCCGCTGCTGTGGCGCTTCCACCTGTATTACTGGGACTGGGCCTGGGGCCTGGCTGCCCGCGACGACGCAGCGGATCAGCGGGCGGCGGCGCGGGCGTCGTTCAACCCGATATGGGAATCCTGGGCGGCGGCCATCCGCCCGGGGCGCGGGCCGTGCTGGCACCCCTACCCGACGGCACTGCGTGCCTGGTCGCTGTGCGGGATCTACCCCGCCCTGGTGAGGGGAGGCCCGCTCGAGGGCCAGTTTCTCCGCGAGCTCGCCGCCCACGCCGGATTCCTGCGCCGCAGCCTGGAGACCGACGTGGGCGGCAACCACCTCATCAAGAACCTGAAGGCGCTCATCGGGCTCGCGGTGTTCTTCTGCGACGACGCGCTGCTGCGGCGCGCGCTCGGGCGGCTGCGCCGCCAGCTCGCCGTGCAGGTGCTGCCGGACGGCGGGCATTTCGAGCGAGCGCCCGCCTACCACTGTCAGGTGCTCGGGGACCTCATCGACATCACCGGCCTGCTGCGGGCGGCCGGGGCGGCCGGGCCGGCCGAACTGCCTGCCGCGGTCACCGGCATGCGCCGCTGGCTTGGCGCGGTGCTGACCCCGGCCGGCGATGTCCCGCTGCTCAACGACGGGTTCCCGGTGAGCAGGGAGCTGCTGACCGCGGTGCGACCGGCCGCGCCGCCCGCCGCGCCGCTGCACGTGCTGCCGGACACCGGCCTTGCCCGGGCAACGGCCGGCCGATGGCACCTCCTCGCCGATGTCGGCCTGCCCTGCCCTCAGGGGCTTCCCGCGCACGCCCATGCGGATACTCTCGGCTGCCTTGTCTACGTCGACTCCGAGCCGCTGCTCATCGATGCCTGCACGTCAAGCTATGAACCGGGGGCGGTGCGCGACCGTGAGCGGTCTACCGCCGCGCATAACACGCTCGAAGTGGACGGGACCGACTCCACCGAGGTCTGGGGGGCGTTCCGGGCCGGCCGTCGTGCACGAGTGACGGGCCTGACGACCGATACGGCCGGGGATGCCGTGACGATCGAGGCGGCCCACGACGGCTACAGGCACCTGCCGGGGCGGCCGACGCATCACCGGCGCTGGCGGCTGGGCGCGGATGAGCTGCGCATCGATGACACGGTGACGGGGCGCGGACGGCACGCAATCGCCGTGCGCTGGCACCTGGCCCCTGACACGCTGCTCCGGGTGGTCCCTGGTGGCGCGGTCGTCACCGCCAAGACCGGCGACTTCGATGTCACCGTCACCGTCACCGCGACCGCCGCCGGCCAGCCTGACCTGGCAGCCGAGGCGGCGGAAATCGGCTCAGGGTTCGGCCGGACTGTCCAGGCGCCGCTGCTGACCTGCGCCCTGCAATCCGAGCTGCCCGTGCGGATCAGTACCGCCTGGCGGCGCAGCGCCCCCGGAGCCAACCCTCAGCAGGAGCCAGCGTGAAGCAGGTCGTCCAGCCGCTCAACGGCGGCCCGGTTGAGCTACTCGACGTGCCGTGCCCGGCGCCCGAGCCAACCGAGGTACTGGTCCGCACTATCTCGTCGGTGATCTCACCTGGCACCGAGCGGGCCATCACGACCCTTGCCCAGTCCAGCCTGCTCGCCAAGGCGCGGGCCCGTCCCGACCTGGTCCGCCAGGTGGCCAAGAAGGCCCGTACCGAGGGGATCGCCGCCACCAGGCAGGCGGTCCGCGGCCGCCTCGCGCAGGACCTGCCGCTCGGCTACTCGGCCGCCGGCGTGGTGCTCGAGGTTGGCAGCGCCGTCAGCAGGATACGACCGGGCCAGCTAGTCGCCACCGGCGGTGCGGGCAAGGCGAACCACGCGGAGTTCCAGGCGGTGCCGGGACTGCTCTGCGCGGCCGTGCCGGAGAAGGTGAGCGCGCAGGACGCGGCCTTCACCACGATCGCCGCAATCGCACTGCACGGGCTGCGGATCGCTGACGTGGGACCAGGCTCGAAGATCGTCGTGATCGGCCTTGGGCTCATCGGTCAGCTGGCCGCGCGGCTGGCGATGGCGGCCGGCTGCGACGTGGCAGGCATCGACCCTGCCCCCTACCCGCGCTCGATCGCGGCCGCGACCGGCGTGCTCGCGCTCGACGAAGCCGGCGCGGAGACTACCGAGCAGGTAATGGCCTGGTCAAGGGGGCGCGGCGCGGATGCCGTGCTTGTCTGCGCGGCCGGCCGGTCACCGGCCGCCGTGATGCGGGTCCCCGCGCTGTGCAGGGACCGGGCTGCGGTGGTGATCGTGGGGGACGTGGGGCTCCAGCTCGACCGAACGCCGTTCTACGAGCGCGAGCTGGCCCTGAGGTTCGCCCGCTCCTACGGGCCCGGCCGGTACGACCCTTCGTATGAGGCGTGGGGCGTCGACTACCCGGCGGGTCAGGTGCGCTGGACCGAGGGCCGCAATTTCGAGGCCGTGCTTGACCTGCTGGCGGCCGGGCGGCTCTGCGTCCCTGATCTGGTGACGCATACCTTTGACATCAGCCGGGCGACCGACGCCTACCGGCTCATCGCCGAGCGGCCAGAACCGTACCTTGCCATCAGGCTTGACTACCCGCGCACGGCAGCCGATGCCGCGGCCGCCTCGCAGGTCTCGACTGCATCCGTCGCATCCGTCGCATCCGCGGCGGCCGAGCCCGGCGTCGGCCTGGTCGGCGCGGGCGCCTTCGCCATCGGCACGCTGCTGCCCGCGCTGCGGGCGGCGGGCTTCAGGCGGCTGGCGGCGGTGGGCTCGGCCGGCGGCCTGTCGGCAGCCCGCGCCGCGCAACGGCACGGCTTCGAGAAGGCGGCCGCCGGCGCCGACGCCGTGCTCGCCGACCCCGACGTGACCGTCGCGGTGATCGCCACCCCGCACGACACGCACGCCGTGCTCGCGGTCGCCGCCCTCACCGCCGGCCGCCACGTGTGGTGCGAGAAGCCGGTGGCGCTGACGGAGGATGAGCTCGACGCGGTGCGGGCCGCCTGGCGGGAGTCCGGGCGCGTGCTCGCCATCGGCTTCAACCGCCGCTGGTCCCCGGCCGTGGCGGCGGCGCGGCGGGCGCTCGCGGGGGTGGCCGCGCCCAAGCTGGTGGTATACCGGGTCGCCGCAGGCCCGGTCCCAGAGAACCACTGGTATCGCGACAGGCGGCAGGGTGGGCGGCTGCTCGGCGAGGTCTGCCACTTCGTGGACACCGCGCAGGCCCTGGTCGGCGCGTCGATCGAGGATGTAACCGCGCTTGCGGGCGGCGGCCACCGAGGTCCTGCGGACGACGCGGTGGTCGCGCTGCGCTTCGCGGACGGCTCACTGGCCACCATCGGCTACGGCAGCGCCGTTCCCTCGGCAGGGAAGGAATGGATCGAGGTACACGCGGGCGAGCATCGGATCGTCATCGATGACTTCCGGTCGGTGACCGCGGACGGCAGGAGGCTGTGGAAGGGCCGCCAGGACAAGGGACACGACGCCCTCGCCGCGGCGTTCAGGCTGGCGGTGACCGGTGCGGCCGACCTGCCGACGGAAGACATGCTCGCCACGACGAGGGCCACGATCCGGGCCGGCGCGGGATCGGGCGGCCATGACCGGCCATAGCGCGCACGCGGACCAAGTGCAGGCGCTCTTCGACGGCAAGGCGGCCGGCTGGTCCGCCAAGTACGCGCCTGACGGCAGGCTGGCCGGGCGGCTCACGCGGCTGGCGGAGGCGGTCGACGCCCGGGTTCGCGTCGGCGGCGATCTGCTCGACCTCGGCTGCGGCAGCGGCGAGCTCGCGCGGCATCTGGCGGCCTCCGGCTACCGGGTGGTCGGCTGTGACATCGCGCCCCGGATGCTGTGCGAGGCGGCCGCCGCCGATGCCGGCCGAACCGTCGCGTGGATCCGGCTTGATCCCCGATGGCAGGCGCTGCCGTTCGCCGCGGCCGGCCTGGACGCGGTCGTGGCGGCGAGCGTGCTCGAGTACGTACCCGACCCGTCCGCCGTGCTCCGCGAGTGCGCTCGCGTGCTCAGGCCAGGCGGTGTCCTGCTGTGCACGGTGCCCGATGCGGGCCACGCGGTGCGCTGGCTTGAGTGGCCGCTCGCCTGGGTCGCGCGGATGCCGCTTGGCGGCTTGCGCGCAGGTGGCTGGCCGAGGCTCGCGAGCTATCTGACCTACCTGCGGATCTCGCGGCACCGGCGGGCGGCGCGCTGGTGGCACGCGGCAGGCCGGCGGGCGGGGCTGCTGCCCGTGCCCGGCCAGGCCACCGGGAAGTCGCGCGCTCCGCTGCGCCTGCTCACGTTTACCAGGCCCGAGGACACCTCCGGGCGCACGTTCAGCGCAAGCAATCAGACACAGGCGAGGGGCAACCGTGACGATGACGGCGGTAACGATTGACGCGGCCGGCGGCCAGGCAGGCGGCGCCGGCAGGTTCAGGGTAGAGATCGACTCTTACCTGCGGCGGTACCGGCGCGATGACGTCAAGGTGATCGGCGCCCTGCGTTCCCTCACCCCGGCCTGGCTGGCGGCCAGGGAAGCGGCGGCGGCGCGCAGCAGCCGTCGGATCGCGCTGAACAACGTCGGTTTCCTCACGCCCGGCGGCGAGCGGTGGACCCTGCTCGCCAACGCGCTGCACTTCCTAACCGAGGGCGAGACCGCCGCCCTTGAGCCTGGGCTCCGCGCGATCATGTCCAGACAGATCCAGGTCGTGCGCCGGGCAGCGCTCCGCTCCGATGTGCTCATCGCGCCGAGCACGGCGATGGCCGAGCGGGTCGTCACCGTGCTGCCAGGCGTCGCGGACCGGATAGCCGTCCGCATGCACCCGGCGACCGCCAGGCCGGGGGCACAGCGGGCGGGCGGCTCGCTGATCCTCTGCCCCGTGATCTTCGAGTCCTACAAGCACATGCCCGACCGACTCACGGAGTGGGTTGCCGCAGTGGATCACGCTCTCGACGACGGGGTCCGCATGGTCGTCACCGCGACCGCCACCGAGGTGCCCGCGTCGCTTGCGACAAGCACGCGGCTGCATTTCGTTGGACGGATCGCCCACGACAGGCTGCTGAGCCTCTGGGCCCGCAGCCGGGCCGTCTACTTCCCGACCGGGCTTGAGTCGTTCGGCTGGCCGCTTGCGGAGGCGCGGGTCAACGGCCAGCCTGTCATCGCCCGCGACACGCCGCAGAATCGGGAGATCGCCGGCCCGGCGCTGTGCGGATACGAGGTCGGCAACCCCGACTCCCTGCGCCACGCGACCGAGACCGCCCTGGCTGTGGCGCCTGCACCCGATCCCGCGCCGTTCGACCCGGATACCTACTTCGGCTGGATGCTTGGCACGGGGGCGTGAACATCCAGGGACACGGGGTACGCGTCCCACGGCTTGGCGTACTCGACCTGCACCCGATCCAGTACCACACGCCGCTCTATCGGCGGCTCACGGCACGGGCGAACGTTCGGCTCGATGTCCTCTACCTGGGCGATCACGGGCTCAGGCCGGTGCTCGACCCGGGGTTCGGCGTCCCTGTCGCCTGGGATATCGATCTGCTCTCCGGGTATGAGCACGAATTCCTCGTCGGCTTGCCTTCATCGCGGGCACGGCGGATCGCGCGGTGGCTGCGATGGCACGACACCGTGGTGACCTACGGCCACTCCAACCCTTGGATGCTCGCCGCCGCGGCCGGTTGCCGCGCCTACGGCGTCCCCTACCTGCTGCGTGGCGACTCAGGCCCGCGCGGCCAGTCGGGCGGGATCCGCGGTGCGCTCAGGTACGCCATCGCCCGCGCGCTGGTCGCCGGCAGCGCAGCGGGTCTGGCCGTCGGCCAGCGCAACGAGCAGTTCTACGCACGGTACGGCGCATCACGGATCGTCTTCGCTCCGCACTCGGTGGACAATGAGCGCTTTGCCGGGCCTCCTGCGGTCGGTCGGCCCGAGTTGCTCGCGCGGTGGGGTCTTGACGACCGGCATCCGGTGCTCATGTTCTGCGGGAAGCTGAAGCCAGCCAAGCGGCCGCTTGACCTGGCCGAGGCGGTCGACCGCCTCGGCGCGCAGGTAACCGTGCTGTTCGTCGGCGGTGGCGAGCTGGCCGGTCAGGTCCGATCGATGCTGCCTCCCGGCCGAGGCGTCGTCACCGGATTCGTTAACCAGGCGGAACTGCCGTCCTATTACCACGCCGCCGACATCCTGGTGCTGCCTAGTCAGTCAGAACCATGGGGACTCGTGGTCAACGAGGCCATGACGGCGGGGGTCCTGCCGATCGTGTCCGACCGGGTGGGCTGCGCTCCCGACCTGGTGGCGGGGCTCGGTGAGGTCTACCCCTGCGGCGATGTCAAAGCGCTGACCGAGGCGCTGCGCCGCGGGCTCTCGAGAATCGGTGATCCGGCACTGGGCGGCCTGCTGCGTCGGCGGGTGGACGGCTACGGCATCGACGCCACGGCGGCCGGCTTCGAGCAGGCCGTGGCCGCTGCCGCCGGAAGGCGCGCAGACATCGGCGGGAAATGGCTCCGCTCCTTACACCGGACGCGGATCGCGGATTAGAGCTTCGCGGTGACGAACCAGCCGCTGCCGTCGCTCACCAGTTCAACCGCGTTGTGCTGGTGTCTCAGGGGATATTTTTTCGCTCCGTCTATGGTCTGGCTGGCAGCAGTAGTGACGGTCACAGCATGCGTGCTGGCATCTATCTTCTTCACGGTATAGACCTTGCCGGGGCAGAGCGCAGCGCTTGGAAGCGTCACGGTGTAAGCCGCCTTGGCCGCGTCCGCCAGCACAAAACGGTCACTCTGGGTGCAGGTATAGGCCGACACCTTGGTGACGATGAAATCGTGCCATACCGCGGTGACCTCGGAGATGGCGTTCAGCTGCATGTAGTTAACAAGCTTGACAGAACCGCCGCTTTGCACGACTACTCCTGCCGCCGCGGTATTCCGCTGGGCAACGTTGATGAGGGTGGCTACCTCTACATTTCCTGATCCTGAGAAGAAGATCACTGGCCGTGCGGCCGTGGTGTTGTATATCCGGACGTTGGAGAACTCCCAGCCTCTCGCTATGCCTGTTACATGAATCCAATGGTCGTTGCTTACGAGATAGCTCGTAGCGAACACGACGTCGCGGACGGAAACCGTGGTCACGACACTTCCGCCGGTAGCATATAGAAGCTGGCCAGAGTCCTGTGACTGAATCCCCTGAATGGCAGTCTGGCCCATTTCGCCCGCGAAGTAGAACTCCGTCCCATTCTCGGCCGGCTGCCCGCCGTACCATACAAAGCCGCTTGCGCCGGCGTAGACACCAATCCGGCACCCCGACGCCCATGAATTGTAGACGGCAAAATCGTACTGATTACCGTAAATGCCGTTACCGAAGCAGAACCCGCACAGATACAATGCGCTGTATTTATAGGTAGCGGTACCACTGCCAGCTACGATGACGTCGCGGATGGTCGTGCTGTCAACCTGACGAGTGGTGCCCGACGGTGCCCCCATCCGTATTCCGCAGGAGAATTTCAAGCTCTTTACGTAGATGTCACTAAGTATGTTGGCCGTGGTTGACCGGCTCGCCGCGGTTGTCCACGTGAAGTTTATCGCGTTCGGCAGCGCGTTCTTACCTGAGCTTTCTGTGCCGTCTCCAACTATCGAGAATCCCTGATACTTGCCTTTAGCGGAACCGTCGATGTTCAAGACGGCAGTGGTGAAGCCCGGGCCAGCGGCTAGCAAATAGGTGAGATCCGATCCGCCACCAGCGAAGACGAAACCCTCGACCGACTGGATCAGCAGGTCGGCGGTTATCTTGTAGGCGCCGGGAGGCAGGTAGACACCTGCGGTCGGGAATCTGGTACGGCTTGCAGGCGGGGCGCTTCCACTAACGGCTTTGATCGCGGCTTTGATCGCGGCGGTATCGTCATGGATTCCGTTCCCCACGGCCCCGTAGTCGCTTACGTTCACCCAGCCCGGCGTCGGGCCGACGGTGTCTGCCGTGAGCGTCGCTGGGACGGTGCCGGCCGTCCGCGCCGGGTGGCCAGTGCCGGCCGTGAGCTTGGCGGCAGCCGTAGCGCCTGCGCCGAACAGTAGCTGCCTGCGTCCAAGGCCCGTCATCTCAACCCCACCGAGGAATCGGCGCTTCCGTCAAGAAGGCGAATCGGGTCTGCGGTTGATGTGTTGCTCATGCCCTCAGGCTGCTGCCCGACCGTAGCAGCGGCGTTCGCCGCACGGTTGCACATTGGTGGCCTATGCCGCGGCTCCCCGGGCCGTCCCGGAGCGGACGGTGCGGCCAGCGACCGCCTGTGGGTCGATCGAGGACCGGCGCGGGGCGCTGGTCAGAGGAGGCGGTCGACGGCGAGCGCCCCGTACTGGTCCGGCCCGAAGCGCTCCCGCGCCCAGGCGGCGCCGCGTGCCCCCATCACGCTCAGTCGGTCGGGTTCGCGGGCAAGGGCGTCGAGCACCTGGGCCAGCGCCGCCACGCTCTCATCCCTTGGCGTCGCGCCGGTCACGCCGTCCAGGTACGCGTCGGGCGATCCGCCGTACGCCGGCCCGACCACGGCGGTACCCGCCAGCTGGGCCTCGAGCAGCACCAGGCCGAACCCCTCGCCGCACGGCAGGCGGCCGGACCGGGTACGGGTAGCCAGCACGAACAGGTCCGACGAGGCCAATTGGGCCGCGAGCTCACGGTCGGTCAGGCCCGGGCGCACCCTGCACCATGGGTGCCCGCCGATGTGGTCAAGCAGGTCCGTCGGCGGTGTGCCGCTGCCGCATACCGTCAGCCGGACGTCCGCCCGCCGCAGCGCCGCGACTGCGGCGGTGAGCTGGGGAAGGCCCTTGTCCCGCCAGTCACCCAGCCGGAACGCCGTCGTCAGTTCCAGGTCGCCGCGCGGCGGGCGACGCGCTGCGGCCGCCGTGACCAGTTCGCCGAACCAGGTACTGGACAGGCCCGGCGGCAGGATGGTTGCCTGCGCGCCGGGAAAGAGCGCGCCGGCCGTGAAGCTGCTCACCGCGACGATCCGCACGTCCCGGCGGCGCATCAGCCAGTTCTCGAGCTGCCAGCGCGGCCCGCTCCGACGGCCCCATACATCGCTGCCGTGGCAGATGACGGAGATACCGCGGACCAGGCGCTTCCTGGCGAGCAGCGCCGCGACGGGGAGCAGGGCCGGGTGCGCGACGATCAACCGGGCCGGCTCGGCGGCGGCAGCGAGCACGTCTGCCGCCGCGGCGAGGAGCGCCCGGTGGCCGCCGGGACCAGAGCGGGCCAGGTCGAGTCGGCGGCAGGCTACTCCCTGGTCGGCGAACGCCGCCGCTATGGTCTCCACGTAACGCTCGATGCCGCCGCCAAGCCCTTGAGACGGCGCGAGCAGGAGCGCGTGGCAGGCGGCGGCATCGGCCACGCGCGAATCCCGCTGGACCACCGCCTCGTTGGTCATGAGCGCTCGTAGACGAAGAAGTCGGCCCTTGCCCGTTCGGCGCTCGGTCCCGGTGCCACCGCTGTCAGCACCCAGCCCGGGCAGTTGGCCTCGACCCAGGGCGTGAAGTGCCGGTGCCGCACGTGCGGGGCGGTCCCGCTTACCTCCATGTTCGTTGAGTAGACGACGACAAGCCGCTGACCCGCCGCGAACAGGTGCGCCAGGTAGGTCTCGAAGACCGAGGACTCGGTCAGGTGGTAGATGACGTCGAGGGAGAGCGCCAGGTCGGCGGTGAACACCCCGGCCCGGTCGATGAAGCATGCCCCGTCGTAGAGGAAGAAGCTCTTTCCCGTATCGCCGGAGAACCGGCGCTGGCAGAGCGCGATCGCGGACCTGGACACGTCAAGCCCGACGTAACTCGGGTAGCTCGCAAGCGACAGCTGATTGCCGTCACCGCAGCCGAACTCGATGACGCTGCGCACCCCGCGCTGGCCGACGAGGTCGTTGAGGAACCGGCTCTTACCCTCGGCCAGGGTGCCGTAGGACCCGCTGCCACTCGTCTGTCCCTGAGCGTAGTTCTGCTCCCAGAAACGCGCGGAATCGGTGTAGGCGAGCCGTTGTCGCAGCAGCGAGACCTGCCGCGCCCCTGGCAGCGGACGCACGAGGTTCTTAACGTTCACGGCGCTCCTTCGTCGGTTACGTCGGGAATC
>DATCGA010000362.1:0-49901 GCA_036509215.1 Trebonia sp.
GCGGCGGCCGACGCGATCGGCCAGGCACTGCTCGACCGCGGGCTGGGCCCGGGCCGTCCGCTGCTGCTGCTGTCCGGCAACAGCGTGGATCACCTGCTGGTGACGCTGGGCGCGATGACGGCCGGCGTGCCGGTCGCCCCGGTCAGCGTCGCGTACTCGCTGCAGAGCCGCGACCACGCCCGGATCAAGGCGATCGCCGAGCTGATCCGGCCGGGGGCGGTGTTCGCCGAGGACGCCGGCCGGTTCGGGCCCGCACTGGACGCCCTCCCCGAGATCGCGGCCATCGTCAGCCGCGAGACCAGGCCCGGCTCCGAGCAGCTGGCCGACCTGCTCGACACCGAACCGGGCCCAACCGGGCACGAGGCATTCGACAAACTCGACGGCGACGCGGTGGCCAAGATCCTGTTCACCTCCGGGTCGACCGGCACCCCCAAGGGCGTGATCAACACCCACCGGATGCTGGCGGCCAACCAGCAGATGATCCGGCAGGCGTGGCCGTTCCTCGCCGCCGAGCGCCCGGTGATCGTGGACTGGCTGCCGTGGAGCCACACGTTCGGCGGCAACCACAACGTGAACCTGGTGGTCACCTCCGGCGGCACCCTCTACGTCGACGCCGGGCGCCCCGCCCCGGGCCTGTTCGCGCAGACGGTCGCCAACCTGGCCGACGTCCCGCCGACGATCTACTTCAACGTCCCCGCTGGGTACGCGCAGCTGGTGCCCGCCCTGGAGAACGATCCCGATTTCGCGAAAAGGTTCTTCTCCCGGCTGCGGCTGCTGTTCAACGCCGCCGCGGCGCTGCCGGAGGCGCTGCGGGACCGGCTCGGCGAGGTCGCCGAGCGGACGACCGGCTATCGGGTTCCGGTCACCGGCTCGTGGGGCGCGACCGAGACCGCCCCCGCCGTGACCTCGGCCCACTTCGACTTCGCCGACGCCCGCTGCATCGGGGTGCCGCTCCCGGGCACGCTGGTCAAGCTCGCCCCGGCCGACGGCGCGTACGAGATCAGGGCCAAGGGGCCGATGGTGACCCCGGGCTACTTCGGTCAGCCCGCGCTGACCGCCACCACCACGCCAGCGCGGCCGCCAGCCTCGGCGCTATCGCGGCATCACCGTCCACGGCGGCGTCGTGTTCCAGGGCCCAGTCCAGTGCCCGGCGCAGGGTGGCGCCCTCGGCATCCAGCCACCGGGCAGCGGCCACCTCGCCGGTGCCGGCCGCCAGCCCCGCCAGGGCGTCCTCGGCCACCCGCAGCGCGTAGCCGGCCAGCGCGCCGGCCGCGGCGTCGCCCTCCTCGCCCGCCTCAGCGAGTAGCCCCGCCGCGTAAGCCCGCAGCGTCTCCAGCATCACGTAGCGGGAGCGGCCATCCAGGCCGGCCCTCGGCGGGACCAGCAGGGAGCAGTCCACTAGATGCAGCACAGCCGGCCCGGCGTCGGCCCCGCGACCGCCTCGGCCGCCTCCAGCGTGAACGGACCCGGCAACACCGACAGCGCGCGGAACACCCGCCGCTCCCGTGCGTCCAGGAGCCGGTAGCTCCATTCGACGGTGGCCGCCAGCGATCGCTGCCGAGCCGCCGCGAGCCGGTCTCCCGCTTCCAGCAGGGTGAACCGGTCATCGATCCGGTCGAGGAGCTGAGCCACGCCCAGCGCCTCGACCCGTGCCGCGGCCAGTTCAATCGCCAGCGGCATCCCGTCCAGCCGCGCGACCAGCCGCGCGACCAGCGGCGCGGTCGCCTCGTCGAGCGCGAAGCTCGCGTCGGCCCGGCGGGCCCGGTCCGCGAACAGCGCCACCGCCTCCGACCCGCCCGGATCGGCCGGATGCTCGGGGTCGGGCAGCGTCAGCGACGCCAGCCGGTACCGTGCCTCGCCGGCTATCTGCAGCGGCTCCCGGCTGGTGGCCAGCACCCGGATGTCATCGGCGCCGAGCAGCAGCCTGCCGCACAGCTCCGCCGCCGCGCCGATCACGTGCTCGCAGTTATCCAGCACCAGCAGCAGCTGCCGACGGGCGAGCGCATGCGCCAGCGCATCGGCCGCCGCCACCGAGGGCAGCTCCCGGACCCCGAGCGCCGCCGCCACGGCCGTCGCCACCTGGGCCGGGTCCTGGACCGCGGCCAGCTCCGCCAGCCACACCCCGTCCGCGAACCGGCCCGCCACCTGCCTGGCGACCTCGCCCGCCAGCCGCGTCTTGCCGGCGCCGCCCGGCCCGGTCACCGTCACCAGGCGGTACTGACCCAGATGACCGGCGATCTCGTCCACCACCGGGGCCCGGCCCACGAAGCTAGTGAGGGCGGCCGGAAAGCCGTGCACGCTCCCAGCGGCGTCGATCACCGCAGACGGCTCCACAGCGGCAACCATAACCGCCGCCCGCCACCGCCGTACGGCCGTCGGCCCTGCTGTCACGAGGTGTCACTGGCTCCGGGCCCAGAAACTCAGATAGCTGCGGTGCAGCCAGTCGTCGACCCAGCGGCGGTCGGGCTGGTCGGCGATGGCGGGGTTGCCCGCCAGCCGGATCAGCCGATCCTCGGCGTCCGCGATCGTGTCCAGGACCTCGTCCAGGGGCCGCTCGCCGCGGCGGATGGAGCGCAGGTCCCAGGCCGTGTGCCGTTCGTACTGCGCGAACCGCACCGAGGGCTCCAGCCCGCCGCTGCCGTTCGGAACCCGGGCCAGCCCGGTGACGAACTGCCGGGGCTCCAGGCACAGGCCCATCTCATCGCGGTCGTCCTGCCCGGCAATCGACGTGCCGTGGACCCGGACCCGACCTGAACCCGCAGGATCATGCCCTGCTCGGCGATCGCACGGGCCTCCTGCGAGGCATGCGGATGCGTAAATCCGGTCGGCAGCGCGGTGGAGCCCGGAACCGGCCCGGGCGAGATGACAGTCACCGTGTAGTTGTAGCCGCGCCCGGCGCGCGGTGTCACGCTATTTATGCCAAGAGCGGGCAGGGGCTGCGGTCGATCCGAGGGCACTGCGATCGAATCGCTTCGATCACGACAAATGGCGAGCTTCTCCAATAACATTGACTGTGGGCTATATCACCAGCTTGGACTCACAATCCAGCGATCAAATTCTTGACTCGACGACCGGCCAAAGCTATCGTCGACTTGCGTCGAACCGGTTCGAATCGAGGAGGCGGGACGCTTCCCCCTTTGGTGCACGGAACGCAAGGAGCCTCGTCGGTGAAGAGCGCCGCATGACCTCGGCCTCGATCGCGCGCAGGGAAGAGGCGGCCGGGAGCGAGCCGCGCTCTCGCCCGGCCAGCATCCACGATGTCGCCCGCCTGGCGGGCGTATCGAACCAGACGATCTCCCGGGTGCTGAACGGGCACCCAAGCGTGCGCGTGTCCACCAGGGACAGGGTGCTCGCCGCGATGGGTGAATTGCGCTACCGTCCCAATCGCGCGGCCAGGATGCTCGGCACCCGGCGCTCGCAGATCATCGGGGTGCTGGCGGAGGCGGGCCGATCGCGCAGCGGGCAGGCGAGCAGCGTGCGTGCGGTCGAGGAGGCAGCCCGCGAGCGCGGGTATTACGCGTCTGTCGTGTACCTGGGGTCGTCCGCTCCGGCCGCGATCTCGGCCGCGGTCGAGGACCTGCTGGCCCAGGAGGTAGAAGGGGTCGTGCTGGTGGCGCCGCAGGCGACGGTGCTCCCCCGGATCGTCCCGCTGCTCGCGCAGATCCCGATCGTCACCTCCCTCGGAGAGCTGCAGAACGCAGCCGGGACCCCCGACTGCTCGGCCGACGCCGCGAGCGGCGCCCAGACGGCGATGCGCTATCTCATCGGACAGGGGCATCGGCGCATCGTGCATGTCGCCGGACCGCCCGACTGGCACGACGCGCAATCACGGCTCGGCGCCTACGAGTCGGAGCTGTGGTCGTCGGGCCTTACGGCGCTGCCGCCTGTCTTCGGTGACTGCAGCGCCGACTCGGGGTACGCAGCCGGGCGCGCGCTGGTCCGGGATCGGGCGCGACCGGAGGGGCCGCACCGGGGATTCACCGCCGTCTTCGCCGCCAGCGACCAGATGGCGCTCGGTTTGATGCACGCCTTCCGCGAGGCGCGGCTGGACGTCCCGGCCGATGTCAGCGTGGTCGGGTTCGGCGACATCCCCGAGGCGGCGCATTTCTGGCCGCCGCTGACCACGGTCCGCCAGGATGTCGGGGAGCTGGGCCGAAGCCACGTCGCCGCGCTGATCGACGCGATCGGCCGGGTCCGGGACCCGGGTCTCGCCGCCCCGGCGACAGCCGCGGCTGTGCGGGTGGCCGGGCCGCGGCTGGTTATCAGGAATTCGGTCGGGCCGGCGTCGGGCCGACCCCGATGGGGGAGGGACGACCCGCGCGGGTCGTCCCTCCTGGAGTTAGCTGGCCGTCAGGATGCCGTGAGCCTCCACAGATGATCGTTGAGATTGGGGTCGCCGAAGTTCAGGATCGGCTCAGCGGACAGGATGGTCCCGTTGTTGCCGTTGCCGGAGGAGTCGGTCACGGTGGTGCCTCCGGTCTCGTCGAACGTGTAGTCCACCACGTTGCCGGCCCCGGCCACGCCCGTTGCGAGAGTGGCGACCTGGGCCGCGCTGAGCGGGCTGTTGTAGATGTTGAAGTCGTCCACGCTGGCGTCGAGGAAGGGATCGCCGGCGTACTCGGACCGGCCGATCCAGTCCTGGGTGGTCGTCCCGAGGTCGGCGGGAGTGATGGTGATATCCGGGTTGGTGCCGACGGGCGTCCCGTTGACGTAGAGGGTTCCGGTGGTGCCGGACACGGTGACCGTCAACAGCGACCAGGTGTTCAGCGGCAGCAGGCTGGTTCCGTTGATCTGCTGTTCGCCACCGGGGCCGCTGGTGGTGATCGCGAACCGGACGTCTGTCCCGTCGCTGATCGTCAGGAACATGTAGTCGGTCGTGCCGGAGCCGAAGTCGAACAGCCGGGACCAGGTGGTGTCGGCGGTCGGATTGACCCACGCGGAGACCGTGTAGTCGCCGGTGAGACCGCTGACGATGTCGTTCGGCATCGCTATGTACTCACCGTCCCCGCTCAGGTGGACGGCATTGCCGATCTTCCCCGGCACCCGAGCGCCGGCCGCGCCTCCGGAGCTTTCTCCGTCCGGCCACTGGATCGTGAGGGCGCCGGCCGCAGTGCTCGAGTCGGTGACGCCAAGCACCAGGCCGCTGTTGTAGTTGGCGAGCTCGTAGTGGCCGTCGCCGTCAGGGATGAGCTGCCAGAGCTGGTCCGGGGTGGATGCGTCGCCCGAGACCAGCTCGTTCGCTCCGCTGGCGACGGATTCGCCGCTGACGCCGAGGAGCAGCCCGCTGGCCTTGTTGACGATCCGGTACAGGCCCGCGTCCGCCGCGGCGAGCTTCCACGTCTGGGTCTGGCTGCCGTCGGCGGCGGCCTGGTCCACCAGCGTGCCGGCGAACGTCCCTCCGTTCTGGGTGTCGAGATTCAGGCCGCTGCCCAGGTTGGTGATGGTGTACTTGCCGGCCAGCAAGGTGGTCGAGCTGGGGCGGGCGGGCGTGATGACGAGGTGGTACCCGTAGGTGGGATTCATCGAGACGGGTACCGTGATCGAGCCGTCGTGGACCGGGTAGGTGGTGTCGGAGATCGTGATCGGCCCGGCCACGGCCGTGGTCCGCCCCGCCGACGGGGTGTACTGCAGCTGGACGTTGACCTGCGAGCCGAGGCGGAGCGATTTCAGCCCGTGGACGGTGACCGCGGTCGCGCCGGTGCCGCCGCCGAAGATGACGCTGACCTTGTTGCGCGCGGGGTTGACGGACGCCGCGCCGTCGAGGCCGACCCCGGGGGTGCCGGGGGGAACGACGGTGACCATCGTGCCGGTCATCTGCCCGTACCAGTCGTAGAGCCAGTAGGCCCCGTTGGGCGCCGCGCCGGTGTCAGTTAGCAGGTCGCCCAGGGTGCCGTAGTGGTTCCAGAAGGCGAGCTCGGCGTTGCTTACCCCCGAGCGCTCGAAGTTGGCGATGTAGCCGGCCAGGTCGCCGGGGACGCCGACCTGGCCGGGCTCGCCGTACTCCTCGATCGCGATGGCGCGCGGCTTGATGCCGAGGCTCTGCTCGATGGTCTTGATCTCGGCCACGTCACCGGGGATGCTGCCCGCTCCGTCGAGCTCGTGCCAGCTGAGGATGTTCGGCACCGTGCCGCCGGCCTTGGCGTCGGTCAGGAACGTGGTCATCCAGCTCGCGTTGAAGGTCGAGTAGCTGGGGCCCTGGATGACCGCGCTCGGGTCGTCGGCGCGGACCTCGTCGAAGGTGCGGGCCCAGCCGGCGTCGAAGGACCCGGCGGCGGCGGTGTTCCAGGTCCAGTCGGGCTCGTTCCACAGCTCGAACGCGCTAATGTCGCTGTCGCCGGAGGCGAGGACGGCCTTGACCTGGGTGTCCACCGCGCTGAGCCAGTTGCTCCAGCTGACCCACCCGTAGGGGAAGTTCGGGTACCAGTCGGGCATCCGCACCACGACCTTGGCCCCGGCCTTGGCGGCTTCCGGCGCGACGACGAGGGCGTCTCCGCCGGGGGCGGACTCGCCATTCGGGAGTTGCGAACCGCCGGGCGCCATCTGCACGAAGGTGTTCGGGTGGAGCGGCTCGACCAGGCTGTTGGCTGGGATCGTGGCGGTGTCGAGACCGTACAGGCTCCCGGACGCGACATGAGTGACGGTGCGGTAGGGCTGGTTGGCGTCCACCGCCAGCGTGCTTGGCGTGGTGGTCGGCGTCGGCAGCGCCGCGGACCCGGCTGACCCAGCGGACCCCGCGGACGCGGCGGGTGCGGCCGGCGCGGCGGTCGAGGGCAGCGCGGTCGCCAACGCGGAGCCGGCCACGACGACGGCGGCGACGGCAAGCTGAGCGGTGACCCTTCGTGCCCGGCCGCCCGGTGGGCGGCTGGGCCGGCTGAGACGCGATCTGGACATCAATGTCCTCCTCACGGACGAGAACCTCCGGACTGAGCGATGGCCATCGCGCTTGGAATGTAAGCCTGGCGGATTTGATTGGCAAGGCCCAAATCAGTCGAACCGGTTGCCTCGGAGGTGCGCACGCAAGACACGATCACGTTACTGAGTGGTAACAGATTTAGTTAAATTCCCAGTTCAGGGTCAGTTTCAAATGTCCGAAAACTTCCTTGCTGGGCTTCTTGCGCGCTGCGACATGCGTCGTTAACATGGTCGAATCGGTTCGACTTGAGGGCAGGTAACGTTGCCGACCATCGAAGATGTGGCTCGCCGCGCGGGTGTCTCGCGGAGCACGGTCTCCTATGCCCTTTCGGGCAAGCGGAGCATCTCCAGGGAGACGCGCGAGCGCATCGAGGCGGCCATTACCGAACTCGGCTTCACCCCGAATGCCGGGGCGCGGGCGCTGGCGACATCCCAGACGATGGTGATCGGCCTGTTCGTGCAGTTCTTCGAGGACGAATTCTCGCCGGCGATGCTGCAGTACGTCCTGCCAATCTCCGATGCCGCGCGCGAAGCCGGCTACGACATCCTCATGGTCACCGAGACCGACGGCCAGCACGCGGTCCAGCGGATCGCGAGTTCCGGGATGGTCGACGGAGTCATGCTGCTAAATGTCGCCTACGAAGACGCCCGACTGCCCGTGCTCAGGAAGATGCGGCAGCCGGGCGCGATGGTCGGCCTGCCTCGCAACCCCGAGGATTTCGACGTCTTCGACCTCGACTTCCCCGAGTCGGGCCGGATTCTCGTTGACCATCTGGCCGAGCGCGGCCACCGCGAGATCATCCTCATCACCCCGCACCACCACGTCAACCAGCGCGGGGGGGCGTACGCCTGGCGGTTCAGGGACGCTGCTCTCCAGCAGGCGGCTCACTACGGCGTCCGCGTCCGGTCGTACTTCGGCGAGACGCAGCAGCCCGCCATCAACCAGCAGCTCAACGAGATCCTGGATGCTCGCGACGAATCGGCGATGATCGTGCACAACGACGCCGTGATCGCCGCGCTGCCGTCCGTCCTTTACTCGCGCGGTATCCGCGTGCCCGATGACCTGTCGGTCGTCGGCGTGTACTCCGAGGATTTCGGGCGACTGTTCTCGCTGCCTTACACGGCGGTCGAGACATCCCCGAACAAGCTGGGCCGAATGGCGGTCCAGGCTCTGGTGCAACGGATGAATAACCCATTGGGCGCTACCGCTCCCCGGGTCGATCTCGTCGCGCCCCACATCACGGACCGGGGAAGCACGCGCTAACAAAGCGCCGCGGCGGCCTTCCGGAAGCGCGCCGCAGTGTCGAACCGCTTCGACGATAACGACAAATTCAAATTCAAAGCCACGAAAAACAAATAATGGCATCCCCCACCCGGTTTCCGCGCGACCGCGGAGACCGGTCATTCAGAGAGGAATGACCGTGCAAAGATCGCGTAAGGCGAGAACCATCGGGGCGGCCCTGCTGGCCGTCGGCACTATGGCGGCCGCCCTGACGGCCTGCTCGAGCGGATCCGCCAGCAGCTCCGCGTCAACGTCGTCGGCCAGCGGCGGCGGCACCTACACCTTCTGGGATCCGTACCCGCAGTACACCGCCTCGTCCGCGTGGGCGCAGCTGGTCAGCAAGTGCGGCACCGAGGCCGGCGTGACGGTCAAGCGCACGCCCTACGACACCACCGCGCTCACCACCCAGGCCCTGCTGGCGGGCCAGCAGGGCAACTCGCCGAACATCCTGCTGATCGACAACCCGGTGGTCTCCACCCTCGCCAGCGCGGGCCTGCTGACCTCCACCGCGCAGAACGGGCTGTCGACCGGCGCGATCGCGTCGAATATCCTCGGCGCGGGCGTTATCAACGGCAAGACCTACGGCGTGCCGATCGGCGCCAACACGCTGGCGCTCTACTACAACCCCAAGATCCTGGCGGCGGCGAAGGTCAACCCCGCCTCCATCACCAG
The DNA here is from genome assembly GCA_036509215.1 of Trebonia sp. Classification (GTDB taxonomy): domain Bacteria; phylum Actinomycetota; class Actinomycetes; order Streptosporangiales; family Streptosporangiaceae; genus Trebonia. The sequence continues at coordinate 8,867 of DATCGA010000362.1, forward strand.
CTGGGCCGCGCTGACGGCGGCGCTGGCCAAGGTCAAGGCGATCGGCAAGAAGGGCATCACGTTCTCCGGCATCAACACCGAGGAGGGCAGCTTCCAGTTCCTGCCCTGGTTCTGGGGTGCGGGCGCGAACCTCACCAACGTCGACTCGCCGCAGGCCATCGCCGCGCTCACGCTGTGGACGACCTGGATCAAGGACGGCTACGCGCCGAACTCTGTCATCCAGGACACCCAGACCACCTCGTGGCAGGAGTTCCAGACCGGCCAGTTCGCGTTCGGCGAGAACGGCACCTGGCAGAAGACCCTCGCCGCCACCATGGGCGCGAAGGTCATCGCGATCCCGGCCGAGAACGGCGGTGCGGCCCCGGTGCCGACCGGCGGGGAGTTCTTCACGATTCCGGTCCAGAAGAACACCGCCAGCTACGCCGCCTCGGCCAAGATCGTGAGCTGCATGTCCTCCGGGAGCAACATCGTCTCGACCGACAACACCCTGAACTACATCGTGCCCACCCAGGCGGGTCAGCAGGCCCAGGTGTCCGCCGATTCCTCGCTGAGCTCCTGGGTCAGCGCGGTGGGGGTGGCCAAGGCCCGCACCGGCGACAACCTGGGCACCAAGTACCCGATCATCTCCCAGCAACTGTGGACGGCGGTCCAGAAGGCAGAGAGCGGCGCGGCGTCCCCCGCCAGCGCGCTCGCGGCCGCTCAGTCCGCGGCCACGGCGGCGATCAACAAGTAGCGCCGGCGGCAGGCCGACGTGAGAGCCATGACAGCAGAGCGGTTCAAGGCGCGGTCGGCTGTGCGACACGGTGACGGGGCGGCGCAGTCCGCCCCGTCACGGGCGCGGCGCGCGCGTGCGCGGCGCAAGGCGCAGTTGACAGCGTGGGGATTCATCGCCCCGGTCATCGCGTACCTGGGCATCTTCTACGCGTACCCGCTGTACCGCAACATCGATCTGAGCCTCAGGAGCTACACGCTCTCGTCGTTCATCACCGGGGACGCCCCGTTCGCGGGGCTCTCCAACTACATCAACGTGTTCCACAACCCGACGTTCGCCCCCGCGCTGGTCAACACGGCGATCTTCACCTTCGTCTCGATCGCCTTCCAGTTCGCGATCGGCCTGGCGCTGGCGGTGTTCTTTTTCAAGACGTTCCGGCTGTCGGGCATTCTCCGGGCGCTGTTCCTCGTCCCCTGGCTGCTGCCGCTGCTGGTGTCGGCGTCGACCTGGTCGTGGATGCTCAACAGCGACTCCGGGATCGTGAACTCGTTCCTCCAGGCGGTCGGCATGCAGCCGATCGACTGGCTCACCTCGCCGAAGTGGGCCCTGGTGGCGGTGCTGATCGCGAACATCTGGATCGGCATCCCCTTCAACCTCGTGATCATGTACAGCGGCCTGCAGAGCATCTCGCCGGACATCTTCGAGGCCGCCGCGATTGACGGCGCCAACGGCTGGCAGCGGTTCTGGCGGATCACCTTCCCGCTGCTACGCCCGGTGTCCGCGATCACCCTGCTGCTCGGCCTCGTCTACACCCTGAAGGTGTTCGACATCATCTGGATCATGACCCGAGGGGGGCCGGCCACCGCGTCGACGACGCTTGCGATCTGGTCCTACCAGCTCGGCTTCGGGTCGCTGCTGCCCGACTTCAGCTCCGCCGCGACCGTCGGCAACGTGCTGATCCTCATCGCGGTCGTCTTCGCGCTCGTGTACATCCGGGCCAGGAGCAGATTGGAGACGACATGAAGCGGCGTTCCTGGTGGCTGACCGCGATCGGCGTCCTGGTGACCGCCGTGATGCTGTTCCCGGTCTACTGGATGATCAACGTCTCGCTTACGTCGACGCCCAACATGCGCAAGAGCCCGCCCAACCTGATCCCGATCGACGGGACCCTGCAGGGCTACTCGGTGGTGCTGCATCAGCAGCTCCCTTATCTCGGCACCAGCCTGTTCATCGGCCTCGGCACGGTCGCGGTCACGCTCGTGCTGGCCGCGCCGGCCGGCTACTCGCTGGCCAAGCTGCATCCGCGCGGTGGGGGAGCGCTGAGCTTCGTGCTGCTGATCGCGCAGATGATCCCCGCAATCGTGATGGCGATGGGCTTCTACGTCATCTACCTGAAGTTCGGCCTGCTCAACACGGTGTGGGGGCTCATCATCGCCGACTCCACCATCGCGGTTCCGTTCGGCGTGCTGATCTTCACCGCGTTCATGTCGCGGATCCCCAACGAGCTGCTGCAGGCCGCCCGCATCGACGGCGCGGGCGCGATGCGCACCTTCCTGGCGATCGTCGTGCCGGTCAGCCGGAACGCGGTGGTGACCGTCTCGCTGTTCGCGTTCCTGTGGGCGTGGTCGGACTTCCTGTTCGCCAACACGCTGGACGGCGGCGGCGGACATCAACCCATCACGCTCGGCATCTACGCCTATATCGGCAACAACAACCAGCAGTGGAACGCGATCATGGCCACCGCCGTCGTCGCCTCGATTCCGGCTGCCGTGCTGCTCGTCCTCGCGCAGCGCTACGTCGCCGCCGGGGTGACCTCCGGGGCCGTCAAGGACTAGCAGTCAGGGACTAGCACCCCGAGGGGCAATCGCAGTCTTCATTCACTCAGGCAGCGCGAGGCGGCGCCGCCCGCTCAACGTTGGGACGAATCAGCGCGCATGGTCAGCTATCACAACGACGACGGCATCCTCGAGGTGCGGCACCGGCACGAGGTGATCCGCATTCAGGCCTGGGGCCCCGACAGCGTGCGGGTGCGCGCGGCCCAGTACAGGATCCCGGCCGACAGCGTCGGCGCGCTGGCCGATGCCCCGCCGGCCGACCCGGGATCGCCGGCCGGCATCACGATTGACGGGACGAACGCGGCCCTGACCAACGGGCGGCTCCGGGTCGAGGTCACCTTCGATACCACCGAGAGCTACCCGGAGCCGCTGATCACCTTCCGCGGCCCCGACGGGGGCGAGCTGCTCGCCGAAAGCCGAGAGCACTTCTGGATGCCGGGGGCGCGGGTCTTCGCCGGCAACCGCTCGGGCGCGTACGAGATTCATCAGCAGTTCGCGGCCTACCCAGGCGAGCGTCTCTACGGTCTCGGGCAGCGCACTCACGGCCGGCTGAACCTCAAGGGCCTCGCGCTGGACCTGGTCCAGCGGAACGGGGAGGTGAGCATCCCGTTCGTCCTGTCCGACCGCGGCTACGGAATGCTGTGGAACTCGCCCGCCGTCGGCCGGGTCGAGTTCGCGGAGAACGCGACCCGCTGGCAGGCCGGCCAGGCGCGCGAGATCGACTACTGGTTCACGGCCGCCCCCACCCCAAGGGAGATCCTCGCCCGGTACGCGGACGCCACCGGTCACGCGCCCGAGCTGCCCGCCTGGGCGAGCGGGTTCTGGCAGTCCAAGCTCCGGTACCGCACCCAGGAAGAACTCCTCGACGTGGCCCGCGAGTACCACCGCCGGGGCCTGCCGCTGTCGGTGATCGTGGCCGACTTCTTCCACTGGTCCGCCATGGGCGACTACCGCTTCGACCCGGCCGAGTGGCCCGATCCGGACGCCATGGTCGCCGAGCTTCGAGCGCTTGGGGTGGAGCTCATGGTCTCGATCTGGCCCACGGTCTCACCGCTCAGCGAGAACTACGGCCGGTTCTACCAGCAAGGGCTGCTGGTCGGCGCGGACCAGGGGGTCGAGTTCCAGCAGACCATCCAAGACAAGGGCGTGGCGGCGCCGATGCCGGTCGCGTTCTACGACCCGACCAACCCGGCGACCCGCGAGTACGTCTGGTCCCTGGTGGAGCGCAACTACCTGTCGCGCGGCATCCGCGTTTTCTGGCTCGACGCCTGCGAGCCGGAGCTGAATCCGGGCCACCCCGGCAACCTGTCCCTGTACGCCGGACCCGGCGCGGAGGTCGCGAGCATCTACCCGCGGGACAACGCCCGGCTGTTCGCCGAGGGCATGGCCAACGCCGGACAAGAGCCGACCGTGCTGCTCTGCCGCTCCGCCTGGGCAGGATCGCAGCGGTACGGGGCGGCGGTCTGGTCGGGGGACATCCCGGCTACCTGGCAATCGCTGCGCCTGCAAGTGCGCGCCGGCCTCAACGTCGCGATCTCCGGCATCCCCTGGTGGACCACCGACATCGGCGGCTTCCACGGCGGCGACCCTAGCGATCCCGCCTATCAGGAGCTCATCGTGCGCTGGTTCCAGTACGCGGTGTTCTGCCCGCTCTTCCGGCTGCACGGCGACCGGCAGCCCCGGGTGCCGACCGGCTTCGAGATGACCGGGGGCCCGAACGAGGCATGGTCCTACGGCGACGCCGCCTTCCCGCGCATCGCCGCCGCACTGCGGCTGCGCGAGCGGCTGCGGCCCTACATCCACCAGCAGATGCAGGTGGCGTCGCGGCAGGGCATTCCGCCGATGCGGCCGTTGTTCGTGGACTTCCCGCACGACCCGGGTGCCTGGCAGGTCGAGGACCAGTTCCTGTTCGGCCCGGATCTCCTCATCGCCCCCGTCCTGGAGCCCGGGGCGGACGTGCGCGACGTCTACCTGCCCGTCGGCCGGGCCTGGATCGAGGCCGGGACCGGAGACCGGCACGACGGCGGCAGCGCCATCCGGGTCTCCCTCTCCCCTGACCGCATTCCCGTCTTCGTCACCGAAGGATCCGAGGTACTCGATGTCGTCCGCTAAGAAGGGCGGGCCGGTGCGGCCGTCCACCTCCGTCTGGCGACCGCTCGGAGTCGACGAGATCAAGATAACTGGCGGCATGTGGGGGCAGATGCAACGGCTGAACGCCGACGCGATTCTTCAGCACTGCGAGTCCTGGATGGAGCGCATCGGCTGGATCAGCAACTTCGACCGGGCCGCGGCCGACATGATCACCGGCAGCCACGCGGGCATCGAGTTCGTCGACTCCGAGGTCTACAAGCTGCTCGAAGCCATGGCCTGGGAACTGGGCCGCGAACCGTCCGACATCCTCGCCCGCCGCTACCAGGTCCTCGTCGAGCGGGTGGCGGCGGCGCAGGAGCCGGACGGGTACCTGCACACGAGCTTCGGGCGAACCGGGCAGCCGCCGCGCTACTCCAGCCTGGAGACGGGACACGAGCTGTACTGCTTCGGGCATCTCTTCCAGGCGGCCGTCGCGCGGCTCCGGACCGGCCACGACGACGTTCTCCCGCAGGTCGCGCGCCGCCTGGCCGACCACGTCTACCGGCAGTTCGGCCCGGACGGCCGGGTCGGGGTCTGCGGCCACCCGGAAATCGAGATGGCGCTGGTCGAGCTCGCCCGTGCGACCGGAGAGCAGCGCTACCTCGAACTCGCCCGGCTGTTCATCGAACGGCGCGGTACCGGCACCCTCGGCGTCCACCCGTTCGGCCAGGAGTACTTCCAGGACGACATCCCGGTCCGCCAGGCGACGACGATGCGGGGCCATGCGGTCCGCGCGCTCTACCTCGCCGCGGGCGCGCTGGACGTGGCGACGGAGACCGGCGACAGTGAGCTCGCGGCCGCGGTGCGGCGGCAGTGGGCCAACGGGGTGGCACACCGTACCTACATCACCGGCGGGGTCGGGTCGCATCACCAGGACGAGGCGTTCGGTGATGACTTCGAGCTCCCGGCCGACCGCGCGTACGCCGAGACCTGCGCGGGCATCGCCTCGGTGATGCTCAGCTGGCGGCTGCTGCTGTCCACCGGCGAGGACAGGTACGCCGACCTGATCGAGCGCACCCTGCTGAACAACGTCCTCGCCTCGCCGCGCGCGGACGGGCGCGCGTTCTACTACACGAACACCCTCCACCAGCGGACTCCCGGGCAGGTGCCCGACGAGCAGCAGCTCAGCCATCGCGCGGAGTCGGGGCTCCGCGCGCCCTGGTTCGAGGTCTCGTGCTGCCCCACCAACGTCGCCCGCACGCTGGCCAGCGTGAGCCTCTACTTCGCCACCGCCAGCGACGACGGCATCCAGCTGCACCAGTACGGCGACTATGGGGTATCCACCGAGTTGGCCCCCGGACGCGTCACGGTGCAGGTCTCTAGTACGTATCCGGCCGGCGACACGGTCTCGGTGAACATCATCGAGGCGCCCGCGGCGGTGATCACCCTCCGGCTCCGGGTCCCCGCCTGGGCGTTCGGCGCCGCCAAGGTGAGCGAGGCGCCGACCATGCAGACCTCGTCCTCCATCGAGATCCGACGCGCCTTCAGCGCCGGGGACTCCGTCCGCGTCACGTTTCCCGCTACCGCTCGGGCCACTCACCCCGACCCGCGCATCGACTCCGCCCGGGGCACGTTCGCAGTCGAGCAGGGGCCGCTCGTGCTCGCCCTCGAGTCAGCCGACCTGCCAACGGGCTGGAGCGTCAACGAGGTCACGGCCGACCCGCACAGCCTGGCCGCCGATGACACCGGGGCGACCACCGTCGATGTCTACCGCCACGACCCCGCCGCAAGTGAGTGGCCCTACTACGCCGAACCCGAGGAGAAGGAAGGGGAGCGCGTCCGGGTCCGGCTCATCCCGTACCACCAGTGGGCCAATCGCGGTCCGGCCACGATGCGCACCTGGCTCCCGGTCAGCCCCCGCAGACCGGTCCCGTCAGCTGGTAGCGGCGTGTGAAGGAGCGCTTCAGCCTGCCGGTTGTGTGGTGAGGGGACTGGTGTCTGCGGCTGCCCGTTTCCGCTGTCGCCAGGTTCCAGGCGGAGTTCCGTGGTGGCGGCGGAAGGCGGCCGCGAAGGCGAAGGGTGAGCCGTAGCCGACGGCGGCGGCGATCTGGGCCAGCGTGAGGTCGTCGGCGCGCAGGTGGTCGCGGGCGAGGGTCATCCGCCATTGGGTCAGGTACTGCATGGGGGCCTGGCCGAGAGCCTCACGGAAGGCCCGCGCGAAGGCGGCCCGGGACAGGCCGCTGACCGCGGCGAGTTCGGGGACCGTCCACGGGTGGGCGGCGTTCTCGTGCACGGCCTGCAGCGCGGCGCTCAGCCGCGGGTCCGCGGACGCCCTGTACCAGCGCGGTGCCGTCGCGCTGGTGCGAAAGTCGCTGCGGATGGCGAGCACGAGAAGCAGGTCCAGGAGGCGGTCCAGCACGATCTGCTGGGCCGGCTCGGTGCGGACCAGCTCGCGGGAGAGCAGGGTGACCACGTCCCGCAGGGGATCGTCGATCGCGGCCGAGAGGGTCATCACCGGGGGGAGAGCGTCGAGCAGCCCGCGGCCGACATCGCCGGAGAACTGGTAGGCGCCGCACAAGAACACCGTGGCCTGCGGGTTGTCACCGGGGCCGGCCTGGGCGTGCCGGGCCCGGAATTCCTCCGGTTCCAGGCAGGCGGCGCCCGGCTCGTGCCCGATGTAGTGGTCCGGCCCGCCGCGCACCAGCGCCACGGTTCCCGGTGAGAGCTCCACAACGCTCCCGGGGGTGCTCAGCCACAGGTATCCCCGCCCGCGGACGACCGTGTGCACCGCGAGCTGGATCGAGCCGCCCAGCCGAAGCCCCCACGGCGGCTGGGCGACCGTCCGGGCGAAGACGGCGCCGCTGGCCCGTGCCCGGACCAGGTGGTCATGCAACAGGTCCATGGCATCAGACTGCGTGGAACGAGCGTCAGGGTCAAATTGCCGAGAGCCTCACACAAAAAATCGAGCGGACCACGCATGGATTCACTCGACCGAAGCTCCGATTATGAGGTCATGAGCAACGAAGCGCCCACCGCACTGATCCTCGGCGGCACCGGCAGGACCGGCTCCCTGCTGGCAGGGAAGCTCGCCCGACGAGGAATCAGCACTCGCACCGCGGCCCGCCGCGGAGCTGACGTCCGGTTCGACTGGGACGACCCGGACGCCTACGGGGACGCCCTGTCGGGCGTGGACCGGCTGTATCTGGTGACTCCCGTGCTGCGCGTCTCGTACGCCGACCAGGTCGCGGGCTTCCTGGACCTGGCCGAGACCTCCGGCGTACGCCACGTCACCTTCCTGAGCACCTACAACGCCGACCACGCGCCGCAGGGGATCGACATCGCCGCCGTCGAGGCCGACCTCGCCGCCCGCCAAGCCATTACGCACTGCGTCCTGCGCCCCGCGTGGGTGATGCAGAACTTCGCCGACGACCACCTCCCCGTTATCGACGGGGTGATAGCGGCCCCGAGCGGCGGCGGCGCGGAAGCCTTCGTCGACGCGAACGACATCGCGGCGGTTGCGGCCGAGACGCTGCTGGCTCCCACGGCCCACGCCGGAGCGCGGTACACGCTGACCGGCCCGCAGGCCCTCGGCTTTGGTGAAGTCGCCGACATCATCTCCGCAGCGGCTGGCCGGCCCGTCCTCTACCACGACATCGGCCAGGAAGCCTGGATCAACGGCGCACTTGCCGCTGGCGTCCCGGCGGACTACGCGGTGATGCTCCGCTGGCTCACCGGCGCCATCATCGCCGGCAACGGCTCCGTGCCCACCGACGACATCGAGAAGGTCACCGGCCGGCCGCCAGCCACCTTCCGCGAGTTCGCCGACCGCAACGCCCGCTCCTGGACCGTGGAGGCGACATGAGCAAGACCGTCAGTGATGATGCCCCGTTCGGCGCGAACAGTCCGTTCTTCCGGATTATCAAGGAAGGGCTGGAGGGGCTGGTCGACGGCGAGGACTACTTCGACCTCCTGACCGAGGGCGTGATCTTCGAGTACGTGATCTCCGTGCCTGGGTATCCCCGGCGGGTCGAAGGTCGACAGAACATCATCGACCTCTACAGCGGCTACGGCGACTACATGGACGTGCATAGCGCGGACAATCTCCGCGTCCACCGGGATCCCGAAACCTCGGTAGTGGTCTTGGAATACGAAGTGCACGGCAAGTCAGTCCAGACCGGCTGGCCTTACAACAACCACTTCGTCTCCGTCCTCACCGTCAACGACGGCAAGGTGACGCACTGGCGCGACTACCTGGACCCCGTCGCGGTGTTCGACGCCTCGGGATGGCCGCAAGAGCATCGCTAGCAACGACCAGCACAGCAGCCGGTCAGCCCAACGGCAGGGCTACGCCCGGCGTCAGACCGCGGCGAGCACGGCCTCCAGCGGCCGAGGGATCCGGTCAGGGTCGATCGCGTCGGTCAGCAGGCGGGCGTAGCGGAGCTTCCGCTGCGCGCCTGCGCCGAGGAATCGCCGCAGCTGAGCCGCCTCGTCCTTCCCTCGCCAGGCGGGCTGCCGCTGGATGGTGCGGAACGCGCCCAGGTCGCTGTGCGCGGCCAGCACCTCCGCCGCCAGCGCGATCCCGGCCGCGCGGATGAGCTCGTCTTCCAGGTCGGCGACGCAGACGGCGAAACCGAGGCGCTCGAGGTCCGTCCGCGAACCGGGGGAGCCGAGGCCCGCCGTCGCCAGCGCGCGCCTGACGATGTGCTCCTCGGCCGCGTCGCACAGCCCGGCGAGCCGCGCGCCGGTTCCCTCGGGGCCGAACAGCCGCAGGTAGCGGGCGATGCCATGGACGCCGCCGACCGGCAGCACCACGACGCCCTCGGCCGCCAGGTCCCGGCCGTGTCGGGTGGCCAGGGTCTCGACCGCGATCTGATCGCTCACCCCCTCGACGAGCACGACCGCGCGGGCGGCGGTCGCCCGCGGCAATGCGGCCGAGGTCGCCTCGGTCGCGGCGGCCGGGCCGCTCACGTACCCGGCCAGGAGTTCCTCGCTGTCGTCGGCCCGCATGACACCACTGTCGACTACGGCTCCCGGCCTGCGCCACCCAGTTTCACCGCGGAGGCGCAGGCCGGCCTCGTCTCAGCCTGAGGGCCTGACCGACCGCCGAGCCGACGGCGGGTCCGGCTGGCGTCCCCCGTCCGGCTCCGCGCCGGCGTCGGCCTGGCGGGCGGCGTCGTGGACGCTGCTGAGGAAGGCGGCGGCCCGGTTGATGATGTCCCCGGCCGGACGGCCGGCCAGGTGCGCCTGATATTCGCGATGCCGGCTGGCCTCCCAGGACCGGCTGCGCGGCGAGAGCGGTCGGTGCGGCGGCGGAGGGAACAACTTCCAGGTCCAGGCGGCGACCGGGGCCTTCTGGTCGCCCGCCGGCGGCTGGATGAAGTCGGCCGGATCAGCCTGGTAGCCCAGTTGGTTGCGGACGAACCGCAGGCCGGTGAACGTCCCCTCGGTGGCCCGCCGGTCGGCCGGTGCGAGGCTGGCCAGGGCGCGGTCGCGGTCGGCGCGGTGGTAGCGGATCATGGTGGCGTCGACGATGGTGACCCACCACACGGACTCGCTGATCACGGCCAGCGCATGCGGCACGTCCATCGCCCGCGCGGCCGCGAGCCGCTCGGCGGCGTCCTCCATCGCGGTGACCGACCAGCCCAGCGCCGCGTCCCCCGTCGGCGGGCCGCCCGTGTTCTCGCTGTTCCAGGCGCGACGGCAGAAGGGCGAGCAGAACCGCTCGTGCTCGCGCCGAGGGTCGAAGGCGGTACCGCAGTGGTCGCAGTTCCGCACATCCGCCATCCCGCCATGGTACGCGGGGATACCGGCGGGAGGTCGGCGCAAAATCGTTCGCCGCTCAGTAATCGCTCGTTCATCTCACGTTCATTTGCAGGTCGGGAGAGCGTCGCTTGGCCCGCATACGTTTCCGCTGGTGGGCGGCTGCGGGCCGCCCGGTCGGCCGAGACCCCGGTCGGCGGGTCGCGGCAGGTGGAGGGCTTTTCCGTGGCGGATGCCATGTCCGGTGACCTGATCGGCGCGCTCGATGAAGCGAAGCTCGGCCGATTTCACCTGCGCGCGGTGCTGGTGTCGGGAATGGGGTTCTTCACCGACGCCTACGACCTGTTCGTCATCGGGATCGCCTCGTCCCTGATCAAGAACCAGTGGCACCTCGACTCAGGCCGGCTCGCGCTGCTCAACGCCACCATGCTGGGAGCGGCGTTCCTGGGCGCGGTCGTGTTCGGGCGCATCGCCGACCTGGTCGGGCGCAAACGCGTGTACTGGATCGTCGCGGCGATCATGGTGGTCGCGGCGCTCGGGTCGGCGGCGGCCCCGTCGTTCTGGGTGCTGATCGGGTTCCGGTTCCTGCTCGGGTTCGGGGTCGGCGGCGACTACCCGGTCAGCGCCGTCCTGATGACCGAGTACGCCAACCGCAAGGACCGCGGCCGACTGGTCGGGCTGGTGTTCTCCGCCCAGGCCGTCGGCCTCATCATCGGCCCGCTGGTCGCGCTGGCGCTGCTCGGCTCCGGCGCGGGCCCGGGCGTCACCTGGCGGGTCCTGCTCGGCCTGGGCGCCGTCCCGGCCGCCGCCGTGGTCTGGCTGCGCAGCAGGATGCCCGAGTCGCCCCGCTACCAGGCGCAGGTCCAGGGCCGCGGCGCCGACGCGGAAGCCCAGCTGGAGGCGTTCACCGACGGGGCTGTGCGCGGCGCCGCGCCGGCCGCCAAGGGCGCGATGGGGCTGCGGGAGTTCCTGGCTAACCGCAGGTTCCTGACCCTCCTCGCGGGCACCGCCGGATGCTGGTTCCTGCTCGACTACGCCTACTACGGCAACACGATCTCCACCCCGCAGATCATCGCGCTGATCTCACCGCACTCGTCGACTATGGGCGCGATCGCGATCCAGCTGGCCATCTTCGCCGTCGCCGCGGTGCCCGGCTACGTGCTCGCCATCGCCCGGATGGACCGCATCGGGCACCGCCGCCTGCAGCTCATCGGGTTCGTGATGATGGGCCTCTGCTTCGCCGTCATCGGCCTGGTTCCGGGGATGACCGCCGATGTGCTGCCGTTCCTGGCGGTCTACGGGATCAGCTACTTCTTCAGCGAGTTCGGCCCCAACGTGACCACCTTCGTGCTGCCGGGCGAGCTGTACCCGGTCTCGGTCCGGGCGACCGGGCACGGCATCTCGGCCGGCATCGGCAAGTTCGGCGCGTTCGTCGGCGTCTTCCTGTTCCCGGTTCTGCAGAACTCGCTCGGCCTGCGCGGCACCCTGCTCCTCACCGCCGGCGTATCAGCCCTCGGCGCGCTGCTCACGCTGGTGCTGCCCGAGCCCGCCGGACGGAGCCTGGACGAGATCTCCGGCCCCGGCGACGTCATCGCGGCCGCCGAGCGCGTTCTCGCCGACGCCCCCCACCCGGCTGCTGTCCCGGAAAGCTAGCAACCCGACCCCGAGAAACACCCACGGGCGCCACCCACGGGCGCCACCCGCGGGCCGAGGCCTGGAAAGGCTACGCTCGCCGGCATGACTGCCGCCTGGGAGTCCGGCGCGACCGGCGTGCTGCGACTGCCCTCGGGACGCCTCGTCCGGGGCCGTGGCCTCAGTCGGCCGCTCCCCGCGGGACCTAGACCGGACTTCGCGCTGTACCTGCTAGGCCGCCGCCCGCCACCCGTCTCCTGGGAGGCCCGCTGGCTTCGCTGGCCGGACTTCTGGCTCCCCGCCGACCGAGTCGCCGTTCGGGAGGCTCTGCGCGAGGCATGGGAGCGCGCCGCGGCCGAACGGGTCGAGATCGCGTGCGCCGGCGGACACGGCCGAACCGGAACGGCGCTCGCCTGCCTCGTCGTCATAGACGGGCTGCCCGGCAGCGAGGCGATCGACTACGTGCGCCGGAACTACTCCGCCGGCGCGGTCGAGACGCCCTGGCAGCGTCGCTTCGTCTACCGTTTCTTACCCAAATGCAGGCGCTGCCCCGCAGCGAGTCATCCGGCCTGGAGTCATTGGCCGGTTGCAGTCACCCGCGGTGTCGGAACGGGCGTCGGGTCCGGGACGGATGCCAGCGCCTGCAAGATCAGCTCGGTGACCGTGTCCAGCGAGATCGCGGTCGAGTCGATGACCAGGTGATAGTGGCGGGTGTCGGTCGGGTCGGCGCGGTACAGCCGGCGGACGTAGGCGTCGCGGGCCCGGTCGGCAGCGTCAATGTGGCGACGGGACTCGTCCCGGCCTACTCCCTCGATCGCGGCCCCCTGCACGACCCGGAGGTCGGCCGGCCCGTCGAGTCGTACGTGGAAGCCTTGGTTCTTGCCCAGCACCACCGCCGCGCCACGGCCGAGGATTACGCCCGCGCCGTCGGCCGCCATCTGCCGGATGCCTTCCTCGCAGTGCTGGCGGAGGCTCTCGTCCTGGTGGTAGGCGGGGATCGGCGACTGGGTGGGGCCGAGCGGCACGGTATGCATCAGCGAGGCGAGCAGCCGGTGGGCCGGCGTCAGCTTGGCCTCCTCCGGTCCCAGCCGCTCAAAACACGGCTCGGGCCCACTGCTGCCGCCGGAACTGGTCGTCGCCCGCTGCAGGAAGGGGACGCCGAGCCGCTCCGCCAACGCCGGGGCGACCACGCTGCCGCCCGCGCCGTACGAGGCCGACACGGTGACCAGCCGGATCCGATAGGAACTCATCGCGTCTCCCTCGTCTGCGCGCTCCGCAAGCACTTGTCGCTGATTCTTGATGAAGACCGCCCGCATTACAACACTGACCGGCACGCCAACTGCCGCAGCCAGAATCACGCCGCCGCCAGGCGCACGGTGCAGAGCGCCCCGGCCAGCCGCGCCCACATGCATGGTGCGGCCTGCTGAGTGGGCGTAGCCTCCTGTCGTGCTGACTCCGATCCTGGCCACCGAGGACCCGTACCGGACTGCGGCTATCTTCTACCGGGCCGGCTGGCAGCTCGAGTTCGAGACGCCGCCCGACAGCGGCGATCCGCTGGCCTGCGTGTCCCTGGCGGGCTCAAAAGTTCTCCTCAGCACCTCCGAGCCGCAGTTCCTCGCTGAGGATGCGAGGCCATTGCGAGGCGCCGGCGTCGAGTTCCACGTCGACGTGCCGTGGGGCGAGATCGAAGCCATCTATCTCACCCATCTGGCCGTGGATGTGTCGGCGAGCTCACTGGAGGACCGGCCGTGGGGAGAGCGTGCCTTCCACACCACGCTGGGCGGCTACCGGTTCTTGATCGCAAGCCCGCTCAGCGACAGCGTCGGGGCAGATCCCACCGCATAACGAAGGCGCCCCTGCCATCCGCTTCTCCGCCTCGGCCGCGATCCGTTCGGCCACCTCGGCGGCGGGCAGACGCGTGGTGTCGATGACGAAGTCGGCGGCCGACTCCATCCACGGCCGCGCCTTCTCGTAGTCGCCGATGTGGTCGAGGCGCCACTGGTACGCGCCGGCCTCGACCTCGTCGGCCTTGATCCGTTCGGCCAGAACGTCGGAGTCGACGTGAAGCAGCACGTGGAAGATGTCCAGTCGGGTCTTCTTGAAGCCGTCAGTCAGTTCGCGCCAGTAGTCCTAGCGCAGAACCGTCTGCACGGCGATCAGATGCTGACTGGTGAAGCGGGCGATGCTCTCGGTGAAGACAGGGACCAGTTTCCGCCACGGCGCGAGATCCTGGAAGTCCCTGAACTCGTGATCTTCCAGCGTCCTCATCAGCAGATAGCCGACCTCTTCTGGATCGAAGGGCCGGGCGTTTGCCAGCCGTCCGGCTAGCCGCCTGCCGGTCGTCGTCTTGCCCGCGCCGAACGTGCCGTTGAGCCAGATGATCACGCATGGATCCTTTCTCCGGGCATCTCCCGCTGCACGAGCAGATCCTGCCAAGAAACCGGCACCGGAGCGGCGGAACACCCGCGAAAGGCACGCAGTTGCAGGTGATGCGCCGCGCGCCGGCACCCAGCGGGCGACGCCTGAGGTGAAGGAGCGCACGTGTCTGACAACTACCGCAAGGACCCGGAGGCCATCTCCGAGCTGACCCGGGAGCAGTACCGGGTCACCCAGAAGAAGGGCACCGAGCCGCCGTTCAGGAACGAGTACTGGGACAGCAAGGAGCCCGGCATCTACGTCGACGTCGTGTCCGGCGAGCCGCTGTTCGCCTCGGTCAGCAAGTACGACAGCGGCACCGGGTGGCCGAGCTTCACCGTTCCGATCGAGCCGGAGAACATCGTCAAGCGCCGGGACTTCCGCGCACTGGGGCTAGCCACCGAGGTCCGCTCCGCCCACGGCGACAGCCACCTGGGCCACGTGTTCCGTGACGGGCCCAAGGAGGCCGGGGGCCTGCGCTACTGCATCAACTCCGCCGCCCTCCGGTTCATACCGGTCGATGACCTGGAGAGCGAGGGCTACGGCGCCTACCGCACGCTGTTCGAGGGCTAGTTGAGGTGTGCGGTCCTGGGCGCCGCTGGAAGACTGCACGCATGCATGAGGCACAGGTATCTGACCGGGTTTCCATTGCCTATGACACGTTCGGAGAGCCGGGTGATCCGCCCGTCCTGCTCGTGATCGGCCTGGGCGCGCAGCTGATCGGGTGGCACGAGGACCTCTGCGCGATGCTCGCGGGTCGCGGCCGGTACGTGATCCGCTTCGACAACCGTGACTGCGGCCTGTCCGCCAGGTTCGATGACCATCCCGTCGACGTGGGCCGGTTCATCGCGGCGGTGCGCGGTGGTGACCTCCCCGCCGCGCGGGCCATGGTTCCGTACTCCCTGCGCGACATGGCCGACGACGGCCTGGGCCTGCTGACCGCGCTGGGGATCGAGCAGGCGCACGTCGTCGGCTCCTCGATGGGCGGGATGATCGCCCAGACGATGGCCATCACCCACCCCGACCGGGTGCTGACGCTTACCTCGATGATGTCCTCGACCGGCGAGCCAGCGTACGGCCAGTCGACTCCGGCCGCCCAGCAGGCTCTGTTCGCCCCCAGGCCAGCCGATCGGGAGGGCTACATCGCCGCCTCCGAGCGAGAACTCACCTGGTCCTCCAAGCGCTACGCCAACCCCGGCGCGATCGCGGAACTGGCCGCCCGCGGCTACGACCGCGCCTACTATCCGGCGGGCATCGGCCGCCAGATCGGCGCGATGACCCTGGCCGGCTCGCGCGCAGACGCGCTGCGGACCCTGCAGGTCCCCACCCTCGTGATCCACGGCCTCGACGACACGCTCATCGACCCCAGCGGCGGCAGGCGAACCGCCGAGCTCGTCCCCGGCGCCAGGCTGCTGCTGGTCCCGGACATGGGACATGACCGGCCGCGGGAGCTGTGGGCAGACCTCTGCGACGCCATCGAGGCGCGCACTCGGCCGTAGAAGCCCAGATCAGTCGTCGCGCTCGATCGGGCAGCTCATACAGCGCGGGCCACCCGGCCGCGGCCGAGCCCGCTGCCCGGCACGGTGATAACAGCAACATACTCACGGAGGAGGAGGCGGCAGCAGCGTTCGGGGGAGACATTGTTCTTGCCCGCGACCTAGACCGGATGCCCGTGCGACCGTGGGCCGACACCATGTGCCGGGTCCCGGGGGACGCGGCGAGCGCGCCACCCGGGACCCGGCAAGTGACTCCTGTCGGCCGACAGTCGTCTGTCAGCCGATAGTCATCGCGAAGAAATGCACCGCCGCGGAACCGCCGACGAGGCCCTGGCTCACGTTCGGCAGCACGACCGCCGCGACCTCCGACGTCGAGTCCAGCGTGACCGACTGCTCGTACGCGTAAACGGGATGGTCGTCCTGGCTGTTACCCGGCGCGTTCCGGTAGGCCATGGTGACCGCCGCGCTCGTCCCTGACGGGGGGCCGTCGTACCAGTCGGGCACGTTGAGCGTGAACGTCTGGGTCGAGCCGTTGGCGTAGATGATCGTGCCTTCGCCTGAGGCCGGCCCGTACGTCGCCGTGTCGAGGAACCCGAGTTCCGTCCCTGACGCGTTCACGGTGACTTCCTGGCCCGACGCCACCGCGTTGTCGGTGCCGCCGGCCACGGCGCTCGGCCACGTGAAGTTCAGGCCGCCCGCCGTGACGGTGGAGCCGGGGGTCACCCCGGCGTTGGACAGCGCCGTGCCTGAGAAGCTGTAGCCGGAGCCGTCCAGATCGCCCGCGCCCGTGTTGCTGTCCGCCGAGACGCCGGCGTCATCGAACGCGGCAGTGAGCGACCCGTACGGGGTCTCCGCCTGGGTGCTCCCCACGAACGTGCCTCCCGAGGAGGTCGCGACCGCGGTGAACGATACCGCGCCGGGGGACTGCGACGACGGCGGCATCACGGTGAACGTCGCCTTCGCCGTGCGGTCCGGGGGCACGGTGCCGAGGCCGAACGGCCTCCCGGTGCTCCAGCCCGACGGCGTGAGCAGCGTGACTTCGGCGTCCCGCAGCGGCGCCTGGCCCGGATTGCCGACCGTCGCCGTGACGGTGACACTCGCACCCGCCGCCGGATACGGGTTGGATGTGGCGACGTCCAGGTACGGGCGGGCCGGGGTCTGGAAGTCGCCGACCGTGAGCCCGCCGCCGTTCGCGTCGGTGTCGGTGATCGTGATCGTGTGCATTCCTTGTGCCAGCGACGTGTCGGTGAACACGGTCTGGTCCGGGTCGTTGAACGCCGCGTAGGTGTCGATCGTGCTGGCTTGCTTGCCGTCGATGGAGACCGACGCCGTGCCGCCGCCCGGGCCCTCGTCAGTGACGAAGGCGACGCTGCGGCCGGTGAACTTCAGCGACACGGCGGCACCCTGCTGGGTGGTGGTGTGCGCGTCGCCCTGGTTGGCCGTCGTACCCTGCGCGGACCAGTCGCCTGTGTAGCTGAGCGCCTGGCTGTCGTCGCCGTAGGTTTGCCGGTCCGCGCTGACGCGTGGCCCGGCCGCGTTCATGATCGCCCGGGCGCCGGCCGGCCAGGCGCCGTTCGTGACGATCGTCGGCGCGGTGTAGGAGATGTCGGTGCCGTTGTTGTTGACGCTCGTCGTCGACGAGTAGTTGACCGGGCCGATCGTGATGTTGTTGATGGTCGGCGTCCACATGCCGATCCAGTTGCCGCCCGCGGCGAAGTTCACGACGTTGTCATAGGTGTGCCAGTAGGAGCTGCCCTCGTCCTGGTACAGCATGTTGTCGTCGTGGTTGCCGACCGAGACGTAATTCCCGGCGAGGACGGAATCCACGATCGCGCCGTTCGCGATGTCCCCGGCCTGGCCGCCGTTGGTGTAGATCGGGCCGCCGTCGTAGAGCGTGTTCATCACATCGTGGATGTAGTTGTCCGTGATGTAGTTACCGCCTGCGTAGTTGGTGCCGTGCTCGCACGTGGACAGGCCCTCGGCGGCCTGCAGGCTGCACCCCGAGGCGTATCCCCAGCCCCAGCCCAGCGACATGCCGGAGTACGGGGTGTGCCCGATGTCGTTGTGTGTGACGGTCAGGTCGCGGGTGTACCCAGCCCAGACGCCGACCGTGTCGGAGTAGTCCTGGCCGACGTAGGAGATCCTGTTATCGGCGATCCTGTCGCCCGTGGTCATCAGGGCGGGGTTGTTCTGGAAGTAGTCGTCGACCTCGCCGACGTAGACGCCGCCGCCCGCTGTGTCGGTGATGACGCTGTCGTAGACCCCTGAGTCCTGCGTGCCGTCGGCCAGGTCGACCGCAGTGGCGCCCAGGTGCTCGAACGCGTCGCCGGAGAACGTGATGTCAGCGCCGCGCGAGACGGTGACCGCGGCGGGGACGATCGTGGGCGTCGTGGTGCCGCCCGATACGTTCCACAGGACGCCGGCCTGGTTGTCGATGTAGCCGGCGGTCTCGGGGAGGTTCCACGTCGAGTACTCGAAGGCGATGCCGTTGAAGGCCACATCCTTGACCGGGTCGAGCGCGTGCGGGATGACCTCGAAGCCGTCGATCGTAAGGTACGTGCCGCCGGTCTTGGTGATCTTGACCGTGTGCGTGCCTTCGGACAGGCCGTTCACTTCGTAGATGACCTGCTGGGCGAGCCGGGTGTCACCGCTCGTGTTCTCGGTGAAGGTCTGGCTAGTGTCCTGCTTGCCGTCGACGTAGACGTCGAAGGTGCCCTCGTCGCTGTAGGTCTCGCCGAGGACTTCCAGGCCGGTGCCAGTGAACGTGTAGCTCACCGAGTCGCCGTTGTCGGTGGTCGCCGCGATGTCGTTGCCCAGGTCACCGATGTTGCGGTCGGTGTAGGTCTGCCAGTCGGCGCCGGCGTAGGTCGCGTTGGGAACGTTCTGGTTGACGGGCGCGAGGTGACCGGGCGTGCCTTGGAGGGTTAGCAGGTTCAGGTCGACGGGCAGTTCGACGTCCGCGGTCTCGATGTCCTGGCCCGGCTTGGGAATGTAGTACAGGTAGTGGCCGTCCTGGTCAACGTAGAACTGGCCGGGCTGGGTGAGCAGCTGGTAGGCGTTCTCGACGTAGGAGATGCTCGACATCGCGGGCAGCCCGCTGCCGTTGAACGGGAAACCGAGGTTAGGCACGTTGACGTTGTTGGCGTCCCAGCAACTCGGCAGGACGTTGATGTCCGAGCCGCCGCCAGCGGCCGGGGTGATGCTCTGCACCGGGCAGCTCTCGTGCTTCCAGTCGCTGTTGTCCACCACCTCGATCTGGCTCTGGTTGGTGAACGACGCATACTGCGGGTCTGTGGTGCTGAAGCCCGTGGACGTGACCTGGACGCCAGCGGGAGAGCCGGCGCTCTGCGCGAGTTCCGCGCGCTGCCCGTCGACGAACAGCTGCTGGCCGCCGGACTGCGCTTCGGCCTGGGAGAGCGGTGCGCGCCAGACGTTCAGGCTCTTGTCGTACTCGGTGAAGCCGGTGATCTTGTCGGCGCCGCTGATGACCGGGTGCTGATCGGGGGCGGCCTGCCAGACGACGTGGTACCCGTTGCTTCCCGAGTCCTGTGGGCTGAGCTGGAGGCCGCCGGGGACGTGGTACGTGCCGCCAGCCAGGTCGACGTCGATGTCGGACGTCATATGCCCGTCGCTGCGTTCGACGGCCGCCTTGGCCCCGGAAACGCCGCACGGCGCGGCGAACGTGCAGGCCGTGCCGCTGCCGTCGGGCGACGCGTAGAGGGTGACCGGGCGACTGGTTGTCGCTGCCTGTGCCGTCGCCGCCAGGCCGCCTACCGCCAGGCTCGCCGCGGCGAGGGTGAGCGCCGCCGAGGCAGCGAGACGTTGGGGCTTTCTCAAGGGGGCTGCCCTTCCGGGATCACGGACCGCCGCAGAGAACTTGCGATATTCATCCGATGAATCTGCCGCGACTTGCTTGGTCCTAGACGTCCAATCTCTGTGTGTTACTCAGCTCATCCAGAAATGATCCGATGTCTGTCGTTGATACTGACGCATCCCGCAACCTCGGTCAATGGGGAGATCGGCGGAAATCGTCGGATCTATTGGCAGTGTGGGGGCTTCGTGACCTTACGGGCGCGGGCGCAGGCCGGTCAGCAGCCGGTCAAGCGCGATGCCCATCGACTCGCGGGTCTGCTCCGGCGAGTCGGAGCGTGCGATCGCCAGCCCCGCCTCGGTCAGCATCGCGATCAGCAGCCTGGCCAGCGCCCCAACCGGCACGTCGGCCAGGTCCCCGGCCTCGACCGCCCGCTGCAGCCACTCCTCAAGCAGGCTGCGTCCGTAGCGTTCAACGAGGTCTTCCCATGGCCCCGCCCCGAGCACGCGCGGGCCGTCGACGAGCACGATCTGCTGGAAGTCGCCGCCCACGCACACGTCGAGGAAGGCGCTGACGCCCTCGCGGATGTCCTGCAGCGGCGACGTCGCTTCCGAGGCCAGCTGCTCGTCGGTCAGTCGCAGCGCCACATCCGCGGCCGCCTCCGCCATGACGGTGCGAAACAGGTCCGCCTTGTCCCGGAAGTGGTGATACAGCGCGCCCCGGGTGACGCGCGCGGCGGCGACGATCTGCTCGGTTCCAGTGTCGTCGTAGCCATGTGCGGCGAACAGTTGTCGCGCGGCCGTGATCAAGGCGGTGCGGGTGTCGGAGGCGTGCTCGGCTCGCCGGGGTTGCGAATTCGCAGGCATACAGCCATCATGAGACATACAGCGTGTATGTTCCACCCAGGGGGCATGACAACAGCGACGCGGGCACCGGGGGGTCTCGCCAGACGGAGGCACTGACAATGGCTATGCCGCTGCACCTCACGGTGAAGCTCGGAACATATCTGATGAAGCAAAAGCTCCGCGGCGTCAAGAAGTACCCGCTGATCATGGAGCTTGAGCCGCTGTTCGCGTGCAACCTCAAGTGCGGGGGCTGCGGGAAGATCCAGCAGCCGCACACCCTGCTCAAGCAGCGCATGCCCGTTGAGCAGGCCGTCGCTGCGGTGGAAGAGTGCGGCGCGCCGATGGTCTCGATTGCCGGCGGGGAGCCGTTGATGCACCCGCAGATCCACGTGATCACGGAAGAGCTGCTCAAGCGCAAGAAGTTCGTCGTGCTCTGCACCAACGCCGTGCTGCTGCCCAAGCACATTGACAAGTTCAAGCCGAACAAGAACTTTGCCTGGATGGTGCACCTCGACGGCATCGGCGAGCGGCACGACCAGGCCGTCGCCAAGGAAGGCGTGTTCGACCAGGCGGTCGAGGCGATCAAACTCGCCAAGGCGAAGGGTTTCCAGGTCTACACGAACACCACGGTGTTCAACAATGACTCGCCGCAGGACGTCATCGACACCCTGAACTTCATCAACGACGAGCTCAAGGTCGACCGGCTGGAGATCGCGCCTGGCTATGCGTACGGGAAGGCGCCGGACCAGGACAAGTTCCTGGGCGTGACGCAGACCCGCGAGCTGTTCAGCAAGGCGTTCGACGAGGGCCGCCGCAAGAAGTGGCGCTTTAACCACTCGCCGCTCTACCTGGACTTCCTCGAAGGCAAGCAGGACTTTCAGTGCACGCCGTGGGGCGTCCCGCTGTACTGCCTGAAGGGCTGGCAGCGGCCCTGCTACCTGCTCGACGACGGCTACGCCGAGACGTGGCAGGAACTGCTCGAGACAACGGACTGGGACAGCTTCGGCCGGGGCAAGGACCCGCGCTGCGACAACTGCATGGCCCACTGCGGTTACGAGCCGACCGCGGTGCTCGCTACGATGGACTCGCTGAAGGAGAGCCTGCGTGCGATGGTGAGCCACTGACCGCCCGCGACGCTCAGAGTTGAGGCACTGAGGCCGCGGTCAGGCGTCGCGTTCGATCGGGCAGCTCATGCACCGCGGCCCGCCCCGTCCCCGGCCGAGCTCGCTCCCCGGCACCGTGATCACCTCGACCCCGTGATCCGTCAGGTACGCGTTGCTGGTGACGTTCCGCTCGTACGCCACCACGACCCCCGGCGACACCGCGAGCACGTTGCAGCCGTCGTCCCACTGCTCGCGCGACGCCGAGTGCACGTCCTGGACTGCGGTCAGCACGGTGATCGAGGGCAGGTCGAGCACGGCGGCGATCGCCCGGTGCATGTCCTGCGGCGGGTGGTCGGTGACCTTCAGCTCGCTGGAGGTCGCGCCGGGCTCGACCGTGTACGACGGCAGCATCCCCATCCCGGCGTACTTGCAGAAGACGCCGTAGTCGGCCATGGTCAGCATGGTGTCCAGGTGCATGAAGGCCCGCGCCTTAGGCATGTCGACCGCGACCAGGCAGCGGGCCGCCCCGGCCGCGAACAGCCGGCTGGCCAGCATCTCGACCGCCTGCGGGGTGGTCCGCTCGCTCATCCCCACCAGCACCGCGCCGTTGCCGATGACGAGCACGTCGCCGCCCTCGATGGTGGCCGGGGCCGCCTCCGCCCCGTGGTACCAGACGTCGAAATCGGCCGCCGCGAACATCGGGTGCCAGCGGTAGATGGCCTCGTCGCTGATCGTCTCCGGCATCCGGGCCGGGCGGTTCATCGCGTTGACCGACACCCCGCCGTAGATCCAGCAGGAGGTGTCGCGCTGGTAGAGCAGGTTCGGCAGCGGCGCGAGCACGAACCCGTCCGGGTCCAGCGAGTGGAAGGCGATGCTCTTCGGCGTCGGCCCGATGTCGGAGATCTCGCGCTTGGTGATGCCGCCGGCCAGGTACCGGGCCAGCTCGGCCGAGCCGAGCCCGTCCATCGCCGCCCGCAGGGTCGCGGCCGCCAGCGGCCCGTGCCGGCGCGAGTCGAACAGCCGGTCCAGGACGTAGCCGCGGGCCTCCGGAATGTCCAGTGTCTGCGCCAGCAGCTCGCCGTAGTAGTGCACCACCACCCCGCGCGAGCGCAGGACCTCGGCGAACGCGTCGTGCTCGGCCTGCGCCCGGCTCACCCAGAGCATGTCGTCGAACAGCAGGTCCGAGATGTTGTCCGGGGTCAGCCGCTTGAGCTCCAGATCCGGGCGGTGCAGGATCACCTGACGCAGGCGGCCGACCTCAGAATCCACGTGGAACATGAAACTCCGCTCCGAACTGGTCCGTCGTTGGGACCAGCCTAGGCGCTGCCCGGCCGCCGCCGAGTCGCCCGGGCGCTGGCGGGCGCTAGTGCGGGCTGTCCACCTTCTCGTAGAAGGGAAGGAGGGCGTCCGCGAGTCGCTGGGGCGCTTCCATCGCCGCGTAGTGCCCGGTGCGTTCGAGCGAGACCGCGCTGACATCGGCGGCGACCTGCCGTAGCGTCGCGGGCGTGAACTCTCCCGACCCGCCCCCGACGGCGAGCACGGGCATGCGCAGCTTGCGGGCGGCTAGCTCGCGGATTTCGTCTCCTTCGCGGAGCATTGACCGGTAGAGCCCGGCCGCGCCGCTGAATCCGCCTGGGCGTGAGTAGCAGCGGGTGAGTTCGTCGATGTCCTCGTCGGTGAACGCACCGGGGGTCGCGCACAGGGAAGGGATCGCGTAGTCGGCGATGAACGCGCGCTCGCGCCCGGCCAGCAGCATCTGCGGTATGCCGGGGGCGGCGAGTACGCCGATGTGCCAGCCGCCGCCGTGGGTGACGTCGGCCAGCATCTCGAGGCCGAATCCGGGGAGGCCGGTCTCGATCGCCGCGTAGCTCCGGACGAGTTCCGGGCGTGTGGCGGCGACGCGGAACGTCGCCGGGCCGCTGATGTCCTGGCCCGTCAGGTGGACGGGGCCGAGGTTCAGCTGGGTGATGAGCTCGCTCAGGTCTGCCGCCGAGGTCGCGCTGCCCGGCTCGCCCGCCGCCGTGGCGGAGTCTCCGAAGCCGCGCAAGTCGACGGCGAACACGCGGTGCCGCTGGCTCAGCAGCGGGATCAGCTTGCGGAAGACCCGCCAGGTCTCGGGGAAGCCGTGGACCAGCAGTACGGGGGAGCCGGCGGTTCCCGCGCGGACGTAGTGCAGCTCGGTGCCGTTCACGCTGGTGCGATGGTGGCTGACGCCCGGGATGGTGGCGTTTCCTTGGATGAGATTCATTTTCTTCTCCCTCGTCGTCGGATAGACAAGCTACCTGTCTAACTTTATGCGATGGACAAGCAGCTTGTCTACGTCTGGGAGATCCCGTATGATTCCTCCATGCCGCGATCTCCAGGGGTTGAACTCGCGCTGCTGCTGCTCGACGGCTTCCACTCGATGACCGACGACGTGAGAGCTGAGCTGGCGGACCGCGGGCACCCGGGTGTCCGCGCGGGTCATGAGTTCACCCTGCGCGCCATCGATGCGGGAGCGGACACCGCCTCGGAACTCGGCCGCCGGCTGTCGATCACCAAGCAGGCAGCCGCCCAGGCGATCGCCGTCCTCGAGCAGCTCGGATACGTGGGGCGGGAGGCGGACCCGGGCGACGCGCGCGTCAAGCGTCTGCAGGTGACGCCGCGAGGCCACGAAATGATGACACTCGGCGCGGGGCTCTTTGACGAGATCCGCGACCGCTGGGCAGCGCAGATAGGGGCGGGGGAACTCGATGCCCTCCAAGCGCACCTGGCCCAGCTCACAGCACTCCGTTCACTGACCGCCGACGACCTGCTGTGAGCGGGCGCCCGGGCCGCTGCGGCAGTTGTCCGACCGGTCCGGGGTCTCAAGGTTGCTCGCCCTTGGCACCGGCTAGCTGCGGCTCGAGCGGCCGGACCGCCCCGGAGAAGCCGGCCGCGATGGCGCTGACCGGCACCACGGTCACTCCCAGTCCTGCCGCCGCCAGCTGGGGAGCGTGGCTGGTCACGGCGGTGCGGACCACGACAGAGCCCCGTAGGTCGAGGTCTTTCAGGTGGCTCTCGATCCAAGTGCCGAGGCGGTTTTCCGGTGTGAAGTGCGCGAACGGCTGGCCTTGGAGATCGCGTGGCCGGATGGCATCCCGGGCGGCGAGCGGGTGCCGGGGCGGGAGGGCGACGACGACCTCCTCCTCCTCGGCCACGGTGGTGGTCTCGAACCCGGCGTCGTCGAAGAGTAGGTCGGGGAACAGCAGGAGGTCGGCCTCGCCGGACTCCGGCATCGCGTAGGCCGCCTCCGGGTCCGTGCTCTCGCGGAGGGCGACCGTGACGTCGGGGCGGTCGACGTTCCAGCGGGCAAGGTCCGCTCCCTGGGCCTGTCGGAGGTCGTGGTCAGCGTCGACCAGATCCAGCGGGCCCAGGTGGTGCACCCGGTCACCACCATCCAGGCCGAGTTCTCGCTCTGGACCCGCGATGTCCAGGCCGAGCCTGCGCGCCAACCTCGCCATCGCGGGCAAGGTCCACGACGTCGCCGACCGCATCGGCGCCAGCCCGGCCCAGGTCGCGCTGGCCTGGATCATCGCCCGGGCCCGCACGTCGTCCCCATCCCCGGCACCAAGACCCCGAAGTACCTGACCGACAACGCGGGCGCCTCCGATCTCCAGCTGTCACCGGCCGACCTGGCCGACATGCCCGCCCCGTCGGTGCCCGCTACTGACCGACTGCTGGTCACATGGTGACCAGCAGGATGCCGATCACGGCGAGCGCGAGGCCGGCCCGCTGCACCCAGCGCAGCCGCTCGCCCAGCACCACCCGGGCCAGCAGCACCGTGAACCCGGGATAAAGCGAGGCCAGCACCACCGCCAGGCCGAACGCGCCGGTCCTGGTCGCGGCCACGTAGCAGATGTTGGCGACGACGTCGATGACGCCCGCCCCGGCCGCCGCGACCAGCAGCCCGCCGTCCGCTCCGCGCGGCGACACGCTCCGCCGCAGCACCGCCGCCGCGATCAGCACCACCGCGAGCTCGCCGATCCGCCCGGCCGCCACCGGCCAGAACTCCCCGGACTCGCCGGCGTTTCTGATGAGCAGGAAGAACAGCCCGAACGCGGCGCCCGACACCACCCCGTAGGCGATCGCCCGGCCCCGCCCCGGCCGCCCCGGGCGAACCGTCCCGCCCGTCCCGCCGCCGTCGCTGTGGCCGGCCGAGCTCGTCATCACGATCGCGACCAGGCAGAGTACCGCGCCCGCGTAGACGCCGACTCCAGGCCGTTCGCCCTCGGCCAGCGCCACCCCGACCGGCAGCACGGTGGAGACCAGCCCTGACACTGGCGCGACCACGCTCATCGGCCCGGTCGCCAGCCCGATGTAGAAGATGATCAGGCCGAACCCGCCGATCAGGCCGGCGCTGATCCCCCAGGCCAGGCCGGCCAGCCCGACGGTGCCGGGGGACACCGCCGCGACGACAAGCGCGACGAGCAGGCTGGCCGTGTCGGCCAGCAGGAGCACCGGCAGCACCCGCAGTCTGCGGGTCGCCATGCCGCCGAGGAAATCGCCGCTGCCGTAGAGCACCGCAGCGGTCAGTCCGAGCAGGATCACCATGACCGGCACCTCCGCTTGTGACTATTAAAGTCAGTTTACAGGTCACGCAGAGACCGGTCAAACGACTTAAGTGGTCATGCCTGCTACGCTGGAGTCATGACCATGCCGTCGTGGGTGTCCGGCGAGGAGAGCAAGCCGGCCCCGATGCCGCTGCTGCTGGTGCAGTCGTTCGTCAACACCTGGGACGGCGACCACAACTCCGACCTGCTGCTGGATCCCGCGACCGCGCGCGACTGGCTGACCGAGGCGAGGCTGTGGCGCGCGGAGCGCGCGCCCGATCCGGCCGAGTTGCATCTGGCCCGCAGCGTCCGCGAGGGCATCCGGGCGATGCTGGTTGCCAACGGCGGCGGGCCCGCCGCCGCGCCCGGCGATCTTGAGCCCCTGCAAGCCGTCGCCCGCGCCGATCGCCCGGCGCTCCAGGTTGACCCGGACGGACACGTCAGCCTCGACGCCGACCCGGCCGACCGGCCCGAGGCCGGCCTGCTCGCGCTGCTGTTGCTGATCCGCGACGCGCAGCGCGATGGCACCTGGCAGCGGCTTAAGGCGTGCGGCAACCCCGACTGCCGATGGGCCTTCTACGACCGCTCCCACAGCCAGGTCGGGGCCTGGTGCGATATGGCCACCTGCGGCAACCGGATCAAGAACCGCAGGCTCAGGCAGCGGCCGCGCTAGCCGAGCACGAGCAGCTTCCCGCCCACGATCAGCGCGCCCGCCGTCACCGCCAGCCAGGCCGCGACGTAGCCGGCCACGACCTCGGTCCCGCCCCGAGGCCGAATAGGCTCGGTCCCAGGTACCCGATGAGCACCACCTGCACCTCGGCCGTGACCCGGACACCCGGCGCCGCCGCCAACTCGATGGCGGCCCGCAGCGCGTAGTCGGCCCGGGCGGACAATCGCATGAACGCGATTATATATCTTTCCGGCCGATTTAATAGAGTTAGAAATTCCCAATGATCCCGGCGGCCTCGGCCTCAGGCCGGGCCGCCAGGATCACCCGCTCTGCAGATAAATACCGCGGCCGGGTCAGGACGACGGCTGCGGGACGATCCTGATGTAGGGCTTGGGCTCGGTCCAGCTGCCGAAGATCTCCTTGGCCGCGTCGTTGGAGACGGAGCCGGCGATGATGACGTCGCCGCCCTGCTTCCAGTTGGCGGGCGTGGCGACCTTGTTCTTGGCGGTCAGCTGCAGGGAGTCGATCACCCGCAGGATCTCGTCGAAATTGCGCCCGGTCGTCATCGGGTAGAGCATGATCATCTTGATCTTCTTGTCCGGGCCGATCACGAACACGCCGCGCACGGTCTGGTTGTCGGCCGCGGTCCGGTCAGCCGGGTCGCCGCTGACGTCCGCGCCCAGCATCCCGTAGGCCTTGGAGATGGCGAAGTCCACGTCGCCGATCATCGGGTAGTTCGGTGCGGTGCCCTGGGTCTCCTCGATGTCCGCCGCCCAGGCGGCGTGCTTCTCGAGGGGGTCGACCGACAGCGCCAGGATCTTCACGCCCCGCTTGTCGAACTCCGACTTGATCGAGGCCATGTAGCCGAGCTCGGTCGTGCAGATCGGGGTGAAGTCCTTCGGGTGCGAGAAGAGCACCGCCCAGGAGTCGCCGATCCAGTCGTGGAAGTTGATCGTGCCTTCGGTCGTCTCGGCGGTGAAGTCCGGGGCGGTGTCACCGATCGTCAAGCTCATCGTGAATCTCCATTCGATAGAGGCAGGCCTGATGCCGGATGGCGTGCGGTCTCACCCGTCATCTGAAACCTTACGCATCCTGCGTTCCCCTCAACCTTCCCTGTGAAGGCTAACGGGACTTGTCTCGGCCGGCTGCCTCGTCCACACTGCCGCTGACCGGGATCACCCGGTCAGTCCTTCATCCCGCCCGATTATATCGGGAATATCGAGGCGGCCCGCGGGTACCTGCTCCGGCTGATGCCGGCGGCGGCGACAGCGCCACGGTCCGTTCCTCGTTCATGGGTTACGGTGGGCGAATGGTGGCGGGGGCGGTGCTGGTCGCGCTGCCTGGGACCATGTGCTCACCCGCCGTGTTCGACCCGCTGGCTGAAGCTCTGGCCGGGGAGCTCGTCGTCGACCCGTTCTCTTGGCTCACCCAGCCCGGTCCCTGGGACATTCCGGCCGTGGCCGAGCGAGTGGCCGATCACATCGAGACCAGCTGGGGGCGCCCGGTGCTGGTGTGCGGGCACTCGACCGGCGGTGCCATCGCGCTGCAGCTGGCCATTCGGCGGCCCACGTCGGTCCTTGGCCTGGTGCTGGTCGACACCGGGGCGCACATGCGCGGCCACGCGGACGTCGGCGCGATCCTCGACCGCATCCGGCTGAACTGGGGCGAAGAACTGCGTGCGGCCGTCCTCGACCGGTCATTCCGGTCTCCGCTCAGCCCCGAGGTCCGCGCCGGGTACCTGGAGTGGGCGGCCGCGCTCGACCCCCAAGCGGTCTACGACGTCCTCGCCAGCCAGCGCGACCTCGACCTGACCCCGGACCTGGCCGGCGTCCGGCAGCCCGCCGCGGTGGTGCACGGCCGCCACGACCGCGCCCGGCCGCCGCAGCAGGGACGGGAACTCGCAGACGCTCTGCCCAACGCGGACTTCCTGCTCGTCGACGCGGGCCACACCCCGGTTTACGAGACGCCCGATGCCGTCGCCGCCTCCGTGCGCGACGTCCTCAAGCGGGCCTGGCATCCGCCCGCCCCCTAGCCACGCGACGCCTGCGGGCGGACCGCCACGATGTAGTGCAGCAGCGGCAGCTTGCCGAACGACTCGATCTGGAACCCGGCCGCCGCGGCCAGGTCGCCCATCGAGCCTGTCCAGGCGGGGCCCGGCCCGGCCGCGTCCGGCCCGGAGCCGAACGGCGCGCCGTGCTCCAGCCGGGCGCCCCGGCCGCGGAAATGCAGCAGCGGGACCATGTCGGCGGTCAGCAGGCGGCCGCCGGGCTTGGTCACCCGGTACATCTCGGCGAACGCGGCCGGGCGCTGCCGCCGGGGAATGTGGTGCATCGCCAGCGTGCACGTGACCACGTCGAACGACGCGTCCGGCAGGGGCAGGTGCTGCGCCACGCCGACGGTGAAGGTCATGCCCGGGCGGGCGTGCCGCAGCGCGTGGGCAATGGCCGGCTCCGACGGGTCCACGCCGGTGACCCGGATCGCCGGGCCGGCGGCGGCCAGCCGGCCGGCGAGATACCCGTTGCTCGACCCGACGTCGAGGACTGAGTCCCCCGGCCGCACCCCGCTGAGCGCGACAATCCGGTCGTACACCCGGCCCCGTCGCCCGGTGAACATCAGGTGGTTGACCGCCGCGTTCACGCGGAACGCGCGGAGCGTGATGCCGGTGCCCTCTCGGCGCTCTGGCCGGGCCCTGGCCGTGTCTGATGTCGTCATGCAACCGATGCTGCCGGACAGCGGCGGCCCTGTCGTCGTCCGGCGGAAGCGACTTCGGCATGCTCCGCCGGGAGGCGGCCGGGCACTGCCATACGACCTGGGGAGTAGCGGCGTTCCCCTTGTCATATGGGTGTCGCCCAGTAATAGTGAAACTGAATTTATCCTCAGGTAGTGAGGCGGGCGTTCAGCCGTCCGCGCTCACTCGCCGCGCCACTCCGGGGAGCGCTTCTCCGCGAACGCGGTCGCGCCCTCCACGGCGTCCTTCGAGCTGAAGACGGGCGCGGTGATCTCCGCCTGCCGCCGCCACCCCTCGGCCACCGTCCAGTCCTGCCCGCTTCGCGCGATCTCCTTGGACGCGATCAGCGCCAGCGGCCCGTTACGCGAGATCGTGGCCGCGAGGTCGAGCGCCCCGTCCAGCGCCTTGCCCTCGTCGACAACGCGGTTCACCAGCCCGATGTGCGCGGCCCGCTCCGCGTCGATCGGATCCCCGGTCAGCAGCAGCTCGAGCGCGATCGCCTGCGGCAGCCGCCGTGACAGCAGCAGCGCGCCCCCGGCCGCGGCCACCAGCGACCGCTTGACCTCGGGCACCCCGAACCGGGCCGACCGCGACGCCACCACCAGGTCGCACGCGAGCATAAGCTCGAACCCCCCGGCCAGCGCCCAGCCCTCGACCGCGGCGATCATCGGCTTCCGCGGCGGCGTCTCGGTGATTCCGCACAGCCCGCGACCCTCGAAGCTGGGCGACTCGCCCCGCAGGAACGCCTTGAGGTCCATCCCGGCCGAGAACACCCCGCCCGCCCCGGTGAGGACGCCGACGCGAAGCTCCCTGTCACCGTCGAGCTCGTCGACGGCGTCTCTGATGCCGGTGGCAACGCGGAGGTTGAGGGCGTTCTTCGCCTGCGGGCGGTTGATCGTGATCACCAGCACGCTGTCGCGCCGCTCGCTGATAACTTCGTTATCTTCCACCAGCCTGACCCTATATTCATTTTCGTTTCCCGCCAAGCAGCCTTCCAAGGCCAAGCAAATCAAAATCGTATTATCTAACGGACCGTGACGCTGCCCAACCGGCCCTGTATCTCCGAGCACCCCACGGAGACGAAGGATACCGCGCTCGTCACTGTGGCCCAGCTAGCCACCATGGCTCCGAAATCTATCTGCTTAAGCGCCAAGATCGAAAAGATACATGGCGTTCCCGGTGTCCTGACCCCGGAAACGCCACGGGCTTCGAAAAGAAGATCTTTCCCCGTCAGCAAAGGTCCACTGGGCGCACCCCGCTGATCAGATTCTCCAGCGCCGTCGGCATCCGGCCGAAGCTGGCAACCCACGTCTCGACGAGGAGGATCCCGCTTTCCCCGTCAATGCCGAGGAAGAACCTGCCCCGGTCGTGAACGCCGATCGGGAAGATGGAGCGCCCGATCTCCTCTCCCCATTCCGTGAATCGGCCCTCTTCGCCGACACACAGCAGAGGGTCCAACTCGAATGGCTCCCGCGCCCGGGTCACGCCCGATCCCGAGATGTCGATGCTGAGCCCGCCGAACTCGGCCAGGAACCGGCGCGCGGCATCATGGGCGGCGATACCCGCGGCCTCAATGACGTCGATCCACCGCGACGTGTCCACCCGTCTGCCCGGGGTCCACCCGGCCTCCCTGAGAACGGACTGCGACTCATCAGAAAGGCCGGTCACGTCACCCCTCCCGCCCGAAGGACGCCTTCGTCACCGGCAGCCACGGTACCGGACCGGTCAGGACATGGGGCGCTCTATGAAGTGGCGCAGCACGAGGACGTTGGGCGCTTGGATGAGGCGGCCGCCCTCGTCGAGGCGGCCGAGTTCGACCGGGGCGTAGCCGAGCTGCTCGGCTATCCGGGCTATTTCCTTGCTCGCGCCGCCGGAGTTGCTGGCGAGGAAGATGACCGTCTTTCCGTCGCCGTCGGGCAGCTGGCGGGGGAGGACGTTGGCCGGCAGCTGGTTGAACCCCTTGACCACCTCGGCCCCCGGGAAGTCGTCGGTCACGATCTCGGTGGACAGCCGCCCGGCCAGGGCCTCGGCTGCGTTGGGGAGCGAGAGCGTGTTGGTGACGTCGACGATGATCTTGCCGTCCCACCGGGGCCGCGAGGCTCCGAACGGCCCGGCCGCCAGGAACGGGATGGCCAGGAACAGCACGTCCGCGTCCTTGGCCTCGTCGACGGTCGTCGCTCGCACGGTCGGCGCGACCTCGGCGGCGAGTTCGGGGAACGAGCCGGGCCCGTGAGTGTTGGCGATCATCGCGTCGACGCCGCTGCGGGCGAACACGCGCGCCAGCGCCGCGCCGATCTTCCCCGCTCCGATGATTGAGATGGTAGTCATTGGTCATCCTCTCACTGCCCTGACGTGCCGTCATGACAAGATTTTGATTGTTGCTACAATCAAAATCTTACGACCAAAACTTAAAGTGTCAAGTAAATGAACCCGCTAGACTTCCCTTATGAAGGGATCCCCAGGGGCCGGCGGCGAGGTGTGGCTCGACGACGGCCAGCAGGAGTCCTGGCGGGCGGTCATCGGCCTGCTGACGGTGCTGCCGGCCGCGCTCGACAGCGACCTGCGGCGGACGGCAGGCCTGACCATGTTCGAGTACACCGTGCTCGCCTCGCTGTCGGAGGCGCCCGAGCGGACGCTGCAGATGAGCGCGCTCGCCGCCCGGGCCAGCGCCTCGCTTGCGCGGCTGTCCCATGTGATCACCCGGCTAGAGGGGCGGGGCTGGGTCACCCGCGAGGCGTCCGGCCGCGACGCGCGCGCGATCAACGCAGTGCTCACCGCGGCTGGATGGGAGAAGGTGGCCGAGACCGCCCCGCATCACGCCCAGGCGGTGCGGGATCTGGTTGTCGACGCGCTCAGCCCGGCGCAGTTCCAGCAATTCGGGCTCAGCGCGGTGAAGATCGCGCGACGCGTCGAGGAACGGGCGCCCGCGCCGAAGGCGTAAATGTCGGACCGTCCAGGCACCGCCACGGTCCGTTAGACATCACGATTTTGATTTGCCTGGCCGTACCAGTCCGGACTCGTACGCGAGGACCACGATCTGGACCCGGTCCCGCAGCCCGAGCTTGGCCAGGATCCGCCCGACGTGCGACTTCACCGTGGTCTCGGACACGAACAGCGATGTCGCGATCTCGGTGTTGGACAGCCCCTGCGCCACCACCTCCAGCACCTCCCGCTCGCGCTCGGTCAGCGACGCGAGCTGCGGATACCGGTCGGCCGGATCAGAGTCAGGGTCGGCGTCGGCCACCGGGAGCTGCTGCGCGTACTCCTCGAGCAGACGACGGGTGATCCGCGGCGAGACCACCGCGTCACCCGAGGCCACCGTCCGGACGGCGGCGACCAGCTCGTGCGGGCGCACGTCCTTGAGCAGGAAGCCGCTGGCGCCGGCCCGGAGCGCGCCGAAGGCGTACTCGTCGAGGTCGAAGGTGGTGAGCACGAGCACCCGGATGCCCGGCTCGGCCGCCGTGATCCGCCTGGTCGCCTCGATCCCGTCGGTGCCCGGCATCCGGATGTCCATCAGCACCACGTCGGGCTTGAGCCGTCGGGCGAGCTCGACCGCCTCGGCCCCGTCGCCGGCCTCCCCGGTGACGGCCACGCCGTCCTCCGCCTCCAGGATCATCCGGAAGCCGCGGCGCAGCAACGGCTGGTCGTCCGCCAGCAGGACCGAGATCACGACGCCTGCCCTGCGGCGCGCAGCGTCGCCGAGACCGCCCAGCCGCCGCCCTGGGCCGGGCCTGCCAGCAGGGTGCCGTCGTGCAGCGCCGCCCGCTCGCGCATCCCGTCGATCCCGTGCCCCCGGTGGTCCCGCGCGCCGGGCGGCGGGGAGGCGGTCCCGTCGTCGCCGACCCGGACGTGCACCAGGGGAGCGTCGTAGCCGATGGTGACCGACGCGCGGCTGGCGGCGGCGTGCCGGATCGTGTTCGTCAGCGCCTCCTGGACGACCCGGTATACGGTCAATTCCGCGGCGGCGCCGAGCGGGAACGGCGCTCCCTCGATGACGAGGTCGACCGCCAGCCCGGTCGCCCTGATCCGCTCGGCCAGCGCCCCGAGCCTGGCTACGCCCGGCTGCGGCTCGAGGCCCGGCGCCGGCTCGCTCTCCCGCAGCACCCCGAACATCGCCCGCATATCCGACAGGGCACTGCGTCCGACCTCGGAGACCTCGGTCATCGCCTCCGCCCCTCGTTCCGGGTCGGTCCGGCTGACCACGGCGGCCGCGTCGGCCAGGGTGATGACGACTGACAGGCTGTGCGACACGATGTCATGCAGCTCCCGGGCGATCCTGGTGCGCTCGGCCGCCGCCGCGATCACCGCCTGCTGGTCCCGCTCGACCTCCAGCCGCCGGGCGCGCTCGTCCATCCAGGCCAGGTACCGGCTGCCCGACGCCACCGTCCGGCCGGCGAATAGCGCCGCCACCACGGTCGCGGACAGGAACAGCAGCGAGCGCGGCAGCGTCCCGGCCGGCACCCACCGGACCGCCGCCATGATCACCCCGACCTCCAGCAGCCCGGCCGCGGCCGCGGCGCGGAGCCTGGACTGGTGGGCGGCGACCGTGTACAGCGCGACCAGCAGCGCCACGTCGCCGAGCAGGGGCACGTCCAGCAGCCACTGGCCGAACGCGATCGCGGACACGGCCAGGAACACCGCGCCCGGCCAGACCCGGCGGAACGTGAGCGGGACGATGAGCGCGGCCTGGATGAGCGCCATGTCCACCCGGGCAAACGGCGAGCCGACTAGCCACACGGTCGACAGGGCGAGCAGCACCGCCGCCGCCAGCCCGTCGGCTGCGACCCGGTGCGTCAGCGCCAGCCTGATGCCCCGGCCGAACAGCCCACGGCTGATCTCGTCGGGTGGCTGGAGTTCCGTCCGCTGCAGCCCGATGAACTCGGTCAGTGTGCTCAATGCGCGTCCTTCGTGGTCACTTACCGGCAGCGTACCCGCGATCACCGTCCGCCTAGAGGATGAGTTTCCGGCGGCGGATCTCGTCCTCTGGGAGGTTTCGCAAGCGGCGCGGAGCCGTCTAGCGTTGCCTACCGTGCCTGACTGGCCGCAATTGGAGGATGTGAGCATGGTTTCCCGGACACGCGGGACAACTCAGCTGTTCGGCGAACCGGCTGCGGCCAAGGTTCCGGAGATCGCCCTCCTGTTCTGGGTGATCAAGCTCCTCACCACTGCGGGCGGCGAGGCGACCTCGGACTACCTGGCTCTCGGCAGCCACGCGGTGGGCGCCGTGGTGGAGGTGGGCCTGCTCGTCATCGGGCTGGTATGGCAGTTCCGCACCCGCCGCTACACCGCCGCCGCCTACTGGTTCCTGGCCTACGCGATCGCGATCTTCGGCACCGGCGTCTCCGACACGCTGCACCTCACCTTCGGCCTGCCGTACACGGCGACTTCGATCTTGTGGGCGGTGGTGCTGGCGGCCGTGTTCTGGGTCTGGCACCGCAGCGAGGGCACGCTCTCGATTCACAGCATCACCACCCGGCGCCGGGAGTGCTTCTACTGGGCCACCGTGTTCGCCACGTTCGCGCTCGGCACTGCCGTCGGCGACCTCACCGCGGTCACCTTCAAGCTCGGCTACCTGTCCTCGGTGTTTTTGTTCGCCGTTATCATTCTGATCCCGGCCGTGGCCTGGTGGCAGTTCCGGATGAATCCGATCCTCGCCTTCTGGTTCGCCTACGTGGTCACCCGGCCGCTCGGCGCCTCGGTCGCCGACTACCTCAGCAGGCCTCTCAAGCTCAGCGGCGCCGCCTTCGGCGACGGCCGGATCGCCGTGATCATGACGATCGCGGTCGCCCTGGGAGTCTGCTACCTCACCCTCACCAGAAGCGACATCCAACAGCCGACGATGCATGCAAGGTCCCCCGTTCATCACCGCTGAACTGACTACCGGGCCTGAGGAGTCAGCACAATGCAGGGTTTTCTCATCCACGCCGGCTATCCGGCGATCATTTTGCTCGCCTTCCTCGAGGCGTGCTGCATCCCGATCTCGTCCGAGGTCATCTTCGGGTTCGCCGGCGTGCTCGCCTACCAGGGGCACCTGAACCTGGCGCTGGTCATCATCATCGGCACGCTGGCCGAGCTGGCGGGCTCGTTCGTTGCCTACTCGGTGGGCCGGGTGGCCGAGCGCCCGGTGATCGAGCGGCTGGGCCGTTACTTGCTCATCACCCGCAATGACATCGGCCGGACCGAGCGGTTCCTGGCCGGCCGGGGCGGCTGGGCCATCCCCGTCGGCCGGGCGCTCCCGGTCCTGCGCTCGTTCACCTCGCTGGTGGCCGGCATCGCCGGGGTGCCGGCCCTCCGATTCGGGGTCCTCTGCCTGGTCGGCACCGTGGTCTACGTGGCCGGAATGTCCAGCATCGGCTACGCCGTCGGCCCGGCCTGGAACCGCGTCTCCGCCGACCTGTCAGTGGCGGGTTACGTGATCGTGGGCGTCGCCGTGGCGGCGCTCGCCGTCTTCATCACCTACCGCCTGCGCGAGCTCAGAAAAGAATCAACCGAAAACCTTCATCCCTAACGGACCGGGTCCCCGTCTGTGCCGTTGGCGGACCGGATCTCGCGCGCCCAGTGGCAGTCGCGCACCTCGGCTCGGCCGAACGCGAGCTGGCCGACGGTACGCGCGGAATCTAGCCGGACCCCGAGACGGTGGATCGTTGAGTACAACCGGGTGTACTCAACGATCCACCGTCTTCTTCTCATCGCGCCCGCCGCCAAGATAACAGCAAGAAGCGCCATCCAGTCGAAATGATCGTGGAAACATTTTTTCTGGCGGAAGAAGAGCACGCTAGGCGCGGTCAAACCTTCCATGATCTTTTGCCCGGGGCCTTTTCACGCTTATAACAGCAAGAAGCGCCCACGCCGCCGACGAGGCAAGCGCCACGGCTCACAGGTTGGCTTGCGCCCCAGGCTCCAGCGTGAGCTCGTCGTCGTCGCTGTCGTAGTCGTACAACTCCGCGTACCGGCCCCAGTCGATGGCCGTGTCGAGCTGGCTCCGGGCCTCGGTCGAAGAAAACCCGCGCCGCAGCAGGTCGATGAAGAACCCCGCCCGCAGCGTGCCGTCCTCGGTGGCCGCCAGGGCCTGGACGACGGCGCGGACGAGCGGCGCGTGCCTGGCGACGAGCCGTGCGAACAGCTGCTTGCTGGTGAGGATGTCGGCCGCGGCGAACTCCTTGCCCTCGGCCGTCAGCTCGATGTCGGAGCCGTCGATGCGGGCCATTCGCAGCAGCAGGGCGGCGTCGGTCAGCGGCAGCAGGTCGTCGATCTCGAAGCTGAGGTCGTCGGCGATTTCCGCCAGGCCGTCCTTCCCGCCGCGGGCCATCAGGATTTCCAGCAGCCCGCCCAGACCGCCGGGGCTGACGGCCGGCAGCGGCGTGTTCATCGGCGTCGCGGCAGGCGGGCGCCGCGTCGCCGCGCCCGCGCCGGGCGCCGCCGAAGAGTCGGTCGTCGCTTCGACCGCTTCCGATGCTGCCTCCTCGCGGCCGGTGAGGATCCCGTAGATGGTGTCGACCAGGGCCTCGAAGCGGGGCGCGTGCCGGTCCCGGGGCCGGGGCAGCTCGACCGAGAGCTCGGCCCTGATCCGTCCGGGGTTGGAAGACAGCACCAGCACCCGGTCGGCCAGCAGCACCGCCTCCTCGATGTTGTGCGTCACGATGAGGATCGACTTGACCGGCGCACCGCGCCCCTCCCAGAGCTTGACCAGCTCGCCGCGCAGGTTCTCGGCCGTCAGCACGTCGAGGGCGGAGAACGGCTCGTCCATCAGCAGCGCGTCCGGCTCGGTGACGATCGCGCGGGCGAAGCCGACCCGCTGCCGCATGCCGCCGGACAGCTCCTTGGGATAAGCGGACTCGAAGCCGTCGAGGCCGATCGTGTCGATCGCCTTCAGCGCCCGCTCGGCCCGCTCCGCCTCCGGGACACCGCGAGCCTCAAGCCCGAGCTCGACGTTCTGCTGGACGGTGAGCCACGGCAGCAGCGCGAAGGTCTGGAACACCATCGACACGCCCGGGTTGGCCCCGGTCAGCGAGGCGCCGCGGTAGGAGACCGAGCCCGACGAGGGGGCGATCAGCCCGGCCACGCAGCGCAGCAGGGTCGACTTCCCCGACCCCGACTTGCCCAGCAGGGCGACGATCTCGCCCTCGGCCAGGGTGAAGCTGACCCCGTCCAGGACCGGCAGCGCGCCGCCGTCCGGGGTGGTGAACGCCTTGGTCACGGACTCGGCGGTGATAATCACGTCGCCAGTGGCAGTCATGACAGCGAGTACCTCCGTTCGGCCAGCGCGTACAGGCGGCGCCACAGCAGTCGGTTGGCGACGACGACGTACACGCTCATCACCGCGATGCCGACCAGGATTTGCGGGAAGTCCCCGGTCGCGGTCGCGTGGGCGATGTAGGAGCCGAGGCCGACGGCGGTCAGGTGGTTGTGGCCGTAGATGACGACCTCGGCCACGATCGAGGCGTTCCAGGCACCGCCGGCGCAGGTGATCCCGCCGGTCACGTAGGAGGAGAAGATCGACGGGAGGATGAACTTCTTCCACCGCAGCCACCCGCTCACCTGCAGGCTCGTCATCGCCTCCCGCAGGTCGGACGGGATCGCGGACGCCCCCGCGATGACGTTGAATAGGATGTACCACTGCGCGCCGAGTGCCATCAGCAGCACCGCCCCGAAGTCGAGCGGGATGTGCCAGGCCACGAACACGACGGTGGCGAACGGGAACAGGAAGTTGGCCGGGAAGCCCGCCAGGACCTGGACGATCGGCTGGGCGTACCGGGTCACCCGAGGGCTCATCCCGATCCAGACCCCGACCGGCACCCAGATCACCGTGGCCACCGCGGTCAGGAACATCACCCGGGCGAAGGTAGCGGCGCCGAGCGCGAACGCGTAGCCGAACTCGCCCAGGCCGGTAGTGGCGCGGACGTAGCCCAGCGCCTGCCACGCCCCGTAGGCCACCACCACGGCGATGACCCCGGCGAAGAACACGTCCCCGGTCCGCTCGCGCCCCCGCGCGACCGCGAGCGGGTGCTCGGCCAGCCCGAACGGGCGGGTGGCGCGGTCGAGCAGCCGGCCGACCGGCCGCAGCGGGCGGCCGAGCAGCTCGGGGATGTCGGACCGCCGGAGCACGTCGAGCACCAGGCTGCGGGGCTTCTCGGCGCTCTCCGACTCCTCGACCCGGAACCGCTCCGCCCACGCGGTGATCGGCCGCCAGAACAGGAAGTTCACCCCGAGGACGACGATCAACTCGGTGATGATCGCGTAGCCGACCTTGCCCAGGTTCCCCTGGGCGATCGCGGCGGCGGCGTAGGACCCGAGGCCCGGCAGCGCGTACTGGTGGTTCAGGACCGAGATCGACTCCGAGGCGGCCAGGAAGAACCAGGCCCCGCCGAAGCTCATCATCCCGTTCCAGACCAGCGGGATCATCCCGGACGGGACATCGAGCCGCCAGAATCGCTGCCACCGGGTCAGCCGCATGAT
This sequence comes from Trebonia sp., assembly GCA_036509215.1. Lineage (GTDB taxonomy): Bacteria > Actinomycetota > Actinomycetes > Streptosporangiales > Streptosporangiaceae > Trebonia. Next base: position 47,971 of record DATCGA010000362.1, read on the forward strand.
CCGGGCGGCCTCGTCGAGGTCGCGGGGCTGGGTGATCAGCGAGTGGTAGAACGCGAACGTCATGTTCCACGCCATCGCGGTGAAGATCGCGAAGATCGACGCGCACTCCAGCCCGAGCTCGGAGCCGGGGAATAGGTCGATGAACGCCGTCACCGTCACCGACAGGAAGCCGAGCACCGGCACCGACTGCAGGATGTCGAGCAGCGGGATCAGCACCTTCTCCACCCGGCGCAGCCGCGCCGCCGCCGTGGCGTAGACGAAGGTGAAGATCACCGCGAGGATCAGGGCGATGAACATCCGCAGCAGCGACCGGACCGCGTAGTACGGCAGGTTCGCCGGGTCGGTCGAGACGGAAGACGGCGCGGTCTTCGGCAGGAACGGCGCGTTAAGCGCGGGCGCGAGCTTCAGCAGCCCGAACAGCAGTGCCAGCAGGGCCGCCCCGACGATGATGTCGGCCCAGCGCAGGCCCGGCCGCCGCCATAGGCCACGGGCGGGGAACCCGCCAGGAACAGCCACGCCTCTCTCCCTCCCGCAACACGCGCCACACTCTACAGCCGGGATTCTTCGCTTCCTGGAGGGGGCAGACGTCCGCAAGACGGCCAAAAGATGAAACTCAAGATCAAAATCTTCGATGTCGAACGGACCCTGGTTCCACCTCACGGCTCAGCGGTTTGTGTAGGTTTGGGAATATCGATCGGCGCAGATGCCGGGCTGGTAACGAGGAGGCAGCGGGCCGTGATCGACGCCAGGCAGCGGCGCGTCGGCTTCCTCGTCGCGGGCTGCTTCTTCATGGAGATCATGGACGGCACGATCGTCTCCACCGCCGCGCCGCGGCTGAGCGAGGCGCTGCGGGTGCCGGTCAGCTCGATCGGGCTGCTCATCACCGCCTACTTCGTCACCCTGGCGGTGTTCATCCCGTCCAGCGGCTGGCTGGTGAGCCGCTGGGGGACGAGGAAGGTCTTCCTCAGCGCCATCGTGGTGTTCACGGTGGCCTCGCTGCTCTGCTCGACCAGCACCAGCCTGGGCGAGCTGGCGGCGTTCCGGGTGCTGCAAGGCATTGGCGGCGCGATGATGACCCCCGTCGGCCGGCTGTCGGTGCTGGCCAGGACGGCCAAGTCCGACCTGATGCGGATGATCTCCTACATCGTCTGGCCCGCCCTGCTCGCGCCCGTGATCGCCCCGCTCGCGGGCGGCATCATCACCACCTACGGCAGCTGGCGCTGGATCTTCCTGATCAACGTCCCGCTCGGGGTGGTCGCGTTCGTGGTCGCGGTCCGGATCGTCCCGACGGTGCCGCCGAGCGCGCCGCCCCCGCTGGACCTGGCCGGGGTCGGGCTGACCGCCCTCGGGCTGGGCGGCCTGGCCTACGCGGCCGGCCTCATCTCGCAGAGCGCGACCCCGTGGGCGCTGGTCGCCGCCGTCGGCCTGCCGGCCCTGCTCGCGCTCGCCCTGGCGGTCCGCCATCTCCTGCGCGCTAAGAACCCGCTGGTCGATCTGCGCACGCTGCGGATCGCGACCTTCCGGGTCTCGGTCGGCAGCGGCGCGCTGTCGACCATGGCCATCGCCGCCGTCCCGTTCATGCTCGCGCTGCTGTTCCAGAACGTCTTCGAGTGGTCGCCGGTCAAGTCGGGCGCGGTGGTCCTGTTCGTCTTCGTCGGCAACATCGGGATCAAGCCCGCCACCAGCTTCATCGTCAACCGGTGGGGCTTCCGGCGGGTGCTGCTGGCGGCCTGCCTGACGCTGTCGGCGTCGATGGTCGGCGCCGCCTTCTTCACCGGCGGCACCCCGATCGCGCTGATCGCGGTGACCGCCGTCGTCAGCGGGATCGGGCGCTCCATCGGCGGCACCTCGTACAACACGCTCAGCTACGTCGACGTCCCCGAGGCGACCATGCCGCACGCCAACACCCTGGTGGCGACCACCCAGCAGCT
>DATCGA010000363.1:0-10649 GCA_036509215.1 Trebonia sp.
GGCGAAGTCGCGGCCAGCGCAGCCGAGGCAACCGCTCAGCCGTCACGGCGACGCCGAGGCCGGCCGCCACCGACCAGGCCGGCACGGTGAACAGCATGTACCGGAAGGTCCAGTAGGAATCGGGCCCCTGGGAGACGATCCAGACTGCCACGATCGGGAGGATCCCGACCGCCAGGGCGTACCCGGCCAGGACGCGCTGTCGCGCGCCGGTGAGCGTCACCACGGACGCCAGCGCGAACAGGATGACCGCGAGGGCAACCGGCGTCGAGGCGAACAGCTCGGGCCATAGCCCGTTGATCACTCCGAGGAGCGCGACGACGTGCGGGACCGGCTGCTGGCCGATCTGGGATGCGGACTGCGCGTGTCCCTCGAGCACGACCGGCGCGTCAAGGATGACCCCGACGATCGCAGCCAGGCTGAACCATCCCAGCAGCGCCAGGGGGCGCCCTTCGACCGGCTCTGGCCTGCCGCCGGGGATGGCGCGACCGCCGCCCGGCGCGTCCTCGTCCCCGATGCGCACCGTGCGCAGGCAGAAGTCGGTCGCCACGATGGCCGCGTGCGCGGCCAGCACGCAGAGGGCGACCAGGTTCGACGCTCCGGCGGCGGCTACCGCGAGCGTGAAGCAGCCCCACCGTAGCCAGGTCGGGCGCTCCATCGCGCGCAGCAGCAGCAGGGTGGCGAGCGCCGCGAAGAGCGTGGCGAACGCGTAGGGCCGCGCCTCTTGCGCGTAGCGGGAGACGCTGGGGACGACCGCGAAGATCAGGCCGCCGATCAGTCCGGCGCGGATGCCGCCGAGCCGCTTCCCGGTCAGCGCCACGACCGCGGCGGCGCCGGTCATCGCGAGCGCAGACGGCAGGCGCATCGCGGCGGCGGAGTCGCCGAAGACCGCCATCCACAGGTGCAGCCCCAGGTAGTACAGCCCGAGCACCGCGTCGACGTTGTGCACCATGGCCCACAGCTGCGGCAGCGTCCGGCTGGCGGCCGACCACGTCGCGAGCTCATCGCGCCACAGGATCGGCACGTTGATCTGGTAAAGCCCGAGTGCCGCGGTGACCACGGGAGGCACGGCCCAGGCCAGCCACGTCGGCGCCGACCGGCCGACCGCAGCCTGCGGCCGCGTGGTCACTTCAGGTGTTGCACCAGCAGTCACGGGATTCACGACGACGAGCTCACCCTTCCGCAGGGGATCTTGAACTGCCACCAGCCATAGTGGTGGTAAAAGTAGTCAGCCTCGCCGGGCTTCATGCAAGTTCGTGTTGCCGCCGCCACGACCGCGGTCCATGCGGGGCTTTCCGAACGACCGTTGGTGACGCGATAGTTGAACCCGATGGTCACGGCGAGCACGAGGGCGAAGACCACGACCGGGCTCCGGGCTATGGCAGCCGAGCGCGGCCGGAGCGGGGGGATGCGCGGCCGCAGCATCGCCACGATGCCCGCGTAAACGAGAAGGGCGGGCGCGATGACGTACCGAGGCTGCACGATGGGCAGGTTATTGACAATCTCGCCGACGAACAGCAGCACGCTGAATAGCAGGGCGGTCACCGCCAGTGGCCAGTCAGGGGCGGTGAGCCTGACCACGGCGATGATGATCGCGGCCACCACGATAGCCCACGCGCCCCAGGTCAGGGCGGTGTGGATGGCCATGTTGGGGATGACCAGAGGGAGCGGATGACCGTCGCCGTTGGTGCCAGGGCCGCCAAGGGCGCGCTCGCCGAACAGCGCCCGCGGCACGACCCGCGTCACGTAGTTCCCGAGGACCCAGAGCGGGTTACTCCACCCGTTGACCTGCCGGTTGCTCATCCCGCGGAGCTGAACCGACCACTGCGCGACCAGGCCCGCGGCCCAGCACACGGCGATCGCGATGGAGACCTTCGACCGGTCGGCGATCAGCCGCGCCACGACGAGCGGCGCGAACAGCAGCGGGAGGATGCTGGACAGCGTGGTGCCCAGCATGATGACGGGCGCGGCGAGCTGGCCCGCCCGCGTGCCCGGACGCCATAGCAGCAGCCAGAAGATCCCGTAGAGCGCGATGAACTGCACGGTGGCGAGGTCGTTGTTCGCCTGCGTGTAGCCAAGCGGGATGAGGCACGCGGGCGCGGCGATCAGCAGCCGGAGCCAGGGGCTGCGAAGGTGCGGTCCGCTGGCGATGTAGGCGATCAGGCCGAACATCGAGTACCCGATGGCCGCGCAGGCCGACATGATCCCCGGCACCCAGGTAAGCGGGAACGTGATCGCGATCGCCGTGACCGCCCGGGGCAGCACGTCGTAGTACCCGTTTATCTGGGTGGTGAGGGTGGTCATCACGGACTCGTGCAGCGCGTCCTGCAAGAAATTGTTCGCGTCCTCAATCCAGATCGTATTGAGAGCCCCGGGGCCTGAGGTGCGCGCCAGGCTGACCGCGGCGCTGACGACGACGAAAACCGCGCCGCCCGCGACCTGCCGCCAGCCGACCGTCCTGGCGAGAGGCGGCAGGAACAGGGCCGACCGCAGCCACTCGGCGATTCCCGCTAGTCTCGTCGGCCGCAGGTCAGGGCCGCTGGCTGGCGCGGCTGGGAACGCCACGCCATCCGTTTTCGTCTGTCCAGACACCGCACAATCCCCGCTCAGCTACGCAACCGGCCACGCAGTCATGCACTGCGTGAGTTCACACAATAGTCTTTAATTCCGACCGGTTTTGCGGATTACAGGTAGGATCTGCCGATGGCGTCGAGACGACCCGGCTAGCGAGAGATTGCGCAGGACGCTCATGAGTCAGGAAGCAAGCGCGGAAGTCGCCCACGGCGGGACTGGCACGGTTCCGTCGCGGTCGGCTCCGTCCCGGTCGGGCCTGGGCCGTTTCGCCGCGGCTGGAGTTGACTGGCTGCGGTCTGACTTGTTCCTTCGAACCGAGAGCGGGCCGGTCGGCTGGCGGAAAATCCTGCTCGCCATCGCCTGCGTGATCGGCGGCGCCGCGGTCAGCCTGTGCCGCACCGTTGGCGCCGGCTCGCTGAACACCACCTGGATCGAGGACGCGAAGAACCTGCTCAGCCAGGGGCTTGACTCTCCTTTCGCGCAGGCCCTCAGAACCCCGATCAGCGGGTACTACCAGGTGCCCGCGCGCATCATCACCGAGATCGCGATTGCGTTCCCGTTGAGCTGGGCGCCGGGGATCATGTCGGCCGCCGCCGCCCTCCAGTACGCGGTTTACGGTCTTGTCGCCTACATCGCCAGCGGGCCGTACCTGCGCAGCCCCTGGCTCCGCCTGCTCATCGCCGCGCCCGTGTGCGTGATCCCACTGGCGTACACGCAGGCGAACAACGACCTCGTGACCGTCCAGTTCATCGGTCTCTACGGCGCGTTCTGGACCTTGCTGTGGATACCCGGCACGCGCGCGGGTCGTGTCCTGTCGCCGATTGTCATGCTCAGCGTGGCGTCAACCGCGGCCCTCGCGATCGTGCTGGCTCCGCTCGTGGTCGCCCGGCTGATCGTCGACCGGTCCAAGAACGCCATCTTCCTGACGGTCTGCTGGGCCGCCGGCGTGCTGCTGCAGATGAGCCTGACCCTGGAGGGCAAGAGCAAGCACTACCTGTTCGGCTTCAACGGCCCGCTGTTCGTGCTGAAGTACTACGCGGGCCGCGTCGTGCCCCGGGCGCTCTTCGGGGAAAGCGCGCTCGGCGGTCCTGGTGCCAACTACCGGGGCGACCTCGAGCCGCTGCACCTCATCAACACGGCCGCGCACGTCGCGCTGATCGGCGGCGCATGGGCGATCGTGGTGGTCGCGGTCGTCCTCGCGCTCACCCGCTTCACCGACCCGAACTGGGCCCTCGCGGCGGTGGCGGGGCTGTTCAGCTTGGCCATGTTCGCAGACGCGATGCTCATCAACACCGCCGTCGTGCAGCCGCGCTACGTCATCGCTCCGGCGTTGCTGCTCTACGCCGCCCTCGTCGCCTTGCTGCGCCCGCGGCGGCGGGAGGGGGCGTCACGCGCCCGCGCGGCCTTCGGCTGGCTGCCCGTTGCCGGGTTCGCGGTGCTCCTCGCCGTGGCCGTGACGCTCAATTTCCGCGTGACGAATGGCCGCACGAGCAGCCCCCCGTGGACCAGCGTCGTCGCCCGCGCCACCGCGGCCTGCGCCCACCCCGGCGTGACCTCCTATGTCTACTCGCACGAGTGGTGGCAGGTCATCATCCCGTGCACCCGCGTGCGCTGAGCGGCCCCCAGGCGACGAGGCCGGGGCAGGCAGCTGACTGTAATATTGATATCCTCTCTTACCGGCCGGATAAGTAGGATTAGACTCACTGTCTCCGCGGAGCGCGGCATCGACACGAGCAGGAAACGGAAGGCCCCCATGGCTGGCAGTGGACATGACCTGCGGATCAGCGTCATCGGAATCGGCTATCTTGGCTTGACCCACGCGGTCTGCATGGCGGCCCTCGGGCACCAGGTGCTCGCCGTCGATGTGGACGCCGACAAGATCGCCAAGGCGGCTCGCGGCGAGGCGCCGTTCTTCGAACCGGGCCTTGAGCCGTTGCTGCGGAAGAATCTCGACGCCGGCCGGCTCCGTTTCACCGACTCATTCGCCGAGATCGGCGCGTTCGGCGACGTTCATTTCCTGTGCGTGGGCACGCCGCAGGCGGCCGGCGGGCACGCGGATCTCGGCTACCTGCACGCCGCGACCGGCGCGCTCGCGCCGCACCTGACCAGAGAGGCCCTGCTGGTCGGGAAGTCGACCGTGCCGGTCGGCACGGCGCGGCAACTGCTCGCCATTGCACGCGCGGCGGCGCCGGCGGGCGACCTGGTCGACGTCGCGTGGAACCCCGAGTTCCTGCGCGAGGGGTACGCGGTGCAAGACAGCCTCACCCCGGACCGGATCGTCCTCGGCGTTACGTCGGAGCGGGCGGAGCGGACCTTGGGCGAGGTCTACGCCACGCCGCTTGCCTCGGGCACCCCCGCGCTGACAATGGATCTTGAAACCGCTGAGCTCGTCAAGGTCGCGGCTAACGCCTTCCTCGCGACCAAGATCTCCTTTATCAACGTGATGGCCGAGATGTGCGAGGCGAGCGGCGCGGACGTGATCCGGCTCGCCGACGCGATCGGCCTGGACGAGCGGATCGGCCGCAGGTTCCTCTCCCCGGGGCTCGGCTTCGGCGGCGGCTGCCTGCCCAAGGACATCCGCGCCTTCCGGTCCACAGCCGCGCAGAAGAGCGTCGGCTCGCTCGTCGACCTGCTGACCACCGTCGACACCATCAACCTCGGCCGCCGCGACCGCGTCGTCACCCTCGCTCGCCAGGCCGTCGGGGGCACGCTTGACGGCAAGCGGATCGCCGTCCTCGGTGCCGCCTTCAAGCCCAACAGCGACGACATCCGCGACTCCCCCAGCCTGGTCGTCTGCGGCCGTCTCGCGGACGAGGGCGCGATCGTCAGCGTGCACGACCCGGTGGCCATGCCGAACGCGGCGCTGGTCCGTCCCGACCTTCGGTACGCCGACTCGGCGCACGAGGCCGCCGAGGGCGCCGACCTGGTCCTCCACCTCACCGAGTGGACGGACTACCGCGACATCGACCCCGCCGCATTCGCCGAGATCGTGGCCGCCCCCGTGCTCATCGACGCCCGGTGCACGCTCGACGCCGCCCTCTGGCGGTCCGCCGGCTGGTCCGTCTACGTCCCTGGCCGACCTCAGCCAAGCCCGGCCGCCTGACTCGCCGCACCAGACGCGCGCCCGGTCTGCGCTCCGACGCCTCAGATGCGCGATCGTCAGGTACGCGGCTTCGGCGACCGGATCCGCTGGCGCCTCGCCCGCTGCCCGCGCAGCCGCTTGACCAGCGTCGGGTCGAACCTGAGGGCCTCGGGCGTGTCGATCAGCTCGTTGAGCAGCTGGTAGTACCTGGTCGCGGTGATGCCGAGCACCTCCGCGATCGCCTGCTCCTTGGCGCCGGCGGTACGCCAGGTCCCCCGCTCGAAGGCGAGCACGCGCATGTCACGCTCGGACAAGGCAGGCATCCACCGCTCCCTTCACCGTGCATCTACCGCATTATCGCTCATCGTCACCCAATAGTTAGCCGGTCTTGCGTTCCGCTGCGGCCGAACGCATGACACCATAAGGGACGGTTTTCACATACCGCCCCCTGCGCCCCGAATCGGCGGGCCCTACCTGGAGGGATGGCGTGGTCAACGTCTCCCGTCCGCTTCGCACCGGGCTCGCGGCGGCAGCGGCCCTCGCGATCGCCGCAGCCGCCGCGGCCGGATCGGCCCTGCCCGCGAGCGCCAGCGCGCTGACGCCGGCCGGCCGTACGCCCAGCGCGGCCGAATGGTGGCTGCCCGCGCTTGACGTGGCCGCCGCCTGGCGCGCCGCGCCCGCGGCGGGTCAGGGCGTGACCGTCGCGGTCCTGTCCACCGGCGTTGACGGCGGCCACCCTGACCTGACCGGAACGGTGACGGCCGGGCCGGACTTCGCCAAGTCCGGCCGCAGGCCCGGCCAGGCGTTCTGGGCCGACGAGGGGACGGCGGTGGCCGGGCTGATCGCCGGGCACGGGCACGGGGCCGGCGGGGCCCAGGGCATCACCGGGATCGCCCCCGGCGCGCGGATCCTGTCCGTGCAGGTGACCCTGGAGTACAACGATCCGCGCGACTTCGAGCCGGCCGTCACCGGCCTGCTGCCCGCCGCCATCGCCGCCGGGATCAGGTACGCGGTCGCCCATGGCGCCACCGTCATCTCGCTCCCCCTCGATCCCGGCACGATGGAGGCCGCCGACGCGGCCGCCGCCGACGGCAGCCAGGCCGAGCGGGCGGCGGTCGCGTACGCGATCTCGCGGGACGTCGTGCTGGTGGCCCCGGCGGGCGACAACGGCGGCGGCGGCGACGCGGTGAACTACCCGGCCGCGTACCCGGGGGTCATCGCCGTCGGCGCGACCGCACGGGACGGGGAGCTCGCCCCGTTCACCAACACCGGGTCGTACGTCGCGCTGACCGCTCCCGGCGCCGCCGGGCCTGCGGCCGCGATCGACTCCAACGTGACCGCGGGGCCGCCCGTCGGCCTGACGGTACCCGCCCCGGGCGGCCGGTACCAGACGCTGGCCTCGACCGACATGGCGTCCGCGCTGACGGCCGGCGTCGCCGCGCTCATCCGCGGCCGCTACCCGTGGCTCACGGCGGCCGAGGTCACCCAGGCGATCGAGGATGGCGCCACCGCGCGTGATTCCGGCCCGGCGGGCTCGACCGCGACCCGTTCCGCCGCCGCCGGGTGGGGCCACGGCGCGCTCAGCGCCGGGAGCGCGCTCGCCCGCGCGGCCGCGATCGCGGTCGCTCACCCGAGGCCGGCGCCGTCGCCGTCGGCGTCGGCGTCGGCCCCGGCCGTGCAGCCGGCCGTGCCAAGCGCGGCGCCGGCGCATACCGCCGCCGCCGTCAAGCCGGGCAACCCCGGCGGGGCGCTCCGCTCGGTCCTGGTCGACCTGCTGGTCGCCGTCTGCGTGCTCATCGCCGGCCTGATCTGCGCCCTGGGCGTGACCTGGGTTCGCCGTCGGCGCAGGTCCGCGCGGGCCGACGACGCTGCCAGGGATGGCCGCGGCCGCGGACCGGGCCGTCACTCGCGCGACCAGCCGCCGGCCCGGCCGGCCCTGCTGCCGCGGCCGCCCGATCCTGGCTGGCCCCGCACCCCGCCTCGGGCCGCCATCGGCGCCGGCAGCGCCTGGGTGAGCGCCAATCCGAGCGTTCGCCCGTCGTCCGGCCGGCCCCACGACGGGCCGCTGCCCCCGTGGGAGCAGCCGCCGTCGGTGTTCGCTGCTGCGCCGACCCCCAAGGCGCCGCCGCCGTGGCCGCTGTCGAGCACCGGCCCGATGTACGTCTGGAACCCGGCCGCGACGACCGGCCCGCTCCGCCCGGTCGAAGAGGAAGAAGATCAAGAGCCTTAGCCCGAACGGGCCCTGGTTTAACGCCCTGGGCAATCGGCCCGATCGGCCGGGGTCAGCCGATGATGTCGATCGGGGTGCCCGCGGGAACAACGCGCAGGCGCAGCAGCGCGTTGTCCTTCAACCGGATGCAGCCGTGCGAGATCCGCGCACCGTCATCGCCGATAAGCGCGGCGTCGCCGAGCGGCCCGTGAATTCCGATGACGGCGTCACCGGAGCCCTCCCAGTCGTTGATCGCCTCGGAATGGGCCGAGGTGACCATCACGAACGCGCCATAGCCCGGAGCGGGCGGCGCCTCGAAGAAAGCCACGAAGTAATTCCCCGGCGGAGTGGGGTCAGTGGTCGTCCCGACCCCGGCCGGCGCCGAGAGCAATTCCCGGTTGTGCGAATAGAGGATTAGCCGCGTCGTGGCCAGATCGACGACGATGCGATAGGGCGTGGAAAGCAGCTGCACGGTGGCGCCGTCCGGTATCCAGGCGGTCGAGCCGTCCGGGCGCTGGGCCAGCCGCACCCGCAGCCAGCCGGGCCGGGTGGAGATGACCGGCAGGATCGACCGGGCGCCGTACCAGCGGCCGGGCACCGACCCGGTCCTGGCGCCGTCCGGGCTGGCGTACCGGCCGGTGGCGCCGCGCAACGCGGCCAGCAGGGTAACCCCGGAGGAGGACTTACCCCCGGCCGCCTTGCGCTTCGTCTGGCTGGCGAGGGCAGCCCGTTGGCGCGGGGCCGAGTGATGCCCGCGGTTGCTACCGGTCAGCGACAGGCCGGCCGTGACGCTCGCCGCCACTGCCGCCGCGACGACCACCATCAAGACCGGCCGAGACGCATTCCGCCTGGGGCTGCTCGCAAGCGCCCGCGCGGCGGCCGCCCCTCCTCTTCCCGTCATTTGCGTCCCTCGAGCACTGTGTGCGTCTCTGACACCATGCAAGTGCAGACGGTAACAGAGGTACGACGTTTAGTAGCGGACTCTCGAGGGAGTGTCGAGGTCTAGGCGGCGGAATCCGGGCGGCCGGCCTTGGCCAGCTTCTCCTTGACGTCGGAGGCGTACTCGTGGACGTACTCCTGGCCGGAGAGGTCGGCGATCGCGTGCATTACCTCGTCGGCGATGATGCGCCGGGCGCGGCCGGGAGGGTCGCCCGCCAGGTGGCCGAACTCCATCGGCTTGCCGATCTTGATCTCGATCTTGGCCGGGCGGGGCAGCTTGCCCGGCGGCATCATCTTCCTGGTGCCCGACATCGCGATCGGGATCACCGGGGCGCCGGTGTTCAGCACCAGCCACCCCAGCCCGGACCTCCCCCGGTACAGCCGCCCGTCCGGCGACCTGGTGCCCTCCGGGTAGAAGCCGAACAGCTCGCCCGCCCGCAGGATCTCGGCCGCCGCCTCCAGGGTCGCCGTCGCCGACCGAGTGTCATCCCGGTTCATCGCCAGCTGCTTGGTCGACCGCAGGTAGGCCGCCCACAGCCGGCCGACCGGCCCCTTGGCGGTGAAGTACTCGGCCTTGGCCGGGAACACGACCGGCCGCGAGAGCATCAGCGGCAGGTAGACGGAGTCGATGATCGACAGGTGGTTGGAGGCGAGGAGCGCCGGGCCGCTCGCCGGGATGTTCTCAAGCCCGGTCGCCCGGGGGCGACCGAACCCGTGCAGGATCGGACCCGCGACGACACGCGAAAGCTGGTATTGCACTCGAGCGTCCTCTGTCTACTTCGGGGGCTGGTCATACGTGGGGGGCAAGTTGTGTTGGGGCCCCGCCCTAGCGACGGATGACCCCGCGAAGGCCATACCACCATAGCGTCCCCCACCAGGCGCAGCGGAAACGGAAACGGCGATCGAGACCACCAGCGGCACCGCGAACGGGAGGGCTGCGGCGGGCACGATGACCCCCGAGTCGTCGGCCAGCCAGCCGATCATCAGCACCAGCCAGCACAGCCAGGCCACCGTCCGCACCGCTGGGGCCGACTCAAACGCCTCGTCGAGCGTGCGCAGCCGCAGCGCCGACGGCCGCCAGAGGGCGGCGGCGGCCGCCGCCGCCGCGACCGGGATCAGCCACCGGGCCGCGCTGGCCGTGAGAGTTCCCACATTCGAGCCGGCCTTGCGCTCGAGCACCCCGCCGCCGCCGCCCCGCAGCAGGTTGCCGGCGAACGTCCCGATGTCGGACGCGCCCGCAGCCGGGAAGAAGTGGCTGACCAAGGCGAACGCGGCGAACAGGGCGAGCCCGCTCGCCGCGACCGGCAGCGCCCACCGCCAGCCGACCCGGACCCCGGCGAACGCGGCGATCAGCAGCACCAGGCAGGGCACCAGCGCGATCGTCCCGCCCGCTTTGGCCCCGAACCCGGGCCAGCCCAGGGCGGTCACGGCGAACAGCCCGACTGCGGTCACCGCCGCCACCGGCCTTCGCGGCACGGCGCGGCCCAGCCAGGCCGCCCCCGCGAGGGCGCTGACGCAGTAGACGCCGACCACGTCGTTGCCGATGCCGTAGTACCGGCCGGAGACCAGCAGCGACAGGCCGAACGGGGACTCCAGCTGCAGCCGGGACCCGGTGATCGCGTCGACCCCGAGCGCGGCCAGGGTGGCCAGGCAGATCAGGCCGAACGGGGCGACCGGGTCGCGTCGCCACGGCCCGGCCAACGCCGCCGCCGCAACTGCCAGCGTCCAGCCGGCCGCCAGCGCGTACAGCCACCAGGCCGGGTGCGCCAGCCGCCACCAGGGGACCAGGTTCGCGAGGTAGCTGCCGAGCGGCACCGCCGCCGCGAGCGCGCCCGCGATCCGCCAGCG
>DATCGA010000364.1:0-10624 GCA_036509215.1 Trebonia sp.
GTCCCCGCCCTCGGACCTGTCGCCTACGCCATCGACCTCAACCCGGACCTGTCGCCTACGCCATCAACACCACTAGGCGCGGTCAACGGCGCAGCCGACAGCATCCCGATCCTGTCGCCTACCCCAGCGACCGCCTGACGACGTGATAACAGCAAAAAGTATGGCCGATCACGATAGTGGGTGTACTTGCCGCCGTATAGCGGCGGCAAGTACACCCACCGAGGACCCCGGCTGCCGGATCAAGGGATAACAGCAAGAAGCGCGGAGCGCCGGGTGGGGGTGGCGGGCAATTGCGGTGGAGTTGCGCGACACGCGGCGGATGTTCCGGGTGCGGGCGCGCCGAACGCAGACACTAGATGGCATGTATGTCCGCGTGGGTGGAAGTGCGGTTGACGAAGGGTTCGGGCCGGCCGGGGACGAGGACGCCGAGCGCCCGGACGCCGGCCCGGCCCTGCCGTGGCGCGATTCGCTCGGCGGCGGCCTGGCCGGCGTCCAGGAGCGGGTGCGGTCCGCCCGGGCGCTGCTCGAACGGCCGCTCACGTCGTACTACCTGATCCTCGGGATCACCGCGCTGCTGCTCTGCCTCGGCCTGATGATGGTGCTGTCGACCGCGTCGTTCACCGACCTGAACCAGGGCTTGTCGCCTTACCACGACTTCGAGTGGCAGGTTCTCGGCATCGTGGTCGGCCTGCCGATCATGTGGCTGATGGCGCGCTCGTCGCCCCGGGTGTTCCGGGCGATGGCCTACCCGCTGCTGGCGGTGTCGGTCATCGGCCTCGGCCTGACGCTGATCCCGGGCGTCGCGGTGGTGCACAACGGCGTCGCCCGCTGGATCGCGATCGGCCCGATTACCTTCCAGCCGTCCGAGCTGGCCAAGCTGGCGCTCGCGGTCTGGGGGGCTGACCTGCTCGCCCGCAAGGAGAAGCTGGGCATGCTGGCCGACTGGCGGCACCTGCTGGTCCCGCTGATGCCCGGCGCGGGCGTGCTCGCCCTGCTGGTGATGGCGGGCCAGGACCTCGGCACCACGTCCATCCTGCTGATCATCCTGCTGGCGCTGCTGTGGGTCGCCGGAGTGCCGTCGCGGGTGTTCGCCGCCCTGATCATCCTGCTCGGGCTGGTCCTGGTGCTGCTCTACGTGACCAAGAGCTACGGGTCGGCCCGGATCGAGGATTTCCTGCACCCGAGCAGCAACACCAATCCGGTCGGGACCAACCAGCAGTCCATCCAGGGGAAGTACGCGCTCGGATCCGGCGGGCTGTTCGGCACCGGCCTGGGCGCGAGCAAGGAGCAGTGGGGCTGGCTGCCCGAGGACTCGAGCGACTTCATCTTCGCGATCATCGGCGAGGAACTTGGCCTTGTCGGCACGCTGTGCGTGACCGCGCTGTACGGTGGCCTTGCGTACGCCGGTCTCCGGGTGGCACGTCGGGCCCCTGACACGTTCAGCCGGCTCGCCGCCGCCACGATCACGGCCTGGATCGTCATGCAGGCGGTGGTGAACATCGGCGCGGTGATCGGGGTGTTCCCGATCACCGGGGTGCCGCTGCCGCTGGTCTCCCAGGGACTGTCATCGGTGCTGGTGACGATGGTCGGTCTGGGTATGCTCATGTCGTTTGCGCGGCGGGAGCCAGGAGCGAGCCAGGCATTGGCGGCACGCGGCCCCGGCGTGGGGTCCCGCGTTCTAAGCTGGCTTGGCCGGGGGACGCAGCGCGGGACTTAGATGATCAGCGCCGCGGCGTAACACCGGCCGGGCGACGAGCGAGGAGCAGATGCGATGCGGGTCGTGCTAGCTGGCGGCGGGTCAGCCGGTCATATCGAGCCTGCTCTCGCGCTTGCCGACGCCCTGCGGCAGGCCGATAGCAGCATTCAGGTAACGTGCCTCGGCACCCAGCGGGGCCTGGAGACCAGGCTCGTGCCGCTCCGCGGCTACGAGCTCGAGCTGATCCCGGCGGTGCCATTGCCCCGCTCGGTGACGCCTCAGCTGCTGACCGTGCCCGGTCGGCTGGCCGGCGCGGTGCACGCCGTGGGCACGATCCTGGACCGGGTCGGCGCCGACGTCCTGGTCGGCTTCGGCGGGTACGTGGCGACGCCCGCCTACCTGGCGGCCAAGCGGCACAAGGTGCCGATCGTGGTGCACGAGGCGAACCCGCTGCCCGGCATTGCCAACCGACTCGGCGCGCATCTCACCACGCACGTCTTCACCGGCCACCCCGACACCAAGCTGCGCAACGGAAAGTACCTCGGGCTGCCGATCAGGCGGCAGATAGCCGAGCTTGACCGGTTCGCGCTCGGCGACAAGGCCCGGGCGCACTTCGGCCTCCGGCCCGACCTGCCGGTGCTGCTCGTCACCGGCGGCTCGCAGGGCGCCGTGTCGCTCAACCGGGCGCTCGCGGGTGCGGTCGGCGCGATCACCAGCGCCGGGGTGCAGGTGCTGCACGTCACCGGGCCCAAGCACGTGAACGAGATCCAGGCGCCGCCGGGGCCGGTGCCGTACGTCGCGGTGCCGTACGTGGACCGGATGGACCTGGCCTACGCGGCGGCCGACTTCGCGCTCTGCCGGGGCGGCGCGATGACCTGCGCCGAGCTCACCGCGGTGGGCCTGCCCGCCGCCTACGTCCCGCTGCCGCACGGCAACGGGGAGCAGCGGCTGAACGCGCTGCCGATCGTCCAGCGCGGCGGCGGGCTGCTGGTCGACGACGCCGAGCTGACCGCCGACTGGATCAAGACCTCGCTGCTCCCGGTGCTGACCAACATCGACCAGGTGGCCGGCATGTCGGAGGCGGCCGCGGCGATGGGCAGGAAGGACGCCGACCGCTGGCTGGCGAAGGCGGTCATCGACATCGTCGCCGCCGAGGCGGCCAACCGGGCCGCCGAGGCCGGCCGGCAGCCGGCCGACAGCAGGCAGCCGGCCCCGGCGCCCGCGCCCGGCGCCGCCCCCGCAGGCCAGTGGGCGTCCCCGGCGCCGCAGCCGCCCGCCCCCGCTTCGGCCGAACCGGGCAGCCTGTTCACGCCCCGCACCAGCCGCCACCAGCAGCCTCCGGCCGACGATCCGCGTCAGGCCCGCGGCCAGGACGCCCGTAGCCAGGACGCCCGTAGCCAGGACGCCCGCGGCCAGGACGCCCGGGGCCCGTTCGCGCCCGGCCAGTTCCCGGTCGGCCAGGGGCAGCCGGATCAGTTCCCGACCCGTCCGGCGCGGCCTGGTCAGTTCGGAGCGGGCCCGGCCTCGTCGGCTCGGCCTCAGCAGCCGCAGCCGCAGCCATCGCCGGCCCCCCAGCCTCCGCAGGCTCCGCCTGCCCAGGGTCAGCTCCCGCGGAATCCGCCCGCGAAGGCCCCGTCTCTCCCGAGCCCGAGTCCGGGTCCGGGACGTCACAGGCAGGCACGGTCATAGCGGCGGCAGGGAGGGGACACGCGCGATGGCGCTGGTGACGCCGACAGAACCAGTACCGCTGGGCGAACTCGGGCGGGTGCACTTCGCCGGCCTAGGCGGCGTCGGCATGTCCGGCATCGCCCGGATCATGCTGGCCAGGGGGGTGGAAGTCTCCGGCAGCGACACGACCGCCGACTCGGTCGCGCTGACCGAGCTGGCGGCGCTCGGGGCCCGGGTCTGCGTCGGCCACGCGGCCGGCCACCTCGGCGACGCGGACACGCTGGTCGTGTCCAGCGCGATCAGGGCGAGCAACCCGGAGCTGGTCGAGGCGAACCGCCGGGGCCTGCGGGTAGTGCACCGGGCGGCCGCGCTCGCCTCGCTGATGTTCGGCCGCCGGGTGATCGCGGTGACCGGCACCCACGGCAAGACCAGCACCACCTCGATGATCGCGACCGTGCTCATCGAGACCAGCGAGGCCGGCGCGGCGCCCGCGTACGCGATCGGCGGCGTGCTCGCGGCCACCGGCGTCGGCGCGGCCGACGGCGACGGCCCGTACTTCGTGGCCGAGGCGGACGAGAGCGACGGCTCGTTCCTGATGTACTCGCCGGACATCGCCGTGGTCACCAACGTCGACGCCGACCACCTGGACAACTACGGGACCGAGGCGGCCTACCGGGCCTCGTTCGCCGCCTTCCTCGGCCGGGTCAAGCCGGGCGGCCTGCTGGTGACCTGCGCCGACGATGCAGGCACGCGCGACCTGGCCGACCAGGCCCGCGCGCTGGGGCTGCGGGTGGTCAGCTACGGCGAGTCGCCCGACGCGGACTACCGGATCGGCGGCGTGCGGACGAGCGGGATGCAGACGTCGTTCACCATCCGCGCCGAGCCGTCGGCCGGCCAGAGCCGCCCCGGTCCGTTCGGGACCATCGATCTTGACCTTCAGCTGCGCGTGCCCGGACGTCATAACGCGCTCAACGCGGCCGCCGCCTTCGCCGCCGCGGTGGAGCTCGGGATCGAGCCGGAGCGGGCCGCGACCGCCCTGGCCAGCTACCGGGGCGCCGCGCGACGGCTCGAGCCCAAGGGCGAGGCCCGCGGGGTGCGGGTCCTCGACACCTACGCCCACCACCCGACCGAGCTCGCGGCCGACCTGCGCGCGGCCCGCGACATCACCACCGGCGGCGGGCGGGTGATCGCGGTCTTCCAGCCGCACCTGTTCAGCCGGACCAGGATCTTCGCGGCCGAGCTGGGCGCCGCCCTCGGGCTCGCGGACGAGGCCGTGGTGCTCGACGTGTACGCGGCCCGCGAGGACCCCGAGCCGGGGGTGACCGGCGCTCTGGTCGCCGACGCGGTGCCGGGCGGCGCGGCCCGCTACGTCCCCGACTTCGCCGACGGGCCTGCCGTCGTCGCCGCGCTCGCCCGGCCGGGCGACCTGGTGCTGACCATGGGGGCAGGCGACATCACGAAGATGGGGCCGCTGGTCCTCGACGAGATCGCGGCGTCCGGGGCGACCACGCCATGACCGGCCCAGCGCCCGGCAGCGCGCCAGGTCCCGGCGCGATCACGGACGTGGAGTCGCCGCCGGAGGCGACTCCCGGACGGGCGCGACGCCGCAACCCGTGGCGGACGCGGTTCCTCGCGCTGGCCGGGGTGGCCGTGATCGCCGGGGTGGCCTGGGTGCTCCTCGGCGACCGGGTGTTCGTGGTGCGGTCGGTCACCGTGACCGGCACCCATCTCGTCTCGACCTCGCAGGTGGTCGCCGCCGCCGACGTCCCGCTGGGCACGCCGCTGTCGCGGGTCGACGCCGGGGCGGTGACCCGGCGGGTCGAGGCGATCCGCCAGGTCGCCTCCGCCACCGTGACCGTCGGCTGGCCCGACCACCTGGCGATCACGGTCAAAGAGCGGGTGCCGGTGATGGCGGTGCGGCTGGCGCACGGCGGCTATGACCTGGTCGACCCGTCCGGGGTGGTCGTGCTCTTGGCGACCGCCAAGCCCGCCGGGCTGCCGCTGTTCACCACGTCGCTGTCGGGTGCCGCGCTGCGCGCCGACCCTGGGGTCGCCGCCGTCTCGGCCGTGCTGGGCGAGTTGGCGCCCTCGCTCGAGCGCACGGTCGCCGGCGTGTCGGTGGCCGAGCTGCCAGGGGGGTCGGACGGCGGCTCGCTGGCCGCGTCCCAGCAGGTGACCCTGTCGGTGCGGGGCGGCAAGACGATCGTCTGGGGTGACCCGAGCAATGCCACCGCCAAGAACCGTGAGCTTGAGATCCTGCTCCGCAGCGGCGTCAGCTACCTGAATGTGAGCGCGCCGGGGACCGTGGTCACACGGTGAAACGCGACACGCTGGGTATCTAGGCGCGTGGCTAGTTGACCACGATGTCTCCCCACCCTACTGTCCCTATCAATCGTACGGAAGATAAACTCTAAATCTCAACCTGAAGGTGAAACTCTAAGGTCGGGATGGGCAGGTAAAAGAGCGAGCGGAAAGGGCACCCTCCTCGTGGCAGCACCGCAGAACTATCTGGCGGTCATCAAAGTCGTCGGAATCGGCGGGGGCGGCGTTAACGCCGTCAATCGCATGATCGAAGAGGGACTCAAGGGCGTCGAGTTCATCGCGATCAACACCGACGCGCAAGCCTTGCTGATGAGCGACGCTGACGTCAAGCTCGACGTCGGCAGGGAGCTGACCCGTGGTCTCGGCGCCGGCGCGAACCCGGACGTCGGCGAGCAGGCTGCCATGGACCACCGCGAGGAGATCGAAGAGGTGCTCAAGGGCGCCGACATGGTCTTCGTCACCGCGGGCGAGGGCGGCGGCACCGGCACCGGGGGCGCCCCGGTGGTGGCCAACGTGGCCCGCTCGCTCGGCGCGCTGACCATCGGCGTGGTAACCCGGCCGTTCGGGTTCGAGGGCAAGCGCCGCGCGGTCCAGGCCGAGACCGGGATCGAGCGGCTGCGGGCCGAGGTCGACACGCTGATTGTCATTCCGAACGATCGCCTGCTGCAGATCTCCGACCGGTCCGTTTCCGTGCTCGACGCGTTCAAGGCCGCCGACCAGGTGCTGCTCTCCGGTGTTCAGGGCATTACCGACCTGATCACGACGCCCGGCCTGATCAACCTCGACTTCGCCGACGTGAAGTCGGTGATGTCCGGCGCGGGGTCTGCGCTGATGGGCATCGGCTCATCGCGCGGCGACGACCGCGCCGTGGCCGCCGCCGAGATGGCGATCTCCTCGCCGCTCCTTGAGGCTTCGATCGACGGCGCCCACGGCGTCCTGCTGTCCATTCAGGGCGGCTCCGACCTCGGTCTGTTCGAGATCAACGAGGCGGCGCAACTGGTGGCCAACTCGGCCGCGGTGGACGCCAATATCATCTTCGGCGCGGTCATCGACGACGCGCTCGGCGACGAGGTGCGGGTGACGGTGATCGCGGCCGGGTTCGACGAGGCGCAGCCGAACCGCGCGGCCTCCGCCCCGCTCACACTGAACCGCTCGTCTGGCTCGTCCGGGGGCGGAACGCACGCCGCCTCGCCCCCCGGCACGCTCCAGTTCGCGCCGTCGTCCTCGTCCTCGCCCGCATCCACGGGGTCGTCCTCGCCGTCCACCTCGACCGCCTCTGCCGCGGCCGCCTGGGGCGGCGGCACGGGCACCACCTCGTCACCCGCCCCGGAGACCCCGGCCGCCCCGGCTGCCGCGGCCGCCGCTGCCCCAGCCCCCGAGCCCGTGCCGTTCACGAGCTCGCTGGCCAGCAGCCTGGCCGACCCGATCGCCGGCGTCCCCGCCCAGTCAGGCAGCGACGGCGCCTCGGCCGGCTACGTGCCGTCACCGGTCTCGTTCGTCTCGCCCGACGGCGACGACGAGGACTACAACGCCAAGTCGGCCGGCGGCTACGGCGCCCGGACCCGCGACGACCGCGATCGCGACGCCGACGCCTCGTCGGCCGGGCCCGCCAGCTGGAAGGACTCAGGGCGGGCAGGCAAGCAGGACACGGTCTTCGACGTGAGCGCCGGGCGTCGTCGGCCGGTCGTCTTCGAAGAGGACGACGACCTGGATGTCCCCGACTTCCTCAAGTGACCCCCGCTCGCCACGCTGAGCTGGCCGACCGCCTCGCCGCGATCCAGGCCCGCGTCGCCGCCGCGTGCGCCGCGGCGGGACGAGACGCCAGCGAGATCACGCTCATCGCCGTCACCAAGACCAGGCCCGCCGAGGACGTGCTGGCGCTGACCGAGCTCGGCCAGGCCGACTTCGGGGAGAACCGGGACCAGGAGGCGGCGCCTAAGGCCGCTGAGGTCGCCGAGGCGGCGATGGGCCCGGTCCGGTGGCACTTCATCGGCCAGCTGCAGACCAACAAGGCGCACAGCGTGGTCCGGTACGCCAGCGTCGTGCACTCGGTCGACCGGGTCCGCCTCGTCCGCGCCCTCGGCAGCGCCTCGCGGGCGGCAGCAACGCCGACGGGCCCGATCACCTGCCTCGTCCAGGTCAGCCTCGACGGCGACGCGACCAGAGGCGGCGCGCTGATCAGCCAGCTGCCCGAGGTCGCGGCCGCCATCGAGGCCGAGCAGGGCCTCGCGCTCGGCGGCATGATGGCGGTCGCCCCGCTCGGCGTGGCCCCGGAAACGGCGTTCGCCTCGCTCCGGGAGATCTCGGGCACGGTGCGCGAGATCAACCCGGCCGCGACCGTCATCTCGGCCGGGATGAGCGGAGACCTCGAGGCCGCCGTTCGAAACGGCGCGACACACCTGAGAATTGGTACGGCGTTGCTCGGCAACAGATCGCTCCCGGTCCTGTAATGTCCGTCGCGTAAGGAGTTTCTGAGGTCTGTTGGGTGCGCGGCGACGCGTGGGTGTGGTACGACGGAGGACTGAAGGATGGCCAGCGCGATGCGCAAGATGGCGGTCTACCTTGGCCTCGTCGAGGACGATAGCCGGTTCGCCGACGGTTACGACTCGTACGAGGAGTACGACGAATACGACGAGTCAACCGACGTCGTCGATACCGTCGCGCCCGTCGCTGCGCGTGCCGACTATGGTGCTTACGTGAGTGATCACCGAGTCGAGGCCATTCCTCCGCAGCAGGTGGAGCTTGCCAGGATCACGACACTTCATCCGCGCACCTACAATGAAGCGCGGACCATCGGTGAGCACTTCCGTGAGGGCACCCCGGTGATCATGAACCTGACCGAGATGGTCGACAGCGACGCGCGTCGCCTGGTCGACTTCGCGGCGGGACTGATCTTCGGCCTTCGCGGGTCCATCGATAAGGTGACGAACAAGGTCTTCCTGCTGTCCCCGGCGAACGTCGAGGTGACGGCGGAGGACAAGGCGAGGATCGCCGAGCGCGGCTTCTTCAACCAGAGCTAGGGCGACTGGTTCGAGGACACCGGCCGGCTATACGTGGCGGGCTAGGACAGTGATGTGATGCACAACTTCCTGCATTACCTGCAGATAGTCCTTACCTACGTGCTCGAGCTGTACCTGGTGGTGCTCATCGGCACCATGATCATCAGCTGGATACGCGCGTTCGCCCGCGACTGGGTTCCGCACGGCATCATCCTGGTGGTGTGTGAGACCGTTCTCACGCTGACCGATCCGCCCCTGAAATTCCTACGTCGCCACATTCCTCCCCTCCAGCTCGGTAGGATGAGGCTCGACCTCAGCTTCATGGTGCTGTTCATCGTGGTGTTGATTTTGCTTGAGGTGGCTGTGCCAAGACTCTGAAGCATGTACGGTGCTTTGCAGGTACGGTGCTGAGGAACACGGTGCTGACGGAACTACGGTGCTGAGGAACACAGCCAAGCGCGCCGAGGAGACGAGATGCCGCTGACTCCCGCGGATGTGCGGAACAAGCAGTTCAGTACGACCAGGCTTAGGCCCGGCTACGACGAGGAAGAAGTTGACGCCTTCCTTGACGAGGTCGAGGCTGAACTTGATCGGTTTATCCAGGAGAACGAAGAACTCCGGGCGAAGCTGGCCGAGGTGCTGCGTGGTGGAGGGAAGCCGGCCATGTCGGCGCTCTCTTCGCCGCTGTCCGACCAGAAGTCGGACATGATGGCGCCAGAGCCGCCCGTGGAGTACCGACGCCCCGAGCCCATGCAGCACTCGATGTACTCGAGTGAAGACAACCACAACAGCATGGACACGGCCGCGCGGGTGCTCTCGCTGGCCCAGCAGACCGCCGACCAGGCGATCGCCGATGCTCGCCGGGAAGCCGACGAGACGCTGGGCAGGGCTCGCCGGGAGGCCGACGACGTGCTGACCAAGGCCCGCCGCCAGGCGGAGCAGATCACCGGTGACGCCAGGGCGCGTGCCGAGTCCCTGGAGCGTGACGCTCAGGAGCGTCACCGCCAGGCAATGGGCTCGCTCGTGCAGTCGCGTGAGGAGCTTGAGCGTCGGGTCGATGACCTGCGCGCATTCGAGCGTGAGTACCGCAGCCGCCTGAAGGCCTATCTTGAGGGGCAGCTGCGCGACTTGGAGGCCGGGGTGACCGATAGTGGCACCTTCCCGGCCATGCCTCCGGCGGCAGCGCCAACGCCGCCGCAGCTTCCGGCTGGCCTCGGCCAGTCGCCGGTGCGCAACGGTCTGGCCGGTCCGGCGCCTACGGCAGCCCAGTATGCAGTCCCCGAGCACGCGGGCGGCTTCCGTCCCGATGGTCGTTGATCCGTTGACGTAGCTCTCCGGTTCTCCGGACACGAGGTGATTTTTAAGTGATCCGGTTCAGCGCCGGGCTGGTTGTCGTCGCTATCGGGGTGCTTATCGGCGGCGTCGCCACCAGCAAGCTGTCGCTGGTCTACGTAGCGATCGCGGTCAGTGCCGTGGCACTGGTCGCGCTCGCGATCGGGGTGGCGCTCAAGCGCGACGAGCTATTCGGGGGCGGGTCGGAGCTTGCGCCCGCTGGTGTGGGCGCGGGCTCCGGAATGCCAGTCGGCCAGCCGGCCGACGCCGGTCACGTTCGTGGCAATGACGGGCACGTCCGGGAGGATCTCGAGCAGATCCGCCCGGCCGTGCCCGTAGCCTCGTCAGCCCTATTCGGCGGCCAGGACGCCCCGGCCGCCGCCGCGCCAACGACCGCGCCAGCCGCGACCGCGTGGCCGTCGGCGGACCGAACGGCGGTGGACAACTCCCCGTTCGGGAACCCGGGGCTGGGGCAGCGCCGCTCCGCCTTCAGCCAGACGTCGACCCGCGAGGCCGACTCTGCCGCCGACTGGCAGACGCGCTCGCCGCAGCCTCCGTGGTCGTCCGGTGACCAGGCCCGCCCGTCCTGGACGGCCAAGGAACCGCA
>DATCGA010000365.1:0-3973 GCA_036509215.1 Trebonia sp.
CCGGGATCATCCCCGCCGCGAGCCTCACCGCGCCCGTCGACGCGCTGTACGTCACTGGCCTTGGCGACGGCGACCCCGGCGAGCTGTTCGCTGGCCTGGCCGCCGATGGCCGGGCCGGCCTGCTCGAACCGGGCCTGCCCACCAACAGCGTCGACGCCGCGTCCGCGGCCCCGCTGGCCACCGACGCGGCCACGTGGTGGGCCATCTTGCACGGCACCGCCGGCGACAGCGACCTGGATGTCTCGCGGGCACTGACCGGCGATCCGGCCCGGCTGGGCAACGTTCCCGGCGGCGGCCAGGCCCACCGCGCGCCCGCCTCCGCGCTGGTCACCGCCCTGTGGCCGGCCCTGTGGGGCTTCACGGCCAGTCAGGTGTTCGACGTCGCCCGCGGCCGGGAACCGGCCAGCTGGGCCGGCGCGGCGCTGTTCCCCGAGGGCGCCTACCCGGCCGTGCGGGTCGGCCCGCAGCCCTACGGGCTGCTGCCCACCACGGCGTGGACGCTGTGGCAGGCCGACGACGGCGACCCGGCCCTGGAGGTACCGCTGGTCAACGCACTATTGGTGCTGCGATCCCAGCACGCCGCCAGCGCACGGGCCCGCGGCACCGCAGCAGGCAAGGACACCGACGGGCTGCTCGACCTCATCGCCGACACACCCTCGTCCGGGCAGTTCCGGTACCGGCAGGCCTGGCCGCTGGAACTGTGGTGGCTCGGCGCGGTCAGCTCCGGGCTGCCCGCCAAGTGGCGGGACTTCGCCCGCGCCTGGACCGCCATGTACCCGCTGGCAGGCGAGCTCGCCCTCAGCCCGCTGCGCCGCTACGGGACACGCGGCGCCTCCCGCGGCATCGGCATCCCGCTCGTGCTCCCGGACGGTGCCGCGGCGGCCGACCTGCCGGGCCTGCTCACCGCGCTCGCCGACGCCGCGCTGACCACGCCGGCCGCGTTCGCCAGCACGGCGAACCTGGAGGCCAGCGTGCTGGGCGGACACGGCGGCAGCCTGCTGCTGCGCCTGGCGGCCCGGTCCCTGCAGGTCCTCATCGCCGACCTGGCCCGCGAACGCGCCCGCGCGCTGTCCTTTGACCCCGAGCCGCTCGTGCGCCCCTCGCACCAGCCGGGCCGGCTGGAGCAGCTCATCACCGGGGCGACCCCGCCGGATCCGGCGGCACCGACGGAGCTTAGCGCGCAGCTGCAGGACGTCGCGGCCGCGCTGCGCTCACTGGCGAAGGTTCCGGTGCCCGACCTGGAACGCATGCTGCGCGCCACCGTCGACGCCTCCAGCCACCGGATCGACCCGTGGCTGGTGGCCGTCCCGCAGCGCCGCATGGACGCGCTGCAAGCCGCCGGCACGCTGCGCCGGCGGCTCGGCGCCTACGGCTGGGTTGACGGGCCGGCGCCAGGCCAGCCCGGCCCGACGCCGGCCGGCCTGCTGCACACGCCGTCGGCGTCCTCGGCGCTGGCCGCGGCGGTCCTGCGCGACCGGGCGGTCAGCGACCCGTCGCCACGATGGCACATGGACATCACCTCGCGCAGCGCGCGAGCTGCCAGCCGGATCGCCGCCGAAGTCCGCAACGGCGCGCACCTGAACGAGGCGATGGGCCGCGAAGTGGAACGCATCGTCGGGCACACCCAGGACATCGACGCGCTGCGCAAGCTGTTCCCAGTGCGCACCGAGCACGCAGGCCGCCGCGTCTGCGACGGGATGAAGGTGCTCGCCCAGCAGCCGTTCCCAGTCACCCTGGACGCCGCCCAGAAAGCTGCCATCGCCGAGCTGCGCGCCGCTGTCGACACCTACGGCGACCTGCTCGTGGCCGACGCGGTGCACCATCTGGTCGAGGGCCGCGCCGACATCGCCGGGCAGGTGATGGACGCCGCCGCCGGGCTGAGCCGGCCACCCGAGCTGAGCCTGCTGCGCACCGCCCGCGACGGCCGCGGGATCTCCACCTCGGTCGTGCTGGCCCTCCCGCACATGCCCGCCGCCGCGCTCCCGGCGGCCGCCAGCGAACGCGCGTTCGTCTCCCCGGCGGCCACGCTGGACACGTCAGCGGCCGCCGCGCTCACCGCACAGGCCGGCGCGGCCGCCGACTGGGACTTCGTCATTGGACCGGCCGATCACCCGGTGACCGTGACCCTCGCCGACCTCGGTCTCACCCCGGCCGACGCGCTCTCGCTCACCCGGACCAACCTTCAGCGGCTGGCGGCCGAGTTCACCGGGTCAGCGGAGGGCGAGGTCACCGGCGGCAGCGGCGGCGACCGGTACGAGCGGGCCGCGGAACTGGCCGGGCTCATCGGGCGCAACCCCGCGACCCGCCGGGCGCTCAGCGAAGCCCGCGCGGCCGCCCCGCCCGGTGATCCCGTCGACCCCGAGCTCATCGCCCGCTACACCGCCACGCGTGATATCGCCGTCGCGCTCGCCGGACTGCTGCGCGCCCAGGTCGCGCTGCTCGGCAGCGACGGCCTGGGCACCGCCGACGAGCCGACCCTGCGCCGTCTCCTCGCCGCGTGCGCGGCGTGGGGCATCGCCCCCGACGTACCCGGCCCGGCCGGGCCGGGCCGGCTCGCGGCCACCGCCCGGCTGGCGCTGCCCCAGCTCGACAACCGAACCGCCGCTGCACCCGACGAGACCGGCGCCGCGCAGCTGTCCCGCGCCGCGTTCCTCGACGCGGCCGCGGCGCTGGTCAGCCCCACCGGTCAGCTCGCGATCACCGCCGCAACACCGGCGCAGAACATCCCGCCGGTGCAGCCCGCCCCCGGGTTGGACGACGCCTGGCTGACCGTCGTCGCGGCGGTCCGCCCGGCGCTGGCCCGACTGGAAGCACACCAGCTCACCGCGGCGCAGCCGTTCACGGCGTGGGCGAACCGGGCGGGCGATCCGTGGCAGACCAACGCGCAGGACACCCGGCCGCTCGTCGCCGTCTACGCCGACCCGGCGCTAGACCCCGGCGGGGCGGGCGCTCTCGTCGCGGCCGCGGCCCTGGACCAGTTCGATGAGGTGATCCCCGCCGCGGACCAGCGCACCGGCGCCGCGTTCGGTTTCGACGCCCCGGCGGCGCGGGCGCAGCAGGCCATCCTGCTCGCCGTCCCGCCATCCACGGCCACGCCGCTCGACCAGGCCACCTTGGCGCAGATCCTGGTCGAGACCCGCGAGCTGGCCCACGCCCGGATGGCCCGCCCCGTCGACCTGAACCAGCAGTTCTGGGGGCTCGCGCCGACCTGCCTGCTGCCCGCGGCGGGCACCATCGCCACCCCGCTGGAGGCACGCGGATGATCTTCGACATCGTGCTGCGGCTCGAGCCCGACCCGCACCAGCGCGACCTGGCCCGGGGCTGGGCCGCAGAGCTAGCCGACCCGGCGTGGCTGCTCGGCCGCCAGTGGCAGATGGGCGAGCATCAGGGCGAAGACGCCTCCTCGCCGGTCGCCGTGGAGATCCGCTCGCGGGCCACGCCGATCGGCGCCGTCGCCGGGCAAGCCGGCCTCGACCCGGCGACCGTGCCCGCCCAGGCGATCATCGAGTCCGAGCCGCAGGACTGGTGGACACCCGGCCGCCGGGTCCGGCTGGGCCGCCTCGCTGCGGCAGCGGTACAAACCCACGGCGTCACGCTGCCCGAGTCGGTCACGCTGACCGGACTGCCCGTCCCCTACCAGGACCTCAACGGCACCGGCCCGGACGGCCGCGTGCTGTGGCAGAAGCGCAGCACCCTCGGCCTGGACGAGTCGTGGTTCGGCCAGCCCGGCCCGCTCCTCGACGAGCCGGCAGACCTGTGGGACCCCGCCGAGCTCGCCTACACCGCCAAGCTCCCCGCCGGCGACACCACGCTCACCATCACCCGGCACGACGGCGGCGACCTCGACTGGTACCACGCCGACGCCACGGCAGCACTGGGCCCGCCGCCCCCCGCCGAAGCATCGGTCCGGATCACCCCCGGTCGTCTGCGCTATCCCAGCGCCCCGCTGCCCCGGTGGTGGCAGATCGAGGAC
>DATCGA010000366.1:0-3799 GCA_036509215.1 Trebonia sp.
CGGCGGCAGGCCGGCCGGGGCGCCGAACGCCGCCTCCCATGGTCCCGGCGGGCGCCGTCCCGCCAGCGCGGCCTCGAGCGCATCGAGGTAGAGGTCGGCGAACGCGACGTCCCACCGCTCGACCCACCCGGGATCGTTGAAGCCGCCGGCGGCGAGCCTGTCGGCGACCGCGATCGTGGTCCGCTGGTACGTCGCGTGGAAGTGCCGGCGCGGGTCGCCGGCCGCCTGCAGCGATTCGAGCAGGGCCGCCATCCGGGCGATGAGCTCCTCAATCACCTCGTCATTGTGCACGACGGGGCGATTGAGGAGCCACCGTGCCGTCGTCGCTCAGGCGAGCCGGCCGGCGTAGCGGCGGCGGAAGCCGTCGCTGGTGTTGGCGGTGATCACCACGTCGTAGTAGCCGTCGTGGTTGACGGGCCGGCTGACGGTCTTGGCGCCGCCGGACTTGACGGTGACCGTCTGCGTGCTGCCCTCGTAGTCGTTGGGGGCGACGGTGTAGACGATCGCTTCCCTGCCCTCGTTTGCCAGCGTGAGCTCGACCTTCTTGGTCGCCCCGGACCGGCGGGCGGCGGTGACGACCGGGATCTGGCCGGCTCGCTGGCCGGCCGGCGCGACCGCGCCCGCGAAGCTGGTCAGGAACCCGTCCGGGCCGTAGACGGAGAAGGCGTACTTCCCGGCCGTCGCCGTCGAGTCCCAGACGTACGAGCGCCGCGATGAGGGCAGCACGGTGACCGGCGTGGGGGTGGCGGGCAGCAGCGCATCGGGGTAGACCGCGAACGAGACGCCGACCCGGCCGGCGTTGGTCAGCCGGGCGGTGACCTGGCCGGTGCCGCGGTCCACGGTCACGTCGGCGAAGGGCTGGTGGACGCTCGGCCGGTGCGGCCGGCGGCCGGGCTCCTGAGCCGGCATCTGCTGGTCGCCCTCGGCCGGCGGCGTCGTCGATCCGCCCGTCAGCTGGGTCAGCGCCCAGGTCTGCTCGAGGGTCGGGATGTTGGCCGGGATCGAGAAGTCCGGGTGCTTGAAGTCGAACGCGGCGGTCAGGTCACCGGTCACCGACGTGCGCCACGGGGTGACGTTGGCCGGCCGCACTCCGGTCCAGGCGGCCAGGAACTGGAGCATCGAGGTGTGGTTGTAGACGTTGGAGTCCACATATCCGCCTCGGGTCCACGGCGAGCAGATCAGCATCGGGACCCGGGTCCCGGGTCCGATCGGCAGCCCGTCGATGTACTCGTCGGTGACGGTCGGCTCGGGGAACGGCGGGAGCTGGTGGTCGAAGAACCCGTCGTGCTCGTCGTAGGTGATGAACAGCGCCGTGTTCTTCCACAGCTCGGGATCAGACATCAGCGTCTGCAGCACGGTGTTCACGTAGTGGGCGCCATAGTCAGGGGTGTAGGACGGATGCTCGCAGTAGCCAGCCGGGGCGACGATCCAGGACACCCGCGGGAGGGTGTTGTGCCTGACGTCGTGGATGAATTCCGACAGCACGTAGGCGGCGTGGGTCTGGCTAAGCGGCGGCGCCCCCGCGTCCGTCTGCCAGGGCGTGACCGCGGCTCGGTCGGCGAGCTCGCCGGTCCCGCCGTCGCGGCTGTTGCTGCTGTTGTACTGCTGGTAGAACCAGAGCGGGTTGTCGCCAAAGTCGCCCAGGAAGAAATCGGGGTAGCCGCCGCTGTCGCCCACCTGATGGTTGGTGTACAGCTGCCAGTCGATTCCGGCCTTCTGCAGCAGCTCGGGATAGGTGGTGACCTCGGCCGTCCCGGCGTCGGGGCCGAAGTCGACCTCGTAGTCGTTCGGGTTGCTGGTCCAGCCGGACGACGTCCCGGCCCACCAGTACATCCGGTTGGGGCTGGTTGGCCCCATGATCGCCTGGTGGTAGCCGTCGCAGATGGTGAAGGCGTCGGCCACCGCGTACTGGAACGGGATCTCGTCCCTGGTGAAGTAGCCCATGGTCTCTTCGGTCTTGGCCGCTACCCAGTCGTTCCAGAGCCCGCCGTTGCGCGCCTCGTGGTCGCCGTCCCACGAGTGGTCGAGGTCGCCATCGACCTGCTCGGTGAGGTTGTAGGGCAGCAGGTACCCGAGGTCGGTGCGGGCCGGGTCGGGCTGCTGGAAGATGCTGGTCCCGTTCTGGTAGGCGAGGGCCTGCTTGTCGCCGAAGCCCCGGACGCCCGACAGGGTGCCGAAGTAGTGGTCGAAGGACCGGTTCTCCTGCATGAGGATCACCACGTGCTTCACGTCGGCGATGGTGCCGCTCCAGCCCTTGGGCAGCGCCTTGGCCGCGGCCGCGCCGCCGCGCACGCTGGCGGCGGCGATTCCGCCTCCGGCGCCGACGGCCGCCGCCGCCGCGGTGCCGAGCGCGGTGTAGGTCAGGAAGCGGCGTCGGGTGACGCCCGGCACCACCGGCTGGCCAGGCTGCCAGGGGGATCCGGCTGCGCCGTGCGCGTGCTCGCGTGAATTATCCGAGGGGGTCATCGGGGTTCCGTCCTCTCTGTGCAGCTGCCTAGTCTGCGCGCCGCGGGGGCTTCGACCTCAGCCTCCCCCAGGACCGGAAACCCCGCCAGTGCATCATTGCCTGATGCCACTTTTTTCCTTTGAGGGCCGGGAGCCCGACGTCAGCCCGTCCGCCTGGATCGCGCCGACGGCGACGCTGGTCGGCGACGTCACGGTCGAGGCCGACGCGTCGATCTGGTACGGGGCGGTGCTGCGGGCCGACTTCGGCCCGATCCGGATCCGGCGCGGCGCCAACGTGCAGGACGGGTCCGTTCTGCACGGAGGCCCCGATCCGGTCACCGAGGTCGGGGAGGGCGCGACCGTGGGCCACCTGTGCGTGGTGCACGGCTGCGTCATCGGGGCGGAGGCGCTGATCGGCAACGGCGCCACGGTGCTGGACGGCGCCGTCATCGGGCGGGGCGCCCTCGTCGCCGCGGGCGCCACCGTCCCGCCCGGCCTGACCATCCCCGACGGCATGCTCGCGGCCGGGGTGCCGGCCCGGATCGTGGGCGAGCTGACACCAGGGGCGAGGATGTGGGTCGAGACCAACCCGGCCACGTACCGGGCGCTCGCCCGTCGCCACGCGGCCGGCGTGCAGCCGGTGCCCCCGGCGGCCGGCTAGCCGGTCTCCCGGCGGCGGGCTAGCGGAAGTGGCCTGGGAGCCGGGCCGCTTCGGTGGGGCTTGAACCGGCTTGGGGCTAGCTCGCCAGCAGCGCGCGGGCGGCGGCGGCGATGTGGTCGGCGTCGATGCCGGCCCAGGCCAGCAGCTCGTCGCCGGTGCCCGAGCCCGGCATCCCGCTGACCGCCAGCCGGGTCAGGCGCAGGTTCTGCCGCCCGGCGCCGAGCAGCGCGTCGGCGACGGCGGCGCCGAGGCCGCCCTCGGGGTGGTGGTCCTCCGCGGTCACGATCCGCCCGCCGGTCGCCGTCGCCGCCGCTACCAGCGTCGCGGCGTCCACCGGCTTGACCGAGTACAGGTCGACGACCCGGGCGGCGATGCCCTCGCCGTGCAGGGTCTCGGCCGCCTTCAGCGCCTCGTGCAGGGTCACGCCCGCCCCGACGAGCGTGACCTGGTCGTTGTCGCTCGAGCGAACGAGCTTGGACCCGCCGATGGGGAACTTCTCCCCGGCCGGGTAGAGACCGGGGAAGCCGCCGCGGGTGGTGCGCAGGTAGCTGATCCCCTTGGTCGCGGCCATCGCGTCGACCAAGGCCGCCGTGCTGGTGCCGTCGCTCGGGTAGAGCACGGTCGACCCGTGCACGGCCCGCATCATCGCCAGGTCCTCAAGCGCCATCTGCGACGGGCCGTCGGCGCCGATCT
>DATCGA010000367.1:0-10245 GCA_036509215.1 Trebonia sp.
TCCTCGGTGGCCGGGTTGATCACGTCGAAGGTAGCGCCGCCGGCCGCGGCGGCCAGCTCGCCGTCGATCAGCAGCCGGTCCTCGCCGGCCAGCACGCCAGTCCCGCCGTCAGCCTCGGTGGTGGTCATAACGCTCCCTCGCGCGCTGGGTGACGAGCCGCCGTCACCGGCCCGGCGCGCCAGTCCTATCATCTTACATAACTACCTGTTTTAGCTATAACCATCTGTTCTGCCTGGTCGCCTGCTAGAAAATGAAGTCTTCGATCAGCTGGGTCAGCCGCAGCGGCTGGTCACTCTGGATCGCGTGGCCGGCTTGAGACACAACCTCGACGCGGGCCGCAGGGAGCAGCCGCCGGAATTCGGCCACGTCCTGCTCGCCGGTGAACGGCGAGTCGGCCCCCAGCACCAGCATCACCGGCACGGTGATGGCGGGCACGTCCGCCCACAGCCCGGTGTGGTCGCCCACGGCCGCCGGGCGCTCGCCGAACAGGTCGTACCGCCACGTCCAGCGCCTGTCGGGCAGCCGACGGGCGTTGTGCCGCACCCCGCGCTCGACCGCCGATCGGGGGCGGTGGGGGCTCGCCGCCACCGCCGCGGCGGCCATCGCCTCGAACGACTCGTATTCCGGCGGCCCGCTGACCAAGGCGACCGCGCCGCGATCGGCCGACGCGAGGGCGCGCGAGCGGACGCCGCTGTTCGGCGTCACATCGACGATCACCGCCCGCCGCACCAGGTCAGGGCGGGTGGCCGCGAGCCGGATGACGGTGGACCCGCCGAGCGACATCCCGATCACGCAGCGCGCGGCCGGCGCAGCCCGCTCGATGACCGAGGCGACCGCCTCGGCGTTGCGCCAGGGGCCGTAGTCACGGTCCCGACGCCGGCCGGAGTGCCCGTGGCCGGGCAGGTCGACCGCCAGCAGCGGGCGGCCGAGCGCCAGCGCGACGGTGTCCCAGGTGTGCGCGTTCTGGCCGCCGCCGTGCAGCAGCACCAGCTCCGGTTCGGCGTCACCCCAGGCCAGCGCGGACAGGGTCAGCCCGTCCGCGACCGTGAAAGATGTCCGGGTGACGCGGGGCGGCTCGGTCAGCGGCAGCCCCGCCTCGGCAGCGTTGTCGCCCAGCATCCCGAACTCGTCGTAGTCGTCAGTTTCGATGGCCATGGCCGCCAGCCTGTCAGATCGGGCCGCTAGCCGGCCATCAGCACGTCGCGACCTGGGAGCGCCCGAGCCAGCAGGCGCAGCGCGTCACTGAGGCCGTCGACGGTGACGGCCTCGCCGAGCAGCGCGGCCGTCGGCACCGCTGGGTGGGCATGCTCACGGCCCCGATGTCGCCCGCCACGTCCGGGCTGATGGGCCAGGAGCGGGCCGGCCCCGCCTGACCGAACGCGATGGCCGGCCCACGGTCACTCATGGGCCGGCCATCGCGTGTCGGCTGTCCGGCCATCGCGTGTCGGCTGACCGCCTGCGCGTCCGGCTCAGGCCGGCTGCCGCTCGACCGCGAGCTTCTTGCTGGTGTCGAAGCCGGCCACCTTGGCCAGGGTGCCGCCGAGGATCGCGGCCCGGTCCTCGTCGGAGACGGTGCGGTCGAAGTTCTCGGCGATGGCCTCGTCGGTGCCGTTGAAGGTGCCCTCGGCGTGCGGGTAGTCGTTGCCCCAGATCACTGTGCTCAGCCCGGTGATGTGCCGGGCCTGCACTGCCACCGGGTCGTCGGCGAACTGGATGTGGAACTGCCGCCGCACGTAATCGGTCGGCTTGAGCGGGTAGGGCCACTTCTCGTTGATGTTGAACAGCCGGCCCATGGCCGGCTGGTCGAAGGGCGACTTGCCCTCCTCCCAGAAGCCGAGCCACCAGTTCGGGTCCTGGCCGGTGCCACGGCGCCACGACTTGTCCATGAACGCCATGTACGACACCAGCCAGCTGGCGCCGAACTCGACCAGGTTGAACGTCAGGCCCGGGTGCCGCTCGGGGACGCCGCCGCCGATCAGGTCGGCCATGATCTTCGACGGGCTGGCGGCGGCGGTGTTGCCGCCGCCCATGGTGCGGCCGGCCACCATGTCGTCCGTCAGCTGGCCCTTGCCCATGTTCATGGCGGTCATCAGGCCCTTGACCGTACTTCCGGTCACCGACGCGTCTTCCTTGACCTTCACCCCGCCGGTGGCGACGTGGATGAAGATCGGCAGGCCGAGCGCCTCGGCGCAGGCCCACACCGGCTCGTAGTCCCGGGACCAGTACGGAACCGGCGGGATCTCCGGCAGCATCAGCGCCCGCAGGCCGAGCTTGGCCGACCGCTCGATTTCTGCCACCGCGTCCGGGATGCTGGTCAGCGGGATGGCCGCGACCGGGCGCATCCGGTCCTTGTAAGCGAGGTAGGTCTCGGCGACCCAGTCGTTCCAGGTCCGCGCGTGGGCCATGGAGAGCTCGTGGTCGTCGGTGAACAGGACGAACAGCGCCAGGTTGGGGAAGAACACGGCGGCGTCGACGCCCTCCATGTCCATGTCGGCGATGATGTCGTCGGGAATCCAGCCTGGCGTCGTGCCGTCGTGGCCCTGGAACTGGCGGTACTTCGACACCGTCCAGCCGTCGAAGCCGATCGTGTGCAGCTTCCTGAACTCGGTGTGACCGCCGGGGACGATCGGCTCCTCGAGGGTGAACTCCTCTTCCCAGAGCGCGCGGTCGCGCATGCTGGCCGGCAGCCGGGTCTTGAACAGGTCCGGCGGCTCGATGATGTGGCAGTCACCGGAGACGAGGAACTCTTTGTACTTGGCCATCGGCAGGCCTCTCCTTTGAGCATTTACCTGGATACCAGATAGTCGGACTTCCATGTATAAACATAGACAGCGCCCCGGCCACGGTCAACCGTCGAAACCGGGCCCGCACCGCTCAGCGGAACGGCAGGTCGCCAGGCCGGCCCAGCCGGGCGGACAATGACCCTGTGCAACGTTCCGCCGAAGACACTCTCGCGATCCAGGCCGTCGTCGTCCTCTACGGCTTCCTCGTCGACGACCGCGAATGGGATCGCTTCGACCAGGTGTTCACCGAGGACGCGGTGGTCGACTTCCGCGATCTTTCCGCCCAGCCGCCGCGCGGGCTCGCCCCCATCATCGGGCGGGCGGAGATCGTCAGGCAGTTCCGCGATGTGCTGACCCACCCGTACCAGCACATGCTGGTCAACCACGTCATCGAGGACGTCTCGCCGGACGAGGTGGTGGTGCGGTCGAAGGCGCTGCTGCCGCTGCCGGGCGGATCGGTGGCAGACATCGTGTACCGCGACACCGTCGTCAGGACCCCCGACGGCTGGCGGATCTCCGCCAAGTCGACCAAGCGCTACAACTTCGACCCGCCCGCCGTCTGGGGCATGGAGCAGGCCAAGATCTGGGCATCGCGGGGCGCGCAGTTCACCTAGAGGCGCCGCGCGAGCGCGGGCACTCGTCGTACGGGAGCACCCGCGCCACCGGGGGTGATCGCGAGCACCGTCCCCGTTTCCAGGTCGGCGGCGGCGGTCACTAATAGTTAGCTGATCTGACCCTAGAGGAAGCACCCCCGACGCACCAGACCGCGTCGGGGGTGTTTGCTACCCGGGGGCAGCGCGCCGCTACTTGATGTCGGCCGCGCCCTTGCGGACGGTGACCGGGTCCGCCAGCCGCTGCTCGTCGACCATGACCTGCATCCGGGCGATCGTCTCCTCGAGCCCGTCCCCGATTCTCGGGCCGGGGGTGAAGGTGGCGGGCAGGTGCTTCATGCCCTGGATGATGCCAACCGTCTGATAGTGCTCGGCGCCGGCCGGGTCGCAGACGTAATCCGGCATCCGGTCGAGGACCGCGGTGACCATCCGCTTGAACACCATGCGGGCCACGTTGGACCCGATGCAGCGGTGGATGCCGAGGCCGAAGCTGTGGTGCCGGTTGCCGCTGCGGGCCAGGTCGACCTCGTTGGGGTTGGGGAAGACCGACGGGTCACGGTTGGACATCGCCCACGACAGCCAGACCCGCTCGCCCTCCTTGAACTGCTGGCCCGCGAGCTCGCAGTCGGCCGAGATCGTGCGCCCGTCGCCGGGGGCCGGGGTGAAGTAGCGCAGGAACTCCTCGGTGGCCGGGTTGAGCAGCGTGTCGCGCTCGGCCGACAGCCGCTCCCGCTGGCCCGGGTGCTCCGACAGCCACTCCAGTGCGTGCGAGGTCAGCGCGGTGGTGGTGTCGAACCCGCCCCCGATGAGCAGCGAGATTACCCCGAGGAGCTCGAAGTCCGGCGGCACGGTGCCGTTGATCTCCGCCGTCGCCAGCGCGTCGATGAGCCCGGGCCGCGGGTCGGCCCTGATCGCCGCGAGCTGGCCCATCATGTCGTCGCGCATGGCGAGCCTGCTCGCCTGCAGGCGAGGCATGTCGGGCGAGTTGGGCGGGGTGTAGACCGAGGCGTGGATCGGCTCGACGTAGATGTCCCAGTGCTCAAGCGGGATCCCGAGCATGCCCAGGGTGAGCACCGCGGGCACGATGTTGGCGAGGTCGTCGACGAAGTCGATCAGCCCCGTCTCGATCTTCTCGTTGAGGCTGGCGCGGACGATCTCGTCCACCAGCGGCTCCCACCGGGCCACCGCGGCCGGCGACAGGTAGGGGTTGAGCAGCTGCCGGTAGTGGCGCTGCTCGGGCGGGTCCATCTCCAGGAAGCCGCCGCGGAACGGGGTCTTCGGGGACGGGATCGAGATGCCCTGGTAGCCCCGCCGCTCGTTGGCGGGGTCGTGGTCGTTGGACAGGTAGTCGGCCGACCGGGCCAGCTCGAAGACCTCGGAGTGCCCGGCGGCGACCCAGTGGCCGTCGTAGGTGTCGCTCCAGGCGACCGGGCACTTGTCGAGCATCTCGGCGGCGACCTCGGTGAACTGCTCCCGGTACTCGGGGGTGTGCCGGTCGAAGTGGTAGCGGTTCTGCTTGCGTTCGTCGTCCGTAACCGGTTCCGTGCTCATGCGCGTGCCTCCATGCCCCGTTAGGGGATGACCGAGATTGCTTGTTCCGGACACGAACGGATCGCCTCGGTCGCCTTGGCCTCGAGGTCGGCCGGAACCTCGCCGTTGACGGCGGTGGAGTGGCCGTCCTCGTCGTTCAGGGTGAACAGGGCGGGGGCGATCATCGAGCAGAGCGTGTGCCCCTGGCACCGCTCCGGATCAACCTGCACCTTCACGTTGGGTTTCCCTTTCTTTTCGTCCGAACGGCCGCGGCTGACTGCGGCGGGAGTCCCGCTTTTCGTCAGGCGTGGTAGTCGTACCACTTGAGGTACCCGCCCGCGTCCACCCGCAGCTGCACACCGGTCACGTAGCGGGCCTCGTCGGAGGCGAGGTACAGCACCGCGTTGCTGATGTCCACCGGCTCGACCCACGAGATGTCCATCGCCTGCTGCACCTTGTAGGCCGGCAGGGCGTCCTCCAGGGTCGGGTGCTCCAGGTCGGGCCGGAAGGACCGGAACATGGGCTCGACGCGCATCATGTCGGTGTTCACGTTCGTGGGGTGGACGACGTTGGCCCGAATCTGCCGCGGGGCCAGTTCGCGGGCCAGGTCGTGCATGAAGCTCGACACCATCCGCTTGGCCA
This sequence comes from Trebonia sp., assembly GCA_036509215.1. Classification (GTDB taxonomy): domain Bacteria; phylum Actinomycetota; class Actinomycetes; order Streptosporangiales; family Streptosporangiaceae; genus Trebonia. Next base: position 5,567 of record DATCGA010000367.1, read on the forward strand.
CCATGTAGGCGATGCCGCCGGAGTCGGTGCCAACTTGCTGCATGGGCAGCGTATTCATGAAGGCGGCGGTGGAGCCGGTCGCGATGATCGAGGCCCCCGCCTGCAGGTGCGGCAGCGCCGCGTGGATCGCGTTGATGATGCCGATCCCGTTGGTGTCGAATACGTCTGCCCAGGCCTGCAGAGGCTTTTCGCTCTTCTGGCCGATGACGCCGGCGTTGGCCACCACGATGTCGAGCTTGCCAAGCTCCGCCATCCCGCGGTCGATCGCCGCCACGAGCTGCGCCCGCTCGCGCACGTCGGCCTGCACCGCGACCACCCGGCGGTCCAGGGCCTCGATCAGGCGGGCGGTCTCCTTCAGGTCGTCCGGGCTTGCCAGGTGGTAGGGGAGACTGTCGACGTCGTGGCAGATGTCGACGGCGATGATGTCCGCGCCCTCCTCCGCCAGCCGCACCGCGTGGCTCCGGCCCTGACCGCGGGCTGCCCCGGTGATGAAGGCAACCTTGCCTTGCACGCGTCCCATGGACGCTCCTCTCCGAAAATCCGACCAGTCAGTACATCCTCTATTCAAGCGTAAATAGTACTCTGATATTACTCTTATGGAAGCCCCCATCGGCTCGAAGGAGATCATCGATGCACCGCATGCTCATCGACGGGAAGCTGGTCGCGGCCGAAGCCGACCGGACCTACCCGTCGGTCAACCCGGCCACCGGCCAGGTGCTCGACCACGCACCGGACGCATCGCCGGCCGACGCGCAGGCCGCCATCGCCGCCGCCCGCCGTGCGTTCGACACCACCAGCTGGCCGACCGACGCCGCATTCCGCGCCCGCTGCCTCGATCAGCTCCACCAGGCGCTGACCGAGCACAAGGAGGAGCTGCGGGAGCTGACGATCGCCGACGTCGGCGCCCCCCGGGTGATCACCTACGGCGCGCAGCTCGATGAGCCGATCGGGATCGTCCGCTACTACGCCGACCTGCTGCCCGGCTACCCGCTGACCGAGGAGATCGGCGAGCTCGAGTTCCGCGGACAGCGGCACCGCCGCTGGGTGGAGAAGGAGCCGGCCGGCGTCGTCGCCGCCATCATCGGCTACAACTACCCGACCCAGCTGGCGCTGGCCAAGCTGTCGCCCGCCCTCGCCGCCGGCTGCACGGTGGTGCTCAAGGCCGCACCCGACACCCCTCTGATCACCCTCGCCCTCGGCGAGCTGATCGCCGAGCACACCGACATCCCGGCCGGCGTGGTCAACGTCATCTCCTCGTCCTCGGTGGCCGTGGGCGAGGCGCTCACCACCTCACCTGACGTCGACGCGGTCACGTTCACCGGCTCGACCGCGACCGGCCGGGCGATCATGGCCGCCGCCAGCGCGACCATCAAGCGGGTGTTCCTCGAGCTCGGCGGCAAGTCCGCCCTCGTCGTGCTTGACGACGCCGACCTGCGCGGGCCGATCGGGACGGCGACGTTCGCGACCTGCTCGCACGCCGGGCAGGGGTGCGCGATCCCCACCCGGATGGTGGTGCCCCGCGCCCAGCACGACGCGATCGTCGAGCAGGTCGCGGCTGGGCTGCGGAGCGTGGCCTACGGCGACCCGGCCGACCAGGCCACCTACATGGGCCCGCTGATCAGCGAGCGGCAGCGGGACAAGGTAGACGGCCTGGTTCAGCGGGCGGTCGCGGCCGGCGCCACGCTGGTGACCGGCGGCGAGAAGGTCGACCCGGGCTACTTCTACACCCCGACGCTGCTCACCAACGTGGACCCGGACAGCGAGATCGCCCAGGAAGAGGCGTTCGGGCCGGTCCTGGTGATCATCCCGCACGACGGCGACGACGACGCCGTGCGGATCGCCAACAACTCGATCTACGGGCTGTCCGGCGCGGTGTTCGGCAGCGACGAGCGGGCCCTGGCGGTCGCACGGCGGATCAGGACCGGGACCGTCGGCGTCAACGGCGGTGCCTGGTTCGGCCCCGACGTGCCGTTCGGCGGGTTCAAGCAGTCGGGCGTCGGCCGGGAGATGGGCGCCGCCGGGCTCGAGGAGTTCCTCGAGTCCAAGTCGCTGGCGATCCCGATCGGGTAGCCGGCGCGGGAACATGGTCTGGTGCGCGAAGACCGGTATGCACCGCGTTACCTGGGCGTCGATGATCGCGGCCGGGACATCCTGACCTACATCCCTGGCCGGACTACCGATCATCCCAGCCAGCGGGCGGACGGCGCTAACTGGTCGCAGTGATTCCTCTCACGTCCCGGTACCTGCGGCATGGTAGGAGGTGAAGATGTAGCCGTGAACTCCTCGCCGCAGGCTTGCAACTTTGCCCCCCCTGATCACCGCTACCTCCTCGACAACGCGCAGGCCGAGGCGGGCGAGCGGTTCGTCGCGCTGGCCGAGCTGTTCGACGGCGTGACGCGCGGGCACTTCGACCGCCTGGGGGTGGGGCCGGGATGGCGCTGCTGGGAGGTGGGGGCCGGAGGTCGCAGCATCCCCGAGGCGCTCGCCGCGGCCGTCGGACCGACCGGGTACGTACTGGCGACGGACATCAATCCAGCGTGGCTGGACCCGCATGGGACCTACGAGGTACGCCGGCACGACGTCGTCGCGGATCCGCCGCCGGGGACGTTTGACCTGGTGCACGCCCGGCTCGTCCTCGTCCATGTGCCCGACCGCGCTCGAGCGCTGGCAACGATGGCGGCGGCTCTGCGGCCCGGCGGCTGGCTTCTGGTGGAGGATGCGGACACCGAGCTGCAGCCGTTGGTGTGCCTCGACGAAAGCGGCCCGGCGCAGCGGCGTGCCAACCGGCTGCGGCGCGCCTTCCGGGAGCTGATGACAAGCCGCGGCGCCGATCTGCGCTACGGCCGTACGCTGCCGAGGACGTTGCGCGAGGCCGGCCTGGTCGACGTCGCGGCGGCGGGCAGTTTCCCGGTCGGCGGGGCGGTCTGCGACCGCCTGGAGATCGCGTCGATGCGGCAGGTCCGCGCCGAGCTGGTCGCCGCCGGGCTGGCCGATGAAGCCGAGATCGAGGCGCACGTCGCGGCCGTCGGCGCCGGCGAGCTCGATCTCGCCCTCGCACCGCTGATCTCGGCGTGGGGACGTCGCCCCGACTAAGGTGATCTTGGCGTGGGCGGCGTCGCGGCCGAACCGGGCGGCCGGGTCGTTGCCGGGCCCGGTCCGCTGGTCCGGACCGCAGCTGCTCGAACGCGCCTCACAGCCAGCGGGTCCGATCTGGACAGGACCTTCGAGTCCCGTCACCTTCTTGCTGTTATCTGAATCGGCGAGGCGAACCATGATCACGCCTTCGTGATCTCATTGAGCGAGAGTCTCCAGCATGGCGGTCATCGCCGCCGCACACGATTCACGTCGGCCACGACACCGACGCACGCCGAGCCGGGTAGAGCCGGCCAGGGTCCGTTCGAGATACCGGTTTTGATCTGCCTGCGCATCTCCGGCCCCGGACGGCGGGTGGTGCGGCGCCCGGCGACCGAGGCCGAGAACGGGATCACCTCCGCCCGGGTGAAGCGGTCGAGGTAGTCCCAGGCCACGTCAGCCGGCACGGCCAGCCGGGCCGCGTGGTGGATGCTGCCCATGGTGATCCCTTACCTGTTGGTGCGGCCGAGGTCGACCGGGAGCTGGATGCCGGTGACGTGCCTGGCCTCGTCCGAGGCGAGCCAGACGACGGCGGCGGCGATGTCCTCGGGCTCGCTCACCGGGTCGGGTAGGGTGCCCGTGTAGAGCGATCCGAGCGTGGGGTCACGGTCTATCAGTTCCCGCAGGCCGGGTTTGAGTCCGGTGTTAACCCCGAACGGGTGGACCGAGTTCACCCGGATGCGGTACTGGCCGAGCTCGTTGGCCAGCGTTTTGGCCAGGCCGGTGACGCCGTGCTTGGCGGCGACGTAGTCGGCCAGCAGGGGCAGGCCGACCAGCCCCGCCACCGAGCTGGTGAACACGATGGCGCCGCCGGTGCCCTGCTCGATCAGGATCGGGATCACCGCCCGGGCGGTGTAGTACGCGCCGGTCAGGCAGATGCCGATGGTCGCGTCCCAGTTCTCGAGCGGGATCTCCCACGCGCGGGCGGCTGTCGTCATCCCGGCGTTGGCGACCACCACGTCGAGCCGTCCGAGCTCGGCCACGCCGCGCTCGACCGCGGCCCGCACCCCGTCGTAGTCGCGGACGTCGGTGATGCTGGTGACGATCCGCCGGTCGTACTTCTCCACCAGCCGCGCCGTTTCCGCCAGGTCGGCCGGGGACGACCCGGGGTAGGCCGTCGTCGGCAGGTCGGCGCAGATGTCGAGCGCGATGATGTCGGCGCCCTCAGCCGCGAAGCGGACGGCCTCGGCCCGGCCCTGGCCGCGGGCGGCGCCGGTGATGAAGACCACCTTCCCCTCGAAACGGCGCCGGGTTTCCGTTGGCATGACGGGCTCCTTGTTGAGCGGTTTGGGCTAGCGGGACGGCCGGGCCTGGTGCGTTCGGGCCTGGTGCAGCCGGGCGGCGACCGTGCCGCCGTCGACGCGCAGGTCGCAGCCGGTGATGTAGGCGGCGCTGTCGGAGGTCAGGAAGTCGACCGCCGCGGCGATGTCGGACGGCCGGCCGACCGGGCCGAGCGGGGTGGCGCTGGCCGCGGCGACCGCGAGCGGGTTCGCCGCCAGCTCGGCGCGGCCCATGGGGGTGAGGGTAGGGCCGGGCGACACCGACAC
>DATCGA010000368.1:0-2489 GCA_036509215.1 Trebonia sp.
GAACCCTGGCCAGCTCGGTCCGGAGCCTGCGCCGTCGCGGGCGGCACGTCCAGGTCGGCCTGCTCCTCGGGGCCGAGGCCACGCCGCCGGTGCCGATGGACCTGGTCATCGCCGGGGAGCTGGAAATCTACGGCTCGCACGGCATGGCGGCCCGGGACTACCCGCCCATGCTGGGGCAGGTCGCCGACGGCACGCTCCGCCCGGGGCTGCTCGTCGGTGACGTAATCGGCCTGGAGCGTGCGGGCGCCGCGCTGGCGGCCATGAGCGGCCCGCCGTCCGGCTCAGGGATGACCGTAGTCGTCCCCGCGTCGGATTGGGCGGGCGCAGGCGGACCCGGTTAGCCGGCCGTGTGAGCCAGCTGCGGGCGGGCGGCCTGCCGATAGAAGGCGGACTGCCTGGTGAAGATGAGGACCATCGTGGCGAGGGCGATGAGCCACACGGCGCCGCCGGCGACCAGGTCCGCCGGGGCGTAGACCGCGCTGTGCTGGGCCAGCGCCACGATCATGTTCAGCGCGGTGAGGGCGAGAATGCCGTGAACGTGAACCGGGCGACATCACGCCGCCGGCCCATCCCCCAGGCCAGGAACGGACATCTGCCAGGCCCGAAGTTATGCCGTGCTCGCGCTGCTCACGGATCATTGTGGTAGGAACCAGCGGACACAAAGCCGTCCGGGCGACAACATCACGAATCCGATGAGCCCGGGCGTGACGCGCTGATGTCGGTTTCCACCTGCGGCAAGCGGCGGCCGGGTCGGGGTTCACTCGTGCTGGGGAGCGGAGATTTGCGGCCCGGCCGCGAGGGTTGTGGCGAGGCCTTCGAGCTGCAGGCTCCGGGATGCTTTGACCAGTACGATGTCGCCGGGTTGGAGCTGGTCGCCGAGCAGGTCTGCGGCGGCGTGCCGGTCGGAGGCGACCTTAGCGGTGAGCGCCGGGTTGTTGTGGTGGGCGGTGTCGGCGAGGGCCTGGGCGTCATCGGTGCCGACCGCGACGAGCATGGCGATTCCGAGTTCGCCGACCAGCTGGCCGGCCTGCTCGTGGGCGGCCGTGGCATGGTCACCGAGTTCGCGCATTTCCCCGAGAACAGCGATGGCCCTCCGGCCGACGGCCATGGTGGCCAGGGTGCGCAGTCCGGCGCGCATCGATTCGGGGTTGGCGTTGAAGGCGTCGTTGATGATGGTCACGCCGTCGCCGCGTTCGAGGACTTGCATGCGGCCAGAAGATAGCGGCTGGGCGCGGGAGAGCGCAGCGGCGGCCGCGGCAGTGTCCAGGCCGAGGGCATGGGCTACCGCGGCGGTGGCGAGCGTGTTGCTCACGTGATGCTCGCCGTGCATCTGCAGTGTGACTGGCGCTGTGCTGGACGGTGTGATCAGGGTGAACCGGGCACGTCCGGCATCGTCGATGCGGATATCGCTGGCCCGCACGGCCGCGTGTGGCGCCTGGCCGTACCAAAGCACGTCGGCGGCGGTCCTGGCGGCCATGGCGGCGACCAGTTCGTCGTCGGCGTTCAGGACGGCGATGCCGCCGTGGCTGGCATCGGGGAGCGCCTCGACCAGCTCGCCTTTAGCTGCGGCGATGGCTTGCCTACTGCCGAACTCGCCGATGTGCGCGGAGCCGATGTTGAGGACCAGCCCGATTTTCGGCGGGGTTAGTGAGGCGAGGTAGGCGATGTCGCCCTTGTGGCGAGCCCCCATTTCCAGCACGAGGTATCGGGTGGACTGATCGGCGGTGAGCACGGTCAGCGGCAGGCCGATTTCGGTGTTGAACGAGCGGGGTGTGGCCACGGTCGGGCCGAGTTCCGGGAGGACCTGGGCGAGCAGGTCCTTGGTGGACGTTTTGCCTGAGGATCCGGTCAGCGCGATCACCGCCGGTGAGCCGATACGCGCGAGCACCGCCTGGGCCAGTTTGCCCAGTGCCGCGACGACATCGCTGACGACGACAGCAGGAACCCCGACCGGCCGGGAGGCCAGCACGCAGACCGCCCCGGCCGTGATCGTGTCGGCCGCGAAGTCATGGCCGTCGGCGTGCGCGCCGGTCACCGCGGCGAACATCCCGCCGGGGACAACCTCGCGGGAATCACTGGCCGTCGGCCCGGTCACGCACACTTGAGAGCCCCTGCAGCCGCCCGTCCTCCCCGTAAGGACCATGCACCGCCGGCATGACGACATCGAAATCCAGCAGCGCCCTCACGAACGACCGCCCACACGGGTCAAGGACGACGGCCGGCACGCCTAGCCCGGCCAGTGTGCGGGTCAGCGCCGTGATCGACAGCTGTTCCACCGGGCTGCGGAAGATGTAAAGCCGGTCTTCGGCGGACACGCCACCGTAGACGACCGCCACGCGGAGGCCGGCCAGCCCGGACTGCGCGTCCCGCAGCACCGCGACCTGCCGGGATATCAGGCCCTGAGCTTCCCAGCCGATAGCCGCGGTCATGACGCTTCACCCCGATACACGACTCGGGCCGGGCCGGTGAGCCACACGGCGCCTTCCTGG
>DATCGA010000369.1:0-4957 GCA_036509215.1 Trebonia sp.
TCGACGACGAGTCGATCCGGGTCGCCCGGGCCGGCGTCCAGGCCCTGTACCGGGAGTGGTCGGCGCTGCCGGTCGACGGCACGCTCCGGGTGACCTGGCCGCTGCACGATAGCTGGCTGCGCCTGCTGTGATCACCGCACTCTCGCGGCAGGAGGGACCGTCACGCGGTGGCCGCCACCTATTGGCGTGCCGTTCACCATCGCGTTGTCCCGATCCGCGATCCTGCCGGGCGATGGCAATTACCGGGACAACGACAACACTGGCATCATGGCGATGACCATGAACGGCATCGCGAAGAACGAGGGCCCTGTGCCCCTGGCCGGCCGCCGAGCCGGCGGGAACCGGCCTTGAAGGGCGACGCGCAGGCAAGTGAGCTGCGCGTCCTGATCGTCACCGACCAGTACGAGCCGATGGTCGGCGGGGTGCCGACGGTCACCAGGGAACTGGCGCGCGGGCTGGCCGAGCGCGGTCACGCGGTGGAGCTGCTCGCCCCGTCCGCCACCGGCCGCAGCGCGACCGCGCCCGGCAGGCTGACCGTGGCCCGCCGTGGCTCGGTGCGCTGGCCGTGGTACGAGGACCAGCGCCTCGGCCTCCTCGGCCGAGCCGCCGCCGGCCAGCTGATCGGCGGGTTCGCGCCGGACGTGGTGCACGTCCACTCGCCGCTGACGCTGGGCGCGGCCGCCCGGTCGGCCGCCCGGCGGCGCGGCGTCCCGGTGGTGTACACCAACCACTACCTGCCCGCCAACGTTCACCCGACCGCCGACCGGGCGGAGCGGGCCGAGGCCAGGCGCCGGCCCGCCGCGCCGGGCGATCCGGCCGTCGGCTCCACCACCCCGGCGACCCGGGTCTCGGCCGCCACCCGGGCGACGGCGGCGGCCGTCGGCGGCGTGGCCGGGGCGCTGTTCGACGTCGGCTTCTACGGGTACCTGACCGCGTTCGCGAACCGGTGCGACCGGGTCACCGCGCCGACCGCGACCGCCCTGCTGCTGCTGCGCGAGCACGGGCTCCGCGCGCCCTCGCAGGTGGTGTCCAACGGCATCGACCTGGACGTCTACTCGCCGGGGGCGGCCGACGAGGCGCTGCGACGCCGGTACGCGCTGCCGGCCGGCCGGCCATTGATCTTGTCGGTGGGCAGGCTCAGCCCCGAGAAGCGGGCCGACGTGCTGATCGAGGCGGTGGCCGCGCAGGACGTCACGGACACGGTGCTCGCGCTGGCGGGCTCCGGCCCCGACGAGGGCAGGCTGCGGGAGCTGGCGGCCCGGCGCGGCGTCTCCGACCGGGTCCGCTTCCTCGGCTTCATCCCCGGCACCGACCTGCCGGGCCTGTACCGGCTGGCGGACATGTTCGCGATCGCGTCCGAGGCCGAGCTGCAGTCCCTGGTGACGATGGAGGCGATGGCCACCGGGCTCCCGGTGGTCGCCGTCAACGCCGGCGCGCTGGGCGAGCTCGTGCACCCGGGGGAGAACGGCTTCCTGGCCCGGCCGGGGCGCGCGGCCGACCTGGCGGGGAGCTTCGACCTGCTCTGCCGCGACCGCGAGCTGCGCGCCCGGATGTCGAAATCGGGGCTGCGGATCATCGCCGACCATGACCGACATCGTCTGCTAGCCCGGTGGGAATCCATCTACAGCGCCCTGGCAACCCGCGGTACAACATCAGAAGAGAAGGACAGGCAAAGGTGAGCGATGGCCAGCCCTGAACAGCCTCCCCTGCCGTTGCTCTTCCTCATCGGGGATACCGGTGGCGGGCACCGCAGCGCCGCCGCCGCGGTGCAGCAGGCACTGGACCGGGTGGAGCCCGGCCGGTTCGCTCCCGTCACCTGGGACCCGCTGCGCGGCCCGGACGTGCCCGGGCTGCTGCGCTGGTTCGCCGGGCTCTACGGCCTCTGCATCCGGCTCACGCCCTGGCTCTGGTGGTCGTTCTGGCGGACGAGCAACTCGCCGGTCGGGCTCCGCGCGCTTCGCCGCACGATCATGGCCCCGGTCTACGGCAGCGTCGAGCGGGCCGTCGAGTCCTGCCGGCCCGCGCTGATCGTGGCGTTCCATCCCATGACGGCCGACCCGGCCGTCCGGGCGCAGCGGACCGCCGACGCCCACGCGCCGGTCGTCACCGTCGTCACCGACTTGGTCACCGCCCACCTGTCCTGGGTCGACGCGGCCGTCGACCGGGTGGTGGTGCCGTCCGAGGTGGTCGCGGACCAGTGCGCGGCGGACGGCTCGCCGGCCGGCCGGTACGTGCCGCTGGGGCTGCCGGTCGCGGCCGAGTTCTGCCGGCCGCCGCTCGACGAGACGCAGCGCCGGGAGCTCAAGCGCGAACTCGGGCTCCGCGGCGAGTTCCTGGTCGTGCTCACCGGCGGCGCCGAGGGGTCGGGCCGGCTGCGCCGCTGCGCCGCCGCGATCCTGCGGCAGGTGGCGGACGTGGACGTGGTCGTCATCTGCGGGCGCAACCGCTCGCTGCGACGGCGGGTCGGCCGGCTGGCCGAGCGGACCGGGGACGGGCGGCTGACCGCCCAGGGCTTCGTCGGCAACATGGCCGACTGGCTGCGCTGCGCGGACATCGTGGTCGGCAAGGCCGGCCCGGGCACGATCGCCGAGGCGACCTGCTGCGGCGCCCCGCTGGTGCTGACCTCGTTCGTGCCCGGCCAGGAGAAGGGGAACGCCGAGTTCGTCACCGACTCCGGCGCGGGCCTCTACGCGCCGCGGCCGAGGCAGCTCGCGGCCGAGGTCGGCCGGCTCCGGCGCGACCCGGCCGCGCTCGGCGCCATGCGCGACGCGTCGGCGCGGGCCAGCCGTCCCGGCGCGGCCGTCGACATCGCCCGCTTCATCGCCGACCTGGCCGCCCCGGCGGAACTAGGCGTGACGGCGGAGGCCGCCATGGCCGGCGTGGACGTGCCGGTCGGACGCGACGACGAGGGCGTCGGCTGGCCCAGCGAGCTGCTCCCCGCGCTGATGGCGGAGACCGCCGCCATCAGCGCCCCTGCCTCGCTGCGGCGGCTGCGCCGCTCCGGCGTCCTCATCCGCGCGGCCCTGCGGGACCGCTAGGCGACACGGCGTTCCACACCCCGTTCCACCCGTAATCTTTCGCACCGGTGTCACCGATGTCGGTCAGCTGTCCGATGTCTGGGGCCGTCGGCGGCGGCACCATGTGTCAACTGACCGCGCGGCATCCTGCGAGCGTCTCCTCCTCCGCTCGCCGGTAGCCCGGTCACCGCACGGGGAACTTCCCGGCGGCTCTCCAGCCGCGCGGGCCGTGGCCGCGGCCCGCGCGGCATCAATCATTTCCCGGAATCAGGCGATGACTATGTCCGGATACAGGGTGATCATCATGGACAGTCCCAGATCGGCTCGGTGCTGGGTTCGGAGGCGTCCGCAGGGCAGGCTTAGGCCTCACCCGTGTGCTGACGCCGCATCGATATACGCCACCTGACCGATGTCTGTTGGCGCAACTCGCAGCACCATTTGACAGCCAATAAGCGCATGTCAATTCACCACTTGATACACCTCGGACCTCGCCTAATGCGGCGGGTGCGGTCAGAGGGAACGCGAGGAGCAGCCCGTGTTCGTTCATGCCCTGTCCGGGGCAGCGTCGTTCGCCGCATGCCTACGACTGTTTCGGTCCTACCCCCTCGCCGTCTCGCCTTGGTCGGCGGACGGCAAGCACCGATCCATCGTCCTGCGGTACCCGGGCGCTGAAGAAGATCGCGCGTCAGGGAAGAGCGGCTTTTTCATTCTGAGTCAGGACACGGCTGAACATTTTGTGCTGCAACCCTGGCCGGGCGGGGAGTCAACCGACTCCGGCCAGCCCGGCCAGCCCGGCGAGTTCACGTACCAGGAAATCCGCCCGGTCGACCCGGTCCCGGCCGCCGTTCACCAGGTGATCGCCGAGGGCATGCCGGTCCCGCGCGACGGCGCGCTGCTCGGCTGGGTGAGCGACCGGCAGGCGATGGTGCTGCTCTCGGTCTGCCACGGGAAGCCCGGCAGCCGGCTGCCGGGCGGGCCCCAGATCCGGGTACTGCCGCTGGTCGGCAGCGAGCCGCTGCGCTGGCCCACGTTCACCGTGAGCCCGCTCGACGACGGGCGGCTGTGGGAGTACCTGGACCGGGGCGAGCTCGTCGACCTCGCCCCGCTGATCTCCGCCGCGCCCGACCACGGGTTCTGGGTGCCGTCGCAGAACCAGCGGCGCGCCAGCCGGGCGCACGGCTGCGTGGTCATGAGCCGGAGCCTCCCCGCGACCGAGTTCTGGCTGCCCGCGGGGGTCTACATGGACCACTGGATGCTGAGGGAAGGGGTCCCGGCGCCGCCCGCGAGCCACCTGCTTGGCCTGCCCGGCACGATCGACCTGGCCCGCCGGGTGACGCTCACCGAAGTGGCGTTACCGACCGGGCGTTACTGACGTGGCTTGACCGCCTGAATCGTGTAGCTGTGCGCTAGCCGGGCGGGCCGGTCGGCCAGCCGCCACTCGTTCCCTGCGATCCGGTCCATCTTGCCGGGGAAGGCGTTCCACGCGACGCTGTCGTGCTCGACCAGCCCGGTCAGCGCGAGGCCGGCGTCGAGGAGAGCGGTGACGATCTCGCCGATGCCGTGGTTCCACTCGTGGCTGATCTTCTGCTCGAAGACCTGGTCGGTGTCCACGTAGGTGCCGCCCTCGGTCCAGGTGAGCGGCTCCGGCTGCTCGAAGTACGGGTATTTCACGGCCAGCAGGTCGTCGTCGCGTTCCTCGATGGTCCACAGCATCGGGTGGCCCTCGCGGATGAACAGTCGCCCGCCCGGGCGCAGCAGCGCGGCGACGACCTGCGCCCAGCGGCGGATGTCGGGCAGCCAGCACAGCGCCCCGGTCCCCGTGTAGACGAGGTCGAAGGCGCTGGTGCCGAGCACGTCGGCCGCCGCGTACACGTCCGACTGGACGAACGTGGCGTCGGCCCCGGTCGAGGCGGCGAGCCTCGTCGCCGCCTCGACGGCCG
>DATCGA010000370.1:0-2950 GCA_036509215.1 Trebonia sp.
CCGGTGGTGGCGTCGAACAGGCAGACCGTGACCTCCTCGGCCACGCTCGAGGCGACGGCGAAGTTCACGCCGCCATCGACGGGCGTCGCGCCGAGCCGGGCGCCGTCGCCGGGCAGCGCCCGGACCGTGGTCTTGACCGCGCCAGCGGTCACTGCGCGTCGTCCTTGGACGGATACACCAGGCCGCCGATGAAGTCGATGGCCTCAGGGACCGCGCCGTGGCGGCGGCGGATGACGTCCGCGATCAGCCCGGTCCAGCCGGTCTGGTGGCTGGCGCCGAGGCCCGCGCCGTTGTCGCCGTGGAAGTACTCGTTGAAGTAGACGTTGTCCCGCCAGTTCGGGTCGTGCTGCAGCTTGTCCACCCACCCGTGGCAGGGCCGACGCCCGTCCTCGCCCCGCAGGAAGATCGAGACCAGCCGTCCGCGCAGGTCGTCGGCGACCTCGCTGAGGTTCTTGTGCTGGCCGGACCCGGTCGGGTACTCGACGGTGAAGTCGTCGCCGAAGAACGCGTGATATGTGTGCAGCGAGTTGCACAGCAGGTAGTTCAGCGGGAACCAGATCGGCCCTCGCCAGTTGGAGTTGCCGCCGAACATCGCGGTGGTGGACTCGGCCGGCTCGTAGTCGATGGTCGCGGTCGTGCCCTCCAGGTGCAGCACGTACGGCTGGTCCTTGAGCTCGGCCGACAGCGACCGCAGCCCGTACGGTGACAGGAACTTCGACTCGTCGAACAGCGACCGGAACACCGGCTTCAGCCGGTCCACCCCGACGACGCTGAGCAGCAGCTTCTCCGGATGGTCGCCGCCGTTGCGGAGCAGGCCCATCTCGCGTGCCTTCTCTTCGTCGGTCATCCCCTGCCGGTGCAGGAAGTCGGCAAACGCCTTCTTGAACCGGAGCGCGGTGACGACCATCTGGTGGTCGACGACGCCGACCGCCAGCAGCGGGATCATGCCGACCATCGACCTGGCCTTGACCGGGATGACCGCGCCGCTGGCCAGGCAGAGGTGGTCGTAGAACATCCCGTCGGCGTCGTCCCACATTCCCTGGGTCTCCAGCGCCGTGCTGATGCCCGCGTAGTGCTCGAGGAACTTGAGCACCAGGTCGGCCCCGGCCTGGCGGCCGTTGCGCCAGAGGATGAGCGCGATCGTGGCCATCGACAGCGCGTAGAACGCCATCCAGCCGGTGGCGTCCGACTGCTCGAGGACGGTGCCGGGCGGCAGGTGCGACCGGTCGATCGGCCCGATGTTGTCGAGTCCGAGGAAGCCGCCCTCGAACAGGTTGTTGCCCCACACGTCTTCCCTGTTCACCCACCAGGTGAAGTTGACCAGCAGCTTGTCGAAGACCCGGGCGAGGAAGTCGAGGTCCTTCGCCCCGTCCAGCGCGAACACCTCCAGCGCCGCCCACGCCTGGACCGGCGGGTTCACGTCGGAGAAGTCCCACTCGTAGGCGGGCAGCGCCCCGTTCGGGTGCTGGAACCACTCCCGGCACAGCAGCACCAGCTGGTACTTGGCGAACCCGGGGTCAACGTGGGCCAGCGAGACGCAGTGGAACGCCAGGTCCCAGGCCGCGAACCACGGGTACTCCCACTTGTCCGGCATCGACAGGATGTCGAAGGCGTTGAAGTTCCGCCAGCGCGCGTTCCTGTTCAGCTCGCGCTCCGGCGGCGGGGCCGGCTGGGCCGGGTCGCCGTCCAGCCAGGTCGCCACGTCGTAGTTGTAGAACTGCTTGGACCAGAGCATGCCGGCGAAGGCCTGCCGCATCACCAGCCCCTCGTCCGCGCTGGCCTGGGCCGGCGTCAGCGCCTGGTAGAACTCGTCCGCCTCGGCTCGACGCCGCTGCACGACAAGATCAAAGTCGTTCTTATCGAACGGACCGCTGGTTCCCGTCTGCTGCTTGGGCCTGAGCCTCAGCCGGATGGTGGCGGTCGCGCCGGGCTGGACCCTCAGCCGGTACCAGAACGCGCACTTGGTGCCCTGCTGCTCCGGGCTCACGGTCAGGGCGCCGCCGACGACGTGGTCGTTGATGCCGTCCTTGGGATAGGGCGTCTCCGACGAGGAGCCGAAAAGGCGCTGCGCGTTGGTCTCGTTCTCGCAGAACAGCGGCGTCGGGGTGACGGCGTTGGTGACGGTGCCGTCGTCGGCGCCGTCCGCCAGCAGCTCGAGCGGGCCAAGGAACGGGTGGTCGATGTCGACCGCCCCGTTCTCGCCCAGCTTCATGACCGGCTTGGGGGCGCCCTTCTCCCACGACCAGGTGTTGCGGAACCAGGCGGTCGGCAGCACGTGCAGCGTGTCCGCGTCCTCGCCGGCGTTGGTCGCGGTGATCTCGATCAGCAGCTCGGCCGCGTCGTCGCTCTTGGCGTACGCGACCTCGGTGATCCAGTACCGGCCGGCGTCGAAGACCCCGGTGTCGAGGATCTCGTACTCCGGGCTGCGCCGGTCCCGCCGCGCGTTCTCGGTCCGGAGCTGCTCGTACGGGAACGCGGCCTGCGGATAGTGGTAGCGCCACCGGTTCCAGGCGTGGCTCGGCAGGGCGTCCAGGTACCACCAGTGCTCCTTGACGTCCTCGCCGTGGTTGCCCTCCGGCCCGGTCAGCCCGAACAGCCGCTCCTTGAGGAAGGGGTCGCGCCCGTTCCACAGCGCCAGCCCGAGGCAGAGCTGCTGGTGAATGTCGCTGAACCCAGCCAGCCCGTCCTCGCCCCACCGGTAGGCGCGGGACCTGGCGTGGTCGAACGGCAGGTAGTTCCACGCGTCGCCGTCCTGGCTGTAGTCCTCGCGGACCGTGCCCCACTGGCGCTCGCTGACATACGGCCCCCACCCGTACCAAGGGCTGGACTGCTTCAACCCGTCCTCAAGCCTGCCAAACCCGGCGACCCGATCGCCCTCAGTCGTCATGAGCGCAGACTATCGTCGCCAGGCCGGTAGCTCGGAGGAGGCATCCATACCGAGCGCCGGCGG
>DATCGA010000371.1:0-11859 GCA_036509215.1 Trebonia sp.
GACCGGCACCTTCTACAGCCAGAAGATGACCGCCGGGCACCTCTACACGGTGGCAGGCAACCTGAATAACGCGCGCCTGCCGTCGACGCTGGACGGCTGGACCGGGGGTCCCACCGGTGACGGCGGCCCGGCCACCAAGGCCTTCCTCGGATCCGCGGGCGACGTCACGTTCGACCGGGCCGGGAACATGCTGATCGCTGATTCCGGGTGGGGGCAGGCGTGCCCCGGCTGCGTCCAGGCGGGCGCGCTGCTCCGGGTGGTGGCGGCCAAGACGGGCACCTTCTACGGGGTCGCGATGAAGGCCGGCTACATCTACTCGATCGCCGGCCGGGACTTCGGTCCCGGGCCCGAGCGCAATGGCGGGCCGGCCGCCGGGGCGTGGCTCGGCCCCGGGCTGTCCTCGGCCGAGCTTGACCGGTCGGGGAACATCATCCTGGCAGGCCAGGACCTGCCGCCCAATCAGTCCGTACCGTACGACACCACCACCCCTTACCTACGGATCATCGCCACGGTCAGCGGCACGTTCTACGGCCGGAAGATGACGGCCGGCCACATCTACCAGCTGGCAGGCAACGCGACCCAGGGGCCCTACTCGAACGCGGTCGCGGGCACCAAGACGTCGCTCTGGGCCGCCTCGGATGCCGTCGCCGACCTGTCCGGCAACCTGGTGATCGCCGACGGCGGCGAGGTGCGGGTGGTGGCCGGGCGGTCGGGGCGTTTCTACAACCAGAACATGAAGGCCGGCTACATCTACCGCATCGCCGGGTCCCCCTCGTACGGGGATGCCGGCGACGGCGGGTCGGCCTTGCGGGCGGGGGTGTGGGCCACCGCGATCGCGGTCGACGGCTACGGGAACGTGGCGCTCGCCCAGGAGGGGTACCGGGTCCGCGTGATCGCGGCAAGGACCGGGCTGTTCTACGGGCAGAAGATGACGGTCGGCGACATCTACACCGTCGCGGGCGACGGCCAGTTGTTCTCGGGCAATGGCGGGGCGCCGCTGGCGGCCGAGTTCGGCGGCATCGACGGGGTGACCGTGAGCGCCCGCGGTGACATCGCCTTCGTCAGCACCCCCTGGAGCTCCGTGCTGCAGGTGATTCCGGCTCGGTCGGGCATGCTCTTCGGCCGGAAGATGACCGCCGGGACGTTGTACGACGTGGCCGTCCGCGGCGGTCAGGAGGACCTCAACGGCGACGCGCCGCTGGCCTTCGACCGCAGCGGCAACCTCGTGGTGGCCGACGCCGAGGATGGCCCCAACTTCAACGGGGTGTGGCTGGTCGCCGCCGCCACCGGCACCTTCTACGGACAGAAGATGACCGCGGGCGACGCCTACGCCATCGCCGGCGGCGACGGGTACGGGTTCTCCGGGGACGGCGGCCCGGCCCGCAACGCCGAGCTCGACGGCCCCGACAGCGTCACCCTCGACCGGCACGGCAACGTGATCATCGCCGACCAGGGCAACAACCGGGTCCGCGTGGTCGCGGCCGGGTCGGGTTCCTTCTACGGGATCACGATGAAAGCGGGCGACATCTACACCGTCGCGGGCGACGGCGCGTCCGGCTACGGCGGCGACGGCGGCCGGGCCCGCACGACCGGGGTGCAGCCGGTGGCGGTCGCGGTCGACGCGGCCGGGAACCTGATCGTGTCCGACGCCAGCCAGCGGGTCCGCGTGGTCGCGGCCAGCACCGGCATCTTCTACGGGCAGGCGATGACCGTCGGCGACATCTACACGATTGCAGGCAACGGCACGGCCGGGTTCTCCGGCAACGGCGGCCCGGCCACCAGCGCGGAATTCTCACAGGTGGGCGGGGTGGCGGTCGACCAGCACGGGAACGTGATCGTCACCGACACCAGGAACGACGTGGTGTGGGCGATCGCGGCGCGCACCGGCACGTTCTACGGCCGGGCGATGACCGCCGGCGACATCTACGTCGTGGCCGGCGGCGGCACCAGGATCCTGGGCGACGGCGGACCAGCCACCCAGGTCAAGTTCGACCCGGTCAACGTGGCCGTGTCCGCCGCCGGCGGTCTGCTCGTCACCGACAACGCCGACGGCCGGATACGGGCGATTGCGCCATGAGCCGGCCCGTTGCGCGAAGCGGAGGCGGGACGCTCAGCCGTTCCAGCTGAACTGCTCGACCCAGTCGACGTTCATGGTGTCCTCCTTCGTCGACGCGCCGGGGCTGCCCTGGAGGTTCTCGGACTGCAGGGCCATGTTCATCGGCAGCGCGGGCTGCTGCGCGGGCGACTTCACCGCGCTGGCCGGGGCGGTGAAGACGACGTGGCCGTCGATGAGCCAGGACACGCCCGAGGGGGTCCACTCGACGCCGTAGGTGTGCCACTCGGTGCCGTTGTTGGCGACGCCGTTGCTGCTCCAGTTGTTCTGCGAGTACTCGTCCAGACACCCCACGCTTGGCGACGAGCCGCACGCGTTGCCGGGCGTGTCAAACACAGTGGCGCCGGTGCGCGACCGGTCCCCCTTGTCCTCGTAGACGTCGATCTCCGGCGGCCACTGGTTGTTGGCGGGCCAGAGCAGGAAGATGTCGGTGAACAGCTGGCCGGCCGGCTCGACGTTGCCCTGCAGGCGGGCGAACCAGGCGCCGTACTCCTGGTTGCCGCCCTGGAACTTCATGCCGCAGGAGTCGATGCCGGAGGCCATGAAGTGCGCTTCGCCGCCGCTGAAGGTGCACATGCTCGGCTCCCAGTCAGCCTCGGACGAGGTCTCTCCGCCGGGCACGCCGGTGTACAGGTTCCAGTTGGACGGGGCACTGTCGCCGGTGAATTCCTGGGTGTACTTGAGGGTGTAGCCGGACAGGGCGGTGGCCGGGTCCTGGCCGGAGGGGTCGGAGCCGCTCTGGCCGCCGGTCGGGGTTGAGGTCGGCGGGTCGCTGGGGGTACCGCTCGGGGTGGCGGTGGGGGTCCCGGTCGCGGTGCCGCTGGGGGTGGCGGTCGGCGTGGCGGTCGGGGAGCTCGACGAACTCGGATGTCCCGGGTGCCAGTTCGCGGCCTTGCGGGCCGACCGGGCGAGCTTGCCGTGCGCGATTGCATGGCTGATGATCGCGGGCGCGTTGTTGCTCTGCGCGGTGCCGCCGGCCGCGGTCGGGCCGAGCTTCGCGATCGCGCTTGACGCCTGCAGCGCGTCGGGCGTGACGCCGTTGCAGGCGGCGAGGGCGCCGACCGCGGCGAGGGCGCCGACGCCGGCCAGGCCGCGGCTGACCCAGCGTCGCGGACGCGTCTGTTCTCGTGTTACACCAGTGTCATTCTGTCCCATTTGTCCCATTTGAAGGATTATGGCCGTAATCTCGCCGTGACGTGGCAGTGTTCGAAGAATCGGCGCAGGGAGAGGCGATCATCGGGGGGCGAGCAGCGGGCTGTCCGCGGTCAGTTTCCCCGATGTTTCCCCGGTTTCCGGAGGGCGGACGGTCGGGGCGGAGCCACGGTCCGTTAGATATGACGATTTTGATCTTGGTCTGCCTCGCTGGTCCCGCTGTGGCTGGGAGGCTCAGCCGAGCGGCTCGGCGAGGGCGACGATGATGCCGACCGGGCGGCGGACGTGGCACAGCAGATAGCTGTCCTCGAACCGCGCCACCTCCCCGACGAGCTCGGCGCCGTGCGACCGCAGGCGGCCGAGGACGTCCTCGATGTCGTCGACGGCGAACATGACGCTGCGCAGGCCTAGCGTGTTGGCCGGCGCGCTCTCTGGCTCGGCGCTCAGCGCGGCCGGGCGGCGGAACTTCGTCAGCTCAAGCCGGCCGTGGCCGTCCGGGGTCCGCATCATCGCGATGTCGCACTGGACGTCGTCGAGTCCGGCGACGCGGTCCACCGCGCGCCCCTCGAGCGTCGCCTGGCCGTCCAGCTCCAGGCCGAGTTCGACGAAGAAGGCCATCGCGGCCTCGAGGTCGTCAACGACGACGCTGACGTGATCCATTCGCTGAATCGCCATGTCCCGAGGATAGGGGCGGCGGTCGCCGGCGGGCCTCAGGTCAGGACGGTCAGCGGGCCCTCGGCTTCGGTGGGGGGCTCGAAGTGGTCGAAGTAGGCGGCTGCGAGTTCGGTGCTGAGCTGGAAGTCGTCGCCGTGGTCGGCCGCCCGGGCGCCGATGCGCTGCAGCACGGTGGCGCGGTCGGTCGCCAGGTACACCGTCTCTGGCACCACGCCGAGCGGGCGCAGCAGTGCGCGGTAGTCGTCGCGCATGCGGCGGGACCAGAACGAGAAGTCGAGGACGACGTCCGATCCGGCGCGCACGAGTTCTACCAGGCGTGCGCGCAGCGTGGCTTCGATGTCGCGGTGGACGTCTTCCGGCAACGGCATCGTGGTGATGCCGCGCGACCAGGCCTCCTGGTCGAAGGAGAGCCGGGTCATCCCCTGTCGTTCGTACTGCCGGGCGACGGTGGATTTGCCTGAGCCGGCCGGACCGCACATGAAGATCACCCGTGCCCTGATCGACACCTTAGGCGCGCCGGCTGGCGGCTGCCCGGAGCGCCGCGGTGGCGTCGTCGGTGAGCGGGTCGCCGTGACCGAAGCAGGCGACGGCGAGGCTGAGTTCGGCCAGTCGCCGGAAGGAGGCGGCGGCCTGGGCGCGGTCGACGTTGAACACGCCGCCGATGACGGTCCCGTCCGGGCTGCGCGCGGCGGCGTCGCCGGTGAATAGCACCTGGTGCCGGGGAAGGTGGATCGCGACGCTGCCGGGCGTGTGGCCGGGGACGGCCACCGCCACGGCGCCGTCGCCGAAGTCGAGTTCGTCGTCGTCGCCCAGTTCGCGATCGATCCGGGGCGGCGGCGGTGGCACTTGGGGTTCGCGCGCGGCCTCGCTGGTGACCTGGCTCGTGACCTGGTCGTAGAGGGGGCGTTCCCAGTCGGCCAGGTCGGGTGGCGGCCCGGCCGCCTCGGCGCGGATGAACGGGGCGTCGGCCTGGTGGGCCATGACCTCGACCTCGCCCCAGGCGGCGATGTCGGCGGCGGCGCCGATGTGATCGGGGTGGAAGTGGGTCAGGACCAGCCGGCGCAGGTCGGCGGTTTGGTATCCGGCCTGGCGGATCGCCGCCGCGATCAGCGGCGCGGAGCCGGGCAGGCCGGTGTCGATCAGCGTGAGGCCGTCGGGATCGTGCCATAGGTAGGCGTGCCCGACCGGGAGGCGGATCTGGTGCAGCCGCGGCGTGAGCTGGATGAGCTCCACGTGGCCACGGTAACGCCGGGGCGGGTTGGCAGGCGCGGGCATCTGCCGTCGGCAGAGTGGCTGTCGTGATGGACGAGTTCCGTCAGGCGCGAGCAGTGATCTCGATTGTGCGTCCGCAGCCCGGACAGTCGACTCAGACGTCCACGCCGTGTCCCGGCATCGAGAATTCCAATGGGTCACTGCATTTGGGGCAGGTGAGAACCGCTGGTTTAGGAGGGTGGTATAGCTGCGTAATGCTGGCTAGGTATTCGGCCATCGGATCCAGCGGTACCGCCGCCGTACCCTGGTCGACGCGGCAGTTCATAGTCATCAAGGAGGGCAGACGTGCCTGGCACCACATGGTGCTTGCCACCTTGGTCGCCGCGAACGGCGCGATCCCGTATCCAGCCGTTGTGATCGGCTGGATACGACCCGCCTCTGCTGGCTACGGGCATGTCGTCGGGGGCCCGAGGAACCTCGCCTTTCTTAAGGTCGGCACGCTCTGCGAGTCGGCCCTTGTCTCTGAGACGGTCACCGTTGCCCGCCGCATGAAATTCCGGGCCCGCATCCTCGATGCGGCGCATCGACGGTGCGATCTTTTCGGGTTCGAGTTTTTCTATCCGTGCATGACTGCGATCAATGGCGTCCTGCCGGTAGACGGCGTCAACGGCAGCGCGATGAGTGGCGTTCCGTTCCGCTCGCAAGCCTGAGTCGGGCCCCGCCTGGGACGAGTTGGCAGAACTGTCAGCGCTGATCGCCCCGATTCTGACGCTGCTAGCGGTGTCCGGATGGTCGCGAGCCAACCGGATATGACGGGCCACATGGGCGTCGCCGGGCTCATCGGGTTGGTCAGGCCGATCGATCCGCACGCGTCACCTCACCCAGTGGCGTCAGCCAGTGTCAAACGTCTCCCTTAGGGAACGGCTGAATCCTGGAGTGTGGTTCACCGTGGACCCAGCAACCGTTCGTATTCGGTGATCGAAATTCCGATTCTGAGGACCTACCGATGGCCCGTTATTGGGGGGACTGCTGGGCGAATTCGGGGGCGGCCTGGATCGGCGGCGGCGCGGGGGTCGGTCGGAGTCCTCGGGCGAGGGCCAGCGTTACCGCGACGGAGGCGGCTGCCATCACGGTGATGCCGATCGCCGGGGAGGTCCACTCCGCGACGGCGCCCGCGAGGGCCGCGCCGACCCCCTGCATCGCGAGCATGGCGGACGAGTGCAGCCCGAGCGCGTGCCCCTTGAGGTCCTCCGGGGTCAGGGCTATCAGCCGCTGCTGCAGCATGAGGGTCGCGGAATAGCCGACCGAGGCGACCACGCAGACCGCGCACGCCACCGCCAGCGGCGGGTGCGCGAAGAACACCAGGTACGGGCAGGCCAGCAGCAGGCGCAGCCACGGTCCGAGCCGGTCGCGCCAGCGCTCGGAGACGAACCGTCCGGCGAGCGTGTCGCCGGCCAGCATCCCCACCGCGGTGCAGGCGAACAGGGTGCCCGCGTGGCGCGGCGAGTACGAGACGAACAGGGACTCGCAGCCGACGATCAGCCCGTTCGGCACGCACAGCCCGATGTAGACGTAGCGGCGGGGGGCCGAGGCTAGCAGCAGGACGTTGTTCCGCCAGGTCTGCGCAGCTGACGGCCGTCCCTTGGCGCGCGCCGCCCGCCGCGAGAGCCCGAGAAAGGCGAGCACTCCGGACACCACGTAGAGCACGGCGCCCGCCAGCAGCGTCCCGCGCGGGGACAGCACGGTCACCAGCACCCCGCCGACGGCGAAGCCGACGATCTGCATGATTCCGACCGACATGTTCAGCACCGACCGGCCGAGCATGTAGCCGTCGGGCGGAACGATCTCGTTCATCAGGCCGTACCGGACGCCGCCGCCGAGCGAGGACACGACGCCAAGCGCCAGGCCGATCGCGAGGATCGCCCCCACCCCGACGCCCGGCAGCGCCTGCGCGAAGCTGCCCACCGCGAAGATCAGCGCCAGCCAGGTGAGGGCGGCCCGCGGCGGAATCTGGTCGGCCGCCGACAGCAGCAGGGACGCCCCCGCGACCTGGGCGAGCGACGGGCCGAACATCACCAGCGCCGACAGCAGCGGCGACCCGGTCGACGAGTACACCAAGGTCCCCAGCGCCAGCCCGGTGACCGTCGACGCCGCCACCTGGGCCGACGAGGCAACGAAAAGAGAGGTGAACTCGGGTACTCGAAACAGTTCGCCGTAGGTTCGCACGAGGCCCAAGCTTGCTTCCTGCGACGACCGAGTCGGTAGAGTTTCGCATATACGCGAAACTAGGCCGAAAGGCGGCGACCCTAGTGGGCTGGTGGCAGGTCAACGCCGACACCCTGGCGCGGAGCCGGTTCGTCATCTCGCCGCTGGCCGAGACGACCGCCAGCCTGCTGGCGCTCGAACGCGGCACGGCCGCGCATCCGGGCGAGCGCCGGTGGCTCGACGCTCATCGGGCCGCTTACCACGGTTATGTGAAAGAGCACCCGGACGTCCCCTGGCTGATCCGCCTCTCGCTGGCGCGCTGCTGGATCCCGGGGGTCATCACGGTGGCCCCGGCCGGCCTCGACGAGCAGGCCTTCGGCGATGAGCTGGCGCAGATCGCGAACATGCCGGCCGATTTCGTGGCCGGCGATCTGGGGGAAGTCGGGCTCGAGCGGTACCCCGATGATCTGCCCCGCAAGTCAGCCGACCTGCTGGAGTGGGTGTGGGCGAATACCGTCAGGCCCTACTGGCCAGAACGCCGCAAGATCATTGAGGCGGACATCGTCGCTCGCACCACGCAACTCGGCCGCGGCGGCTGGGCCCAGGCGCTGTCCGACATGCGCCCGGGGCTCCGCTGGCTGGGCGAGGGCCGCCTGCAGATCAACGCCTACGAGAACCCGCCCCGGGAGATCTCCGGCGCGCAGCTCCTCTTCGTGCCGGTGACCCCGGGAGCCGGCTGGGTGGCCTGGGACGAGCCGCACCGGTACGCGGTGATGTACCCGTGCTCCGGCGCGCTGGCAGAGCCCGCCCGCCGCGCGGCCGCCCCCGAGACGCTGGGCGCGCTGCTCGGCCCGGCCCGCGCGGCCATCCTCATGCTGCTGGTCACGCCCAAGAGCACCACCCAGCTGGTCGCGCTGACCGGTCAGCGTCTCGGCTCGGTCGGCCGGCACCTGCAGATCCTGCGCGCGGCCGGGCTGCTGGAACGCCGGCGGGTCGGGCGGTCGGTGCTCTACCGCCGATCCCCGGCCGGGGATCTCCTGGTCCGGGTCCAGAGCGGAGCATGACCCGGTTAGCCGGGACGCGATTCGGAGATCGCCTGCTCGTATGCGCGCAGCGTCGTGATGAACGTGACCCGCTCGTCCGGCGTGAGCGGCTCGAGTGCCCGTCGCCAGGCGCGCGCGCCGGGTGCGAGCCACTGCTCAATGGCCGCCCGCTGTTCGCTGGCGATGACGACGATGTGCCGTCGGCGGTCCGCCTCATCTTCGCGCCTGGTCAGCACCCCCTTCGCCGCCATCTCGGTGACCAGCAGGCTGACTGTCGTCGGCGCCACCTGCAACCGCTCGGCGATGTCCGACACGGTGAGCGGGCCGTCGAACAGCAGGTACGACAGCAGCGAAAGGTGCCTCGGCGCTAGGTCCAGCGACTGCAGGCCAGGCGGGACGGCCAGTCGCTTGGCCCGCGCGACCAGTCGCGGCATCAGCAGCAGGAGCTGCCGAATCGTGGCGTCGGTGGACAGCCCTGCGGACGATTCCTTTGACACTTCCCGCCGTCCAAATTACCTTTGGAAACAAAGCTAATTTTGATCTCGCCTCGATTATCGCAGGAGAACGGCATGCCCCACCTGACTGTCCATGCGCTCGAAGATGACCTGGCCGGGCGGGAAGCGACCCTGGCCGAGGCGCTGACCGACTCGATCGCGGCGGTGTACGGCGAGTGGGCCCGTGAGCTCGTCACCGTGCAGCTCATCGGGGTACCGGTCGGGCGCTGGGCCGTCGGGGGCCGACTCGTCCGGACCGCTTCCCCGGCGGTTACGCTCGGCGTTCGCGAGGCGATGTTCGCGCGGCCGGCCGCCGAAGAGCTGATCCGCCAGCTCATCGCGTCGCTGACCGACGCGGTCGCCTCGGTCTTCGGCGAGCAGAGCAGGGCCCGGACCACGGTGGAGTTGGTCGCGACGCCGGCGGGCAGGACCGGTGTCGGCGGAGTGCCGGAGGAGTAACAGCGACCCGGCCTCCGGGGTTGCCTAGCGCGGGCGGGCGCGGAACCAGGTCTCGCGGTCTAGCGGGTCGGGGCCGATTCGGGGGCGGACCGGGGGCGAACCAGTGACCGGGGTGTAGTGGGTCACCTCCGAGGTGAAGACCGCCTCGCCGCTGGTCTGCTCGGGGAGCTGGGCCAGTAGCGGCTGGACGTTCCTGGTGGGGATCGTGCCGGTCAGCGTCAGGGCAGCGGCGGCGCCGCCGTCGGCCTCGGTGCCGGTGACGAGGCCGGACATCCTGGCCAGAGTCACGGTCACCACCGGGAGCGCGCCGACCGGGATCTCCAGCTGGAACGTCTCGACCGGCTCGCAGACGACGGTTTGGGCCTGCCGGAGCGCGTCGTGCACCAGGACCGGGGCCAGGTTGCGGAAGTCGGCGCCGACCGAGGACACGTTCTTGTTGAACTTCTGGTGCATGGCGGACTGCCTGGGCCAGTAGCCGGTATGGGTCAGCACCACCCGCGCGTCGGGGATCTCCCAGCCCGACAGGCCCTGGGCGAGGCCGGTCCGCACCCCTTCCCAGGTCGCGGCGAAGAAGGCGGGCGGCATCGAGCCGAGCTCGACCTCCAGGTCGCAGCAGAGGCCGGCGCCGACGACCGCGGGCTCGACCCGGACCCCGAGGGTGGCCAGGTAGGGCGTGGTGTGCTCGGACGAGATGGCGAAGGCCGCGCCGGTTCCCGCGATCCGCTCGATGTGCACGGTCACGGTCGGGCGGAAGGTAACGGCGACGCCGAACTGCTCGGCCAGCAGCGCGGCGATGACCTCCTTCTGCACCTCGCCGTAGAGGCTGACCGCGATCTCGTGCCGCTCGTCGTCGAGCCGCAGGTTGATCAGCGGATCCGCCTCCGCCAGCTCCTGCAGGGCGGCGAACAGCCGGCCGCGCTGGGCGCGGTCGACCGGGTCGACCACCGACTCGAGCGCGGGGCGCGGGAACTGGCGGGTGACCCGGCCGGGAATGGCCTGGCCGACCCAGGCGCCGACGGTGGCCGACGCGAGGCCCCGGACCCGGACGACGTCGCCTGCGGTGGCGGCGCCGGCCTGGGCCCAGCCCTGCGGGGTGGACCGTTCCAGGGACGTGATCAGCCCCGGCCGCCCCGCCCCCGCCGCCGCGCGGTCCCGCACCCGCAGCTCGCCGCCGAAGATGCGGCAGTGCGCCAGCCGGCCGCGCTCGCCGTGCTCGATCTTGTACACGACCCCGGACAGCGCGCAGCCCGACTCGCGCGCCCACGGCAGCAGGGTCGGCAGCGCGGCCAGCAGGTCAGGCACGCCCGAACCGGTCAGCGCGGACCCGGCCGCGACCGGCGCCAGCGCGCACCGTCGGATCTGGGCCCGGGCCGAGCGCTCGGCCAGGCCGGCGCTGACGGCCGGCCCGTCGAGGGCGGCGCGCAGGACCCGGTCGTCTTGCATCGCGAGGACGTCGATCACCCGCGCATCGGTCAGCGGGACCGGCTGGGTGCTCGCGCTGACCGTGCCCGCCGCCAGCACGTCGGTCAGCCCCAGGGTGCGCACGCCGTCGGGCTCGGCCAGCCGACGGCCGATCGCGGCCAGCACCCGGTCCGGGTCGGCGCCGCCGCGGTCGATCTTGTTGATGAAGATCAGCGTGGGCACGGCCAGCCGGCGCAGCGCCCGCCAGAGCACGACGGTCTGCGACTGGACGCCCTCCACCGCCGACACGACCAGGACGGCCGCGTCGAGCACAGCCAGGCTTCGCTCGACCTCGGCGATGAAGTCGGAGTGGCCGGGGGTGTCGATGAGGTTGACCTGCACATCCCCGGCCGCGAAGGACGCCACGTTCGTGCGCACGGTGATGCCGCGGCGTCGCTCGATGTCCATCGAGTCGGTGCGGGTGGTGCCGTCGTCGACGCGGCCGGGGGCGGAGATCGCGCCGGCCTCGTAGAGGAGCCGTTCGGTCAGGCTCGTCTTGCCCGCGTCAACATGCGCGAGGATGCCCAGATTGATGGTGTGCGTTACGTGCGACAAGTGACAACTGCTCCAGAAGTCGGGTCGGGACTGTCGGCAGAGCAGTAGCCGCACGCATCTCGTTGACCTCCGGAGCTAGTCGTCAGTGACGGGGTCCATTACCTCCCGTACCCGGGCTCGCGCGCAACCGAATAAATCAAGGCGGCGACGATGGGCCAGCCGATCGCGGCGGAGACCCCGAGCCACCGCAAAGCGCTGATGAAGTGACCGGCGCGTTCCAGGCTGCCCGCGACCGCGCGCCGGGGCAGCGCGCCATCCAGCTCACCCCCGGCGGGCGTCAGGCGCTCAGCGCCAGGCTCGGGCTCGACCTCTAGATCCGACTTAAGCCACGGGGGCCACAGAAGATCAAAATCCGGCTTTCGAACGGACCGCGATTCCACCGACACGGCGCCGTTACCGTCCGACAGCCGGGGGCGACCCGGCCTGTCAGCTACGCCATCGACAGGATCGAGGACCTGTCGGCTACGCCATCGACATCGCCTATTGGGGT
>DATCGA010000372.1:0-12510 GCA_036509215.1 Trebonia sp.
CGGTGGCCAGCCAGGGCGGGTCGTCGTCGACCCCCGAGCCGACCACCGGCGCGGTGTACATGCCGCTGACCAGGCGGGCCGACGCGACCTCCTGGCGGAACCGGCGCAGGAACTCGGGATCGCGGGCCAGTTCCGGGTGCACGACCTTGATCGCGACCGCCCTGCCGCCGGGGGAGAAGCCGAGGTAGACGCGGCCCATGCCGCCCGAGCCGAGGCGGGCGCGGAGCGCGAACTCCCCGATTACCCGCGGATCGTTCGCGGAAAGCGGTTCCATCTGTACTCCTATGCCGCCGAGCCACCCTGGCCGCCCTGGCCCCTCAGGCCACTGAGCCGTCAGACCCCCGAGCTCTCAGCCAGCACGCAGAGATTACCCGGATTGCCCGCAAGAAGTAATCCTTGCGGGCAATCCGGCCCCGACGCCGCAAGCCGGGGGGCGTGGTGCTCGCCTGGGGCCGAAGCCCCAGGCGAGGCGGCTGTCTGCTAGCCGTTACTTCGACAGGGCGCCGCCGACGTACTGCGCCTGCCCCGGCAGGTTGTCCAGGGCGATGTTCAGCGTGAGCACGTCGACCCCGGGCTCGCCCAGGAAGCCGATGTCGCGGGCGTGGGTGTTCTGGCTGACCAGCTTCTGGACCTCCGACACCGGTAGGTGCCTGGTGGCCGCCACCCGGTCAACCTGGATGGCCGCGTTCGCCGGCGAGACGTCCGGGTCGAGACCCGACCCGGACGAGGTGACCGCGTCCGGCGGGATCTGCGAGATCTTGACGTGGTCGAACGCCGCGATCTGGGCCTGGAGCTGCTTGACATCGGTGACCAGGGTCGGGTTGTTCGGGCCGAGGTTGGCCGCGGCCGAGAAGCCGGGGTCGCAGCCGTAGTCAGTGGCAGCGCCGCTCGTCGCGGAAGAGGGCCGGGGCTGGAAGTACTGCGGCAGCGGGTCCCCCTTGGCGTTGACGAACTCCTGGCAGAGCAGGCTCGACCCGACGACCTGGCCCTTGTAGGTGACCAGCGACCCGTCGGCCTGGTTCTTGAACGCCGCCTGGGCGACGCCCCACATCACCACCGGGTAGGCGATGCCGCAGATCACCGTGAAAACGAGCAGCAGGCGCAAGGCCGCGATGTACTGCCTGATAGAGGATGGAATACGGTTCATGGCGAGATCACCTGAATCCGGGGATGTTCATGATGATGAGGTCGATCCCCTTGATGCATGCGAATGGGAGGATCAGGCCGCCGACGCCGTAGATCCACAGGTTCCTGCGGAGCATCTGGCTGGCCGACGACGGCTTGTAGCGGACGCCGCGCAGCGCGAGCGGGATCAGCGCGACGATGATCAGCGCGTTGAAGATGATCGCCGAGGCGATCGCCGAATCCGGGCTGTGCAGCTTCATGATGTTGAGCTTCTCGAGCCCCGGGAACACCCCGGCGAACATGGCCGGGATGATCGCGAAGTACTTCGCCACATCGTTCGCGATGGAGAAGGTCGTCAGCGCGCCCCGGGTGATCAGGAGCTGCTTGCCGATCTCCACGATCTCGATGAGCTTCGTCGGGTTGGAGTCCAGGTCCACCATGTTCCCGGCCTCCTTGGCGGCCGAGGTTCCGGTGTTCATCGCCACGCCGACGTCGGCCTGGGCCAGGGCGGGCGCGTCGTTGGTGCCGTCGCCGGTCATCGCGACGAGCTTGCCGCCCTCCTGCTCCTTCTTGATCAGCGCCATCTTGTCTTCCGGCGTCGCCTCCGCGAGGAAGTCGTCGACGCCGGCCTCCTCGGCGATGGCGCGCGCCGTCAGCGGGTTGTCGCCCGTGATCATGACGGTGCGGATGCCCATCGCCCGCATCTCCGCGAACCGCTCGCGGATGCCCTCCTTGACGATGTCCTTGAGATGGATGACGCCGAGCGCGCGGGCCGTCCCAGCGGAGTTCCGCTCGGCCACCACCAGCGGGGTGCCGCCCGCCTCCGAGATCGAGTCGACGATGTCGCCGAGCTCCCTCGGCGGGGTTCCGCCGTTGTCCGTAATCCAGTTCGCGACCGAGGCGGCCGCGCCCTTCCTGACTTCTCGTCCGTCGGCCAGGTTCACGCCGCTCATCCGCGTCTGCGCGGTGAACGGCACGAACTCGGCGCCGGCCAGTTCGCCGTCCGACCGCTCGCGGATGCCGAAGTCCTTCTTGGCCAGGACGACGATCGAGCGGCCTTCCGGGGTCTCGTCCGCCAGCGACGACAACTGCGCCGCGTCGGCCAGGTCGGCCACGGACACGCCGCCGACGGGCAGGAACTCGGACGCCTGCCGGTTGCCGATGGTGATCGTGCCGGTCTTGTCGAGCAGCAGCGTGTTCACGTCGCCGGCCGCCTCGACGGCCCGGCCCGACAGCGCGAGCACGTTCCGCTGCACCAGCCGGTCCATGCCGGCGATGCCGATCGCCGACAGCAGGGCCCCGATGGTAGTGGGGATCAGCGCCACGATCAGGGCGACCAGGATGACCAGGGTCTGCGGCGCGTTGGAGTAATACGCCATCGGCTGCAGCGTCACCACCGCGAGGACGAAGATCAGCGTCAGCGAGGCGAGCAGGACGTTCAGCGCCACCTCGTTCGGCGTCTTCTGCCGTGAGGCGCCCTCGACCAGGGAGATCATCCGGTCGATGAACGTCTCACCCGGCTTGGAGGTGATGTGGACGATGATCTGGTCCGACAGCACCTTGGTGCCGCCGGTCACCGCCGACCGGTCGCCGCCGGACTCGCGGATGACGGGCGCGGACTCGCCGGTGATGGCGGACTCGTCGACCGAGGCGACTCCGTCGACGACGTCGCCGTCGCCGGGGATGACCTCGCCCGCCTCGACGACCACGTAGTCGCCGATCGTGAGCGCGGTGCCGGATACCTGCTCCACGCGGAGCTGGTCAGGGGAATCGCCGGGCTTCCACCCGACCAGCCGCCGGGCGACCGTCTCCCGCTTGGTCCGCCGCAGCGTCTCCGCCTGCGCCTTGCCGCGGCCTTCGGCGACCGCCTCCGCCAGGTTGGCGAAGAGCACGGTCAGCCAGAGCCAGGCGGTGATCGTCCAGGCGAAGATCGACGGCTGGACGATCGCGTCGTAGACGGTCAGCACCGAGCCGATCTCGACCACGAACATGACCGGGTTCTTGATCTGGACCCGGGGGTCCAGCTTGAGGAACGCGTCCGGCAGCGACTGCCAGAGCATCTTGGGGTCGAGGAAACCGCCGCCGACCCGTCGCCCCGGAGCAACGACATCCTGGGCGGTCAGCGTGGAATCACGGTCCGTTACCACTGGTGATTTTGTTTCTGATTGCGGAGTACGTGGGGACATCAGTGCAGTCCTTCAGCGAACGGCCCTAGCGCGAGCGCGGGGAAGTAGGTCAGGCCGACGAGGATGATGATCACGCCGATGAGCAGGCCCGCGAACAGCGGCTTATGCGTCTCGAGCGTGCCGGCCGACGCCGGCACCGGTTGCTGTTTCGCGAGCGAGCCAGCCAGGGCGAGCACGAAGATCATCGGCGCGAATCTGGCGATCAGCATCACGATGCCGCCGCTCACCTGGTACCAGGTCTGGGCCGTGCCCAGCCCGGCGAACGCGGAGCCGTTGTTATTGGCCATCGAGGTGAACGCGTAGACGACCTCGGTCAGGCCGTGTGGCCCGGCGTTGAAGATCGCGCGCCGTGGCACCGAGAACCCGAGCGATAGCCCGGCTCCTATCAGGGCCGCGGATGGAGTCGCCAGGATGTAGAGCGCCGCGTACTTCATCTCGGACGGGCGGATCTTCTTGCCGAGGTACTCGGGCGTCCGGCCGACCATCAGGCCGCCGATGAACACCGTCAGCACGGCCAGCATGAGCAAGCCGTAGAGGCCGGCTCCGACGCCGCCCGGCACGACCTCGCCCAGCATCATGTCGAAGAGCAGGATGCCGCCGCCGAACGCGGTGAACGAATCGTGGAAACTGTTCACCGCCCCGGTGGACGTGACCGTGGTCGACCCGCCGAAGAGCGACGATCCGGGTATCCCGAACCTGACTTCCTTGCCCTCCATCGCGCCGCCGGCCTGCTGCAGGGCGGTGCCCGCGTGCTGCCACTCGAAGAAGCTGATGCCGCCGACGGCGACGAGCCAGATCGACACCATCACGGCGACCAGCAGGTAGCCCTGCCGGTTGTCCTTGACCATCTTGCCGAACGTGCGGCAGAGCGAGAACGGGATCACCAGCAGCAGGAAGATCTCGAACCAGTCGGAGAAGCCGTTCGGGTTCTCGAACGGGTGCGCGGAGTTCGCGTTGAAGAAACCGCCGCCGTTGTTGCCGAGCTCCTTGATGACCTCCTGCGAGGCCACCGGGCCGCCGACGATCGACTGCATGCCGCCGGACAGCGTGTGGACCGCGCTCGTGAGGTTGAAGTTGTCGATCACGCCGGTGGACATCAAGATGATGCCGCCGACGATCGAGAACGGGATCAGCAGCCGGATGGTGACCCTGGTCAGGTCGACCCAGAAGTTGCCCAGCCGGTCGGTCTTTTTCCTGGTGAAGCCGCGGATGAGCGCGATCGCCACCACGATCCCAACCCCCGCGGAGAGGAAGTTCTGCACCGCGAGGGCGGCCATCTGGGTGACGTAGCCCATCGTGGACTCGCCCGAGTAGTTCTGCCAGTTCGTGTTGGTGACGAACGAGGCGGCGGTATTCCAGGCCGTCACCGGGTTGACGTTGGCCATCCCGTTGGAGTACGGCAGCCAGTGCTGGATCCGCTCGATCAGGTAGACGAGGAGCACCGAGACGAAGGAGAACGCGAGCAGCGAGCGGGCGTAGGTGCCCCACTTCTGGTCTGCGTCCTTGTCGATGCCGATCACCCGGTAGAGGCCGAGCTCAACCCTGGAGTGCTTCTCCGAGGTGAAGATGCGGGCGATGTAGTCGCCGAGTGGCTTATAGAAGACCGCGAGCGCAACGACCAGCAACACGATCTGCAGGATGCCGGCGAGAGAGCTATTCATCTAGAAACGCTCCGGCCTGACTAGGGCGTACACGAGGTACACGGTGAGGAGGATCGCGACGATTAGCCCGATCCAGTTCTCAGCGCTCAAGGTGCTCGACCCCCTTGACGATGAGGATGAGCACGGCGAAGACGACGATCGTCAGGCCGACGTAGAGGAGATCCGACATCACAGCTCCTGTAGAAGGAATGTGTTACGGATCAATCAAAACGCAGGTCAGCGGGCATTCATCCGGTCCTGACGGCAGCTATGCGGCGGAGCGGTCGTTCCTAACAGTCCCCATGCGAGGGAGCGTTAGCGGTCGATTCCGTGATCGATCCCGTGGTCGATCTCGTGCAGCAGCTCCCGCCGCCCGCGCAGCGACCACGACCGTGGCATCCGGCCGTTCCCGAGCTCCGCCATCAGCGCCGAGGGCGGCACCGCGAGCACCGGGCAGCTGGCGTGCGCGAGGCAGTACCGGCCGATCGACTTGCGCAGCGCGCGGCCGATCGGCGAGCGCCGCCCGGTCCCGATCACGAGCAGGTCGTCGGGGGAGCCGGCCACGTCAACCAGCACCGGGCCGGGCTCGCCGCGCTCGATCCTGGCCAGCACGGCCACGTCGTCGGGGAGGCCGCCGAGGCCGGCGTCGAACGCGTCCGCCAGCCGCTGCCGGGCCGCCTCGCGCCAGACCCGGCGAAGATAAGGCGAGGGATGGGAGCGTTCGGCGAAGTCGCCGCCGGGCGGGACCCAGGCGATCACCGCCACCAGCGTGGCCTCTCTGGCCCGCGCCTCGTCGGCCGCCAGGCGCAGCGCCTGCAGGCTCCCGAGCGTCCCTGATACTCCCACCACGACCCGACGCACCGCGGCCACGATGGCTCGCCTCCTGAATTCGCAGTTACCCCTTTGATTCATCCAACAGCGCCGCGTAGGCTGCCTGGTCCCGTCCTTGCGAGACCCTAACGAGACTTAATTGAAATGTTACGTTTGGGCATCTTTTGGCCACCATCTGTCACTTAAATCAAAACCGTCATCTCGAACGGACCCTTTGCTCCACCCGTCTCGCCGGTGTTCTCAGGCACCGTGGACGGCGGTGATGCCGGTCAGCGTGCCAACGTAGGCGGTGTCACCCGCCAGCGAGAGCGACGAGAAGTGCGGCAGGCCCGCGCCGATCTCGATCTGGTTCCTGATCGCGCCGGTGGCCGAGCTGAGCTCGTACAGGGTGCCGCTGGCGCCGCCGCCCTGGTCGTAGGCGGTGACCCAGGCCGCGCCGCCGCCCAGGACCGGCGACCCGTTGCCGTCGGCGGGCCCGCGCCAGCGGATGTCGATCTTCCGCTCGGACGCGCTGACGTAGACGGCGGCCATGCCGCCGCTCTGGCAGGGCTCGTAGACCATGGACCCGCTGGTCGCGGTGGAGCCGAAGGCCTTGCAGACGGTGCCGGACGCCAGTTCGCGGCCGATCCCGCCCAGGTCCCCGGTGGACAGCAGGTAGCCGATGCCGCGCTTGCCGACGATGAACGTCGAGTTCGGGTCCCCGGCCGCGATGACCGGCTCGGTGGAGCCCAGGTCGAGGTCGCTTGCATTGTCGGCCGCCCAGGTGGCGGGCGCGAAGTACCCGTTACGGTGCAAGACCGGGCTGAGGGCGGTTACCGAGTCGCTCCCGTCGTAGGGGTCTCCGGGGCCGGCCGCGCCGTTCCCGTTGGAGACGTACAGGCCCCCGTTCGGCTCGACGACCGGGCCGCCGGTCCCCCAGACGGCCCCTTCCCTGCTGGTGGGGGTGTGCCAGCTCACCAGCGAGCCCTTGCCGTTGAGGGCGACCCCGACGACGCCGCCGACGTAGGCGCCGCAGTCGCCCGCCAGCCCGCCGAACGCGGCGTAGACCCGGCCGTGGTCGATCGCCAGGGCCGGGCGCTGCTGGTTCCAGGCCGGCTGATTCGCCTCGGTCGGCTGGTCGAGGTCGCGTCGGACCTCGATCCTGCCGTCGGTCACGGAGAGCCCGAACAGCACGTGCTGGTACCCGGTCGTCTCCGCCACCGCGTAGACCAGGCCGGTCCCCTGGTCGTAGACGGGCGTGCCGGTGATGCCGAGCGGGAAGATGTCGCCGCACCCGTGCAGGGCCGACTGCGGCACCGGGGTGCCGACGTGCGCCCGCCAGACGGTCTTGCCGGTCGCCCGGGAGAGGGCGTAGACGCTGTCGTTCTCCGTCGCGGCGATCACGTCGCCGCCGACCACCAGCGGCTGGCCGTAGACGGCGCCGTCGAGGTCTGTCGTCCAGGCGAGGGCGAGCTTCCCTGCGGTCGGCAGCCGCGGGCCGATGCCGGTCCGCTGCGCGTTCTGGTCGAACTCCGGCCAGGCCGCCGAGGGGTGTTCTGCCGCCGCGTCGCCGGGCGTCGTTGCCTGGGCTGATGCCGTGGTGGCGGTCGGTGCCCCGGATGTCGCGGCGGCGCCGGCGGGCGCGCTGCCCGCCGCCACGGCGCC
This sequence comes from Trebonia sp., assembly GCA_036509215.1. GTDB lineage: Bacteria > Actinomycetota > Actinomycetes > Streptosporangiales > Streptosporangiaceae > Trebonia. Next base: position 7,427 of record DATCGA010000372.1, read on the forward strand.
TCCGCTGCAGGCAGCGACAACGCACACTGCCGCCGCCAGTGAAGTCCCCCGCATGATCACGTCCCAACGCTGGCGGACCCCGGCCGCCGTCCCGTCGGCCCCGGTGATCCGTGCTCCTGCAACCCGTGACCCTAGCAAATTGTTACTCCCCGCATTCAATATGTTCCGCAGCGTGTCCTGGCATGATGGGTGAACTATGGACGACAACCTATTTTCGCAACCCCCGGGGGAAGCGTCCTTTGTGGCGATAGGCGACAGCTTCACCGAAGGTCTCAACGACGCGGCGCCCGGCGGCGGGTATCGCGGCTGGGCCGACCGGCTGGCTGGCCTGATCGCCGTCGAGCACCCGGGACTTCAGTACGCCAACCTCGCGGTCCGAGGCAAGCTGATCCGCCAGATCACGGCCGAGCAGGTGCCGGCCGCCATCGCGATGTCGCCCGGCCTGGTCTCGCTCGCGGCCGGCGGCAACGACATCATCCGCCCCGGCGGGGACCCGGACACGCTGGCCGAGATCTTCGACGGCGCCGTGGCCAGGCTCCGCGCCTCCGGCTCCCGGGTGCTCATGTTCACCGGGGCCGACCTGGTCGGCTTCCCGGTCCTGCGGCTGCTGCGGGGCCGGATCGCGGCCTACAACATGCACCTGCGCTCGATTGCCGACGCCCGGGGGTGCGACCTGGTGGACCTGTGGTCCATGCGGTTCCTGCGCGAGCTGAGCGCCTGGTCGCCGGACCGGCTGCACCTGACCTCGCAGTCGCATCAGCGGCTGGCGCTGCGCGCCTGCGAGGTCCTCGGCGTCACGGCCACGCAGGACTGGCGCGTTTCCCCGGCCGATGACGACTTCCGCTCGCTGGCCGCCCAGAAGACCTCGCGGGGCCCCTGGCTGGCGGCCCGGCGGGAGGACGCCCGATGGGCGCGGGAGTACCTCGCCCCGTGGGTGAACCGCCGGCTGCACGGCACCTCATCGGGCGACGGCGTGGCGGCTAAGCGCCCGGCGCTGGCCCCGGTCTCCCCGCCGATCCTCATGTGACGCGCGCGGGCGGCAGCTCGTCGACCCGGACGCTGCCGCCGGGGGCCAAGGCGGCCGGGCGCGGCCAGGAGATGACCAGCAGCACGATGAGGCCGGCCACGATCGGCGCCCACCAGATCCAGTAGACGTGCGACGGGCCCTGGGCGGCGCCGGTCAGGGCGCCGGCCAGCAGCCCGGACGCCAGCAGGCGTCGCCAGCCGAGCGTGGCCGCCGGGATCAGCGCGACCGCCATCGGCGGCCACGGGTAGTAGGAGACCATCACCGGCTCGAAGAACGACCGCAGCGCCAGCGCGAAGGCGACCCACCAGAGCGCGCTGGCCAGCAGCGAGTCCGGCCACCGGACCCCGTCCTGGTGCGCGTGGCCCGCCCAGCGGCGCCGGATGGCCAGCGCGCACAGGCAGGCCAGCACGATCGTGGCCAGCCGGAACGGGCCCGCCGCGACGTTGTGGTTGGCGATCTGCGGGGCCAGCGACGTCCAGATCGTCGGGTGGTTGATCACCGGCGAGTCGGGCTGGCTGGTCACCGACTGGTACGTGTCGTGCCAGTCGGCGATCGCGGCCGCGCCCACCGCCACGATCGAGGGGAGGGCCGCCCGGACCAGGAACGGCGCCATCCGCCGCCAGGGCAGCAGCGCCAGCATGATCGGCAGCGCCAGCAGCGCCAGCGGCTGGACGCAGACCGCCGCCCCGGCCAGCCAGCCCGCCAGCGCGGTCCGGCCGTTGCCCTGGGCCAGCACCGCGTAGAGCAGCAGCCCGACCGCGACCGCGTCCTCGGGATGCCCCCAGCGGGCGCAGACCGACCACAAGACGCCGGCCCCGGCCAGCGCCAGCAGCCCGCGGGTCCAGCGCGGCACCGCGAGCCGCTCGGCCAGGGCGTCGGCCGCGAACAGCGGCAGGCACCCGATCGCGGTCTGATAGGGCCCGGCCAGCAGCCAGACGGCCGGATGGAGGTTGCCCGCGCCCGGGATCGCCAGCGACAGGTGGAACGCCGTGATCAGCGCCGCGCACGGCAGCAGGATGACCGCCGCCCCCGGCAGCGAGATCAGGCCGGTGGGCGGAGCGTAGACGCCGCCGATGTTCCCGTGCGCGAGCCGGGTGGTCGCGATCAGCGTGCCCCACAGGTCGTAGGGCAGCGCCCACTCCGAGCGGCCGAGCAGCGTCGAGCCCCAGGTGCTGGTGAGCATCCCGATCAGGACGAGGCCGGCCGAGGCGATCAGCGGGAACATCCGCCGCCTGATCCGCTCCCGCATCCTGGTCCCCCTGGGTTCTCTGCCCGCGTTCCGTAGCTGGTGAACCGCGTTGCGGAACGCGTGTTAGATTACAGGCGTCAGCCGGGGCGGTCATCCGCCTGCAGGCTGATGGCGCGCCAGGGAGCGAAGCCGGTGAAGCCCGTGTGGCCACTCCGGCGCTGTCCCGCAACTGTGATGATCTCGCCTCGCGGGGGGTCTAAGCCAGGTCGACTCAGGTTGCGCCGGACGACATCGACCCTCGTGGGAAGGGCGCTCCGTCCCGTCCGCCGAGAGCGTCCGTTCCCGGCCGGGCGGCGGTCTCGCCTTCCTCCCCGCTTACACCGGAGGAAGTAGCACTCGATGACAATCCCCCAGCGGCTCTCGGCCGCCGTGCTGGTCGCCGCCGCCGCGTCGGCCGCCCTGGCCGGCTGCTCGTCGCCCGGCAGCGCGACCGGCGCCAGCGCGCCGGCGTCGGCCACGCCGAAGTCCGCCTTGGTGCCGGTCTTCCCCACCACCCTGTCCGCCGCCAACGGCAGCGTGACGATCAAGAGCGAGCCGAAGCGGATCGTCTCGCTCGACCCGACCGCGACCGAGGACCTGTACGCCATCGGCGCCGGGAGCCAGGTCGTCGCCGTCGACCAGGACTCCGACTACCCGACGGGGGTGCCGGTGACCAGCCTGTCCGGCCTCACCCCGAACATCGAGGCGATCGCCAAGTACAGCCCGTCCCTCGTCGTCGCCTCGCAGGACTCGGGCGGGCTGGTGAGCGGGCTTGGCAAGCTCGGCATCCCGGTGCTGATCGAGCCGGCCGTCGCCACCCTGGTCGGCGCCTACCAGCAGATCGAGCAGATCGGGCAGGCGACCGGCCACCACAACCAGGCCACCGAGGTCGCCAAGAACATGCAGCAGGAGATCGGCGACACCGTGAAGGCGGCCGGCTCCAAGTACCGGGGCATGACCTACTACTGGGAGCTGAGCAACGACCCGTACTACTCCGCCACCTCGGCCACGTTCATCGGGCACATCCTGGACCTATTCGGGCTGAAGAACATCGCCGACGCCGCCGGCAAGCCCGCCGACGGCGGCTACCCGGAGCTGTCGCAGGAGTACATCGTGACCGCCAAGCCGCAGCTCATCTTCCTGGCCGACAACCAGGCGGCCGACGGCGGGCAGACCGCCGCGATCGTGGCCAAGCGGCCCGCCTGGGCGGGCATACCGGCGGTGGCCGGCCACGACATCTTCGGCCTGGACGACGACGTCGCCTCGCGCTGGGGGCCGCGACTGCCCTCGCTGGTCAACGCGCTCGCCAACGCGCTCGCGGTCGCCAAGCCGTGAGCGGGCACCGCTGAGCAAGCCCCGGTCCCTGCGCAAGCTCGGGGCGTTCGGCCTCGCGGCGGCCTTCCTGGCCGCCGCGATGCTGGTCGCGGCGTTCGTGGGCGCGGCCGACCTGAACCCGCTGGCGACCGCGACCGCGCTGCTTGACAGGATCCCGTTCGCCTCGCTGCCGTCGAGCATGTCGCCGCTCGACCGCGCCGTGGAGTTCCAGATCCGGCTGCCGCGGGTGGTGCTCGGCGCGCTCGTCGGCGGTCTGCTCGCCCTGGCCGGGGCCGGCTACCAGGGCGTCTTCCGTAACCCGCTGGTCGATTCTGGGATGCTGGGCGCGTCGGCCGGGGCCGGCCTCGGCGCGACGCTCGCGATCGTCGACCTGAGCGCCGCCGGGCCGGGCGTCGTGCCGATCGCCGCGTTCGTGGGCTCGCTGTCCGGGGTCGCCGTCGCCTACCTGACCGGCGCGGTGGCCAGCCGTCAGACCGTGCTCGGCGACGGGGTGGCGACGCTGCTGCTGGCCGGGATCGCGGTGGGCAGCTTCCTCACCGCCGTGCAGACGTTCCTGCTGCAGCGCTCGCAGCCGGACATCCAGGCCGTCTACAGCTGGCTGCTCGGCTCGCTGTCGGCCGCGAGCTGGCAGCAGGTGACCACGATCCTGCCGTACGCGGCCGTCAGCTCGGTCGTGATCCTGCTGCACGGCCGGCACCTGGACGTGCTCGCGGTGGGCGACGAGGAGGCCAGGGCGCTCGGCCTGCGGCCCGCCGTGGTGCGCACGATCGTCATCGCCGCCTGCGCCCTCGCCGCCGCCAGCGCGGTCGCGGTCAGCGGCCTGATCGGTTTCGTCGGCATCGTCGTGCCGCACGTGGCCCGCCGCCTGGCGGGCCCGTCCTACACCAGCGTGCTCCCGCTGTCGCTGCTGATCGGGGCCGGGTTCCTGGTCCTGGCGGACACCGTCGCGCGGACGGTGCTGTCGCCCGCCGAGCTGCCGATCGGGGTGGTCACGGCGCTCATCGGCGCGCCCGCGTTCGTCTGGGTGCTGCGCGGCACCCGGCCGGTGGGGACCTGACGTGACATCGATCGCCGTCGCCGACCTGGCCGTGACCCTCGACCGGAACCCGGTGCTGCGCGGCGTCAGCTGCGAGGCCGCCTCCGGCGGCTGGCTGGCCCTGATCGGGCCGAACGGCGCGGGCAAGTCCACCCTGATCCGGGCCGCCGCCGGGCTCGTCCCCTACCAGGGGACGGTGCTGATCGGCGGCGCCGACGCGGCCGCGCTGAGCGCGCGGGACCGGGCCCGGCTGGTCGCCTACGTCCCGCAGGAGCCGGTGCTGCCGCCGGACATGACCGTCGCCCAGTACGTGCTGCTCGGGCGGACCCCGTACGTCGGGTACCTGGGCGCGCCCGGCCGCCGGGACCGGGCGCGGGCCGACGCCGCCCTCGAGCGGCTCGACGTCGCGCGGTTCGCGCAGCGGCGGCTGGCCCGGATGTCCGGCGGCGAACGGCAGC
>DATCGA010000373.1:0-6927 GCA_036509215.1 Trebonia sp.
CTGATCGGCGCCGTCGGCGTGGCGAACCTGGCGCTGGCGGCGCTGGCGGGGGACGACGTCCGCAGCGCGTCCGGTAAACCGGTCGCCCGCTGATGCAACCCGATCGCCCGCTGATGCCGCGCGGTCGGAGGTGGCGAATCATGGCAACGCTGGGCGGCGCGCTGGCGCGGGCCTGGCGGCGCCTGGACCAGCTCACCCGACCGGTCGACCCGGAGTTGGCGGCGGCGCTGTCTCAGCGGTGGGAGGAGCTCCCCGAGGCGGTGCGAACGCCCGCGCAGCTCCTGGGGCGGCGCACGGCGGGGTGTGAGGGAACGCACGGCGTGTTCCCCCGCTGCAACCTGGCCTGTACCCCCTGCTATCACGGCCGTGAGGCCAACCGGGTGGGCATCGACGGCGCCCACACGATCGCCGAGGTCGATCGGCAGATGGCCCACCTGCGGTCGGTCCGCGGCCCGGGCCAGCACGCCCAGCTGATCGGCGGCGAGGTCACGCTGTTGGCGCCGGCGGATCATGCCGCGGCCCTGGCGGCGATGCACCGGCACGGCCGCAAGCCGATGAGCATGACCCACGGCGACTTCGACTACGGATACCTGGAGCAGCTGGCGGTCGGTCCCGACGGCCGGCGGCGCTTTGACCTGCTGCGCTTCGCCGGGCATTTCGACTCGCTGATGCTCGGCCGCCGCGGTCACCGCCGCCCCCGCGGCGAGGCCGAGCTGCATCCCGCCCGGCGGGCGTTCGTGGCGGCGTTTGAGCGACTGGAGGCCGAGCACGGCGTCCGTCACGACCTCGCCCACAACATGACGGTCACCCCCCGCAACCTCGATGAGGTGGCCGAAGTGGTCCGGGCGTGCCTGGGGATGGGCTACGGGATGCTCTCCTTCCAGCCGGCCGCGCATGTCGGCAACCCCAACCGGTGGCGCGAGCGCTACGACGCGGTGACGATCGACGCCGTCTGGCGCCAGATCGAGCGGGGGGTGGGGGTGCGGCTGCCGTGGCGCCATCTGCAGATGGGCGACGAGCGCTGCAACCGGTCGGCCTACGGCGTGCTGGCCGGCGAGCGCTGGGTCCCACTGCTCGATGACCGCGACCCGCGTGATCTGGCGGCGCGCGACGTGTTCCTGGACACGTTCGGCGGGATGGACTTCGACCGCGGCGTCGCACCGGTGCTCGGGAGCTGCCTGCGTGTCCTGATCCGGCATCCGCGGGTGGCCCCGACGGCGCTGGGCTGGGCGGCCCGGTTTGCTCGCCGCCTGGGCGTGACCGGGCTGCGGTCAGGCCGGTTGCGCGGGATGACGTTCGTGGTGCACGCGTTCATGGACGCCGACGTCGTCCAGGCGGCATGGCGGGCGATGGAGGCCGGGACCGTCCCTGACGATCCCGACGTGCAGGCGGCCCGGGAGCGCCTGCAGGCGTGCTCCTACGGGATGGCCCACCCCGACAGCGGGCGCATCGTCCCGGCGTGCGTGCAGCATTCGGTCCTCGATCCCGAGGAGAACCGGCGGCTGCTGACGGTGCTGCCGATGGCCGGCCGCGGATCGGCCGGCGTCGGCGTCGACGCCACCGCCGGCGCCGCGGCCGTGTCCGGCGCCGGCTGACCGGCGATGACCGACGCACCGGCGGACCCGCTGCCGTCGATTGCCGAGCGGGCCCGCGCCAGTGTGGCGGTGGCCGATCCACGCCGCTCGCTGCGCCCGGACAGCGTCCGGTTCCTGCGGACGGTGGCGCTGTCGGTCGGGATCCAAGGACCGACCGCCGGGGTGATCGTGGGGCCGGCGGTGCTGGCCGGCATCGTCGGTGGCGCCGGCGCCCTCGCCTACCTGCTGGGGCTGATTGCGATGGCGTTCGTCGCCTACGCGTTCATCCTGTTCTCCCGGTCCTTCAACAGCTCCAGCTCGGTGTACGCGTTCAACGGGTCGATGCTCGGCGCGCGCTACGGATTCGTGTCGGTGTGGATGCTGCTGCTCGTCTACGTCTCCTTCGCCGCCGGCGTGTACGCCAGCACCGCCGACATCGCCGGAGCGCTGCTGGCGTCGCTGGGCGTCCACGTGGGGTGGGTGACGCTGGCGGTGCTGGGCTGGGCGCTGACGATGGCGTTCGCCTACGTGTCCTTCGGCCTCTCCGCGATCGTGATCCTCGTCTGCGAGGGGGTGGCGATCGTGCTGATCACCGTGGTCGGGATCGCCGTCCTGGCGCAGGGCGGATATCACCACCACGCCTTCTCCACCGCCCCGTTTCGCATCCACGGGATCGCCTTCAGCGTGCTGGGACTCGGCGTCGTCAACGCGTTCGGTGGCTTCTCGGGCTTCGAGGGCGCGGCGGCGCTCGGCGAGGAGTCGGCGCGCTCGCAGCGCACGATCCCGGCGGCCGTGGCCAGCTCGCTGCTGCTGTCGGCGGCCGTCTACATCGTGTTCACGTGGATCGTCGACAACGCCTACGCCACCCCCGGCGCACTCGCCGCCGACCCGGCTCCGCTGGTGCACCTGGCGACCGGCTACGTCGGCGCGGCGATGGGCAAACTGGTCAACGTCGCCGGGGTGATCAGCGCCTTCGGCGCCCAGCTGGCTTGCATCAACGCCGCCAACCGGCTGCTGTTCTCGATCGGCCGGGAAGTCGGCGACGGCCGGCGGGCCGACAACATCCTCGTCCGCACCAGCGCCCGCCATGGATCGCCGACCGGGGCGCTCCTGGTCACCGGCTCGGTCAGCCTGGCCGCGCTGCTGGCGTTCTCGTTTGAGGCCAGTGCCGTCCGGGCGCTGACGTTCATCATCCAGTACGGCGCCTACCTGGTGCTCGGCGTGTACCTGCTGACGGTGATTGCGGCGCTGGTGCTGGTCTGGCGCACGGGCCGGCGACCGATCCCGTTGCTGGTGCTCGGCCTCGGGATCGTGATCCTGGTCTACGTGCTGCGCGACACCTTCGTCCCGCTCCCGGCCGGCCCGTTTCGATTCGTGGCGCTGGCGGCGGCGGGCAGCACGCTCATCGGGATCGCGCTGGCCGTGACGCCGGCGGTGCATCGCCGGCTGGCCGGCTCGGAGCTGCTGCGGGCCGTCGGCGGCGGGCGGGCCGCTGACCCTCCCGCAGTCAGCGCACGCTGACGGCTCAGCTGGCGAGCACGGCGCCGGCGAGCACGGCCCCGGCCGGCAGGCAGGCGTCGACGAAATCCTCGTCGACGCGGCGAGGACCGGAAACGACCGCCCGTCCGACGTTGGCCAGACGGGGTGCGAGCACCGGTCCGGCGGCGTGCACCTCCTCCAGCACCGCGGTCACGGCGGCCGGGAGCCATTGGGACCCGGCGCCGCCACGGAGGATCTCCTCGGCCCGGTCCAGCGGCATGCCGGCCCGGTAGGGCCGGTCGCTGACCATCGCGTCCCACGCGTCGACCACGCTGACCAGGGCGGCGGTGAGAGGAATCTCGGCCCCCCGCAGCCCGTCGGGATAGCCACCACCGTCGGGGCGCTCGTGATGGGAGCGGACCACCGGCGCCACCTCGGCGAGGTGCCGGTAGGGCGCCAGCATCGCCTCGCCATCGACCGGGTGGCGCTCGATCACGGCCCGCTCATCGTCGCTGAGCTGCGCGGGCTTGGTCAGGATGGCGTCCGGCGTCACCAGCTTGCCGACGTCGTGCAGCAGCCCGCCCAGGGCCACCGCCCGCAGGGACACGGCGCCCAGTCCCGCCCGTGCGCCGACGCGCATGGCCAGCTCGGAGACGCGCACGACGTGCATCCGGGTGACGTCGTCCTTGCGCTCCAGCGCGGCGATGAAGTCGTGCACGACGGGGGTCAGCCCCAGCTCCAGTGCCGCCAGCGGCTCCCGGGTCAGCACCGGGGACAGCACGAGGGCGAGCGATCGATCCCGCCAGTGGGCCCACAGCAGTCCGCCGACCGCAAACAGCACCCCCAGGCCGTCGGTCAGATGGGCCAGCCACCAGGCCGGGGACAGCGACCCCGCGCCCAGGAACGCAATCGTGGCCAGCCCTGGGGCGACGAACCCCAGCGACGCCAGCAGCGATCCGGCGCGGCGCCCGATCGCGAACAGGCGCAGATGGCGCAACGACAGGAAACCGGTCCCGAGCAGGCTCACCGTCACGATCGGCACCGCCCATCCCCCCGACGGGGCGGCCAGCCGGTTCGGCCACACCAGCAGCGCCGCGGCCATGGCCACCGCCACCGCCGCGCCGCCCGCCGACCACGGTCGCCACCGGCGAGCCAGCCAGTCGCCGACCGCGGTACCGTCCAGAAGCAGCGGCAACCCTGCCAGCAGGCCACCGGGGACCGCGGCCATCAGCGCCACGGTGCTGCCGGAATTGGGCCCATAGAGATGGCCGGGGAGCAGCAGCCCATGGGTCATCGGCAGCAGCGACACCACCCATAGCGCACTCCCCAGCAGGGCCACCTCCGGCAGCCGTCGGACCAACCCCAGCACCAGCACCACCGCGGCGCCCACGGCGCAGGCCGCGGTCAGGACCAGCACCAGAAGGAACGCCAGTTCCGGCTGATCCCACACCACGCCGCGCGCCGAGCTCAGCGACAGGACGGCCAGGGCGGTCCCGACCGTCGCCACGAACGGCGCCCACCGGCGCAACAGGAGGGAAACCATGGCCGGTTCATCGGCCGGCCGGCGCTCAGTCATCGGCCGTGGGCCCGGGAGTCGACGAGTTGGCCATCGGGCGGCCCGTCAGGGCCGCGCGAAGCGGGCGGCAGCTCAGGTCTTTAGGTTCCGTTCGACTGAGCTGGGGTTGCGCCGATGGGTTGCTGATCAGCCCGCGCCGGACTGTGACACGGTGGCTGCTCGGAGCGCGACGATCTGGTGGCGTTGATGCTTCAGAGTGCGGCCTCGTCGACCGTCGAGACGAGGCCGATCAGCTCCGCGATCTGCCTATCGGTGGTTGCGTGAAGCTCTTGGCCACGTTCGGTCAGTGAGATTCCCCTCGAGTTCGGCTCAGTGGTGGGCATGGGCGGCGTCGGGACGATCGGCGGGCGCGGTCCGGCGCGGGTACTGGTCAGGGTCGGCTTCGAACGCGTGCAGGCAGTGGTTTGAGCAGAAGGAGTAGGTCTCGCCTGCGAATTCCTTCGTGACGGCCTTTTCGCGGTCGACCTTCATTCCGCAGACGGGGTCGGTCACGCCACGACGATTGGTCATGTACATCAGGGCGGCGAAGATGAGCACGCCGAGGATGTTCAGCGCGAGCTTGTAGTCCAGGTGGACTGCGCCGAAGATGTCGCCGCGGCTGGGTCGTGCCCCGGTCGGGGTCAGCCCGAGTCCACCGAAGACGGCGTTGATGATCAGCGCGGCGATCACCATCGTGACGAACATCAGCGCGGTGATCCGCAATGCGAACGAGGTGCCGTAGTACTTGCGGTAGGCGACGATGATCGGCAGGACGATCAGGTCGGCGAACAGGAACGAGATCACGCCGCCGAAGCTGATGCCCCCGGACCACAGCACGGCAGCGAGAGGGACGTTGCCGACCGAGCAGACGAAGCTGAGCACGGCAACGATCGGTCCGAGGATCACGTTCTCGATCGTCCTTGGCACGCCGGCGGCGTGCTTGAGGAACAGCGCGTTGAAGAACCCGTTGCCGAGCAGGCCGATGAACCCGGCGAGGAAGAACCCGATCGTGATCTCCTTGTAGAGCATCTGCCAGTCGCCGCGGAAGTTGTGCGCGACGTCTGACCATGAGTCCGCGCGGGTGACCCGCTGGCGCCAGGTCAGCTGGTCAGACGCCGCCATGTGGTGTTGATGGCCGGTGTCCGCCTCTTGGGCGTGGCGTCGGGCGGTCTCCTCGAGCTGGGGGGAGATGAACAGCCGCAGCATGATGGTCATGATCACGATCATCACGATCCCGCCGACGTATTCCGCGAGCGTGAACTGCCAGCCGATCAAGACCCACAGGACAAGCCCTAGCTCCCACACGAGATTGGTCGACGCGAACTGAAACGCGAGCGCGGAGGCGGCCGAGGCGCCCTTCTGAAACAGCGATTTGGCGATCGCGATCGCCGCGTAGGAGCAGGAGGACGAAGCGGCGCCCAGCCCGGTGGCCAGCGCAATCGGACGAGGTCCGCTTCCCGACAGGGCGTTCTCGATCTTCTGGCGCGGTACCCACGCCTGGACGATCGCCGAGATGAGGAAGCCGAAGACCAGCGCCCACCACACCGCGTAGGCCATCAGCAAGGACTGTTTGAGGCCTTGAACGAGATTATCGAGAAGGGCATCCACCTAACCGATCATACCGGGTGGGGGTATACTTACGAGTTATGGCAAAATCAGAATCCACCACGACGACGCCAAGCCGGGGCTACTCCGCGACCAAACAGCAGCTGCTCACGCGGCTCGCACGTGTCGAAGGGCAGGTGCGCGGCGTGTTCGGGATGGTCGAGAACGAGCGCTATTGCATCGACGTCCTGACTCAGATCTCAGCCATTCAGGCGGCGCTTGACAAGATCTCCCTCGGCCTGCTTGACGATCACGCCCGTCACTGCATGCAGGGCAAGGGCGGCGCGCCCAGCGATCCCGGCGAACAGGTCGACGAGCTGATGGGGGCCGTCGGCCGGCTGCTGCACCACTGAGCGACGATCCCGGTCTTGCCGCCGCTGTGGAACACCTGCGGGTCGGGCATGTTCGGCGCCCCATGCGAGCGCATGCAGGCAACGATCATCAACGCGTCGCTCATCGCGGTCGTGGTGTAGAGCGACGGCGTGCTGTGGCTGCTGCCGCAGCCTGTTGACAACAGCGCGACGCACACGACCGCGACCGTCAGTGGTCCTGCCGCTCGGGTTCGAGTGACCGCAACACCCGCCATCGTGACCTCGTGCGGCCCGACGCTCCGGGTCGCGTCGGCCGGCGTGGCCGGCGTCATCGCCGCGCCAGCGGGGCCAGCTGGATGTTTCGCGGCACCGCAGTCCCGAACGCCATATCGCGCGGGCAGCT
>DATCGA010000374.1:0-4533 GCA_036509215.1 Trebonia sp.
CTGCGGGCCGACCGCCCTGGCGAGGGCGGCGGCGAGCTCCGGGCCGGGCGGGCGGCCGTCCCAGGCGCCGCCGGGGGCGAACGCCGACAGCAGCTCCGCCCGCTCCCTCGCCGCCCCGAGCGTGCCCTCCAGCCCGTCCCAATCACCGAAAACGCAGTCATCATCGGAACCGGGGGTGGCCGTGTCGTCGGAACCGGAGGAGCTCGGGCCTGGCTCGGGGTCGGGACGGGGGTCGGGCTCACCGCCCTGCTCGGGGTCTTGGCCTGGGTCCTGCTCCATCAGAGGTTCCTCCTCTCGGGTGCTTTGTTCTGCTACTCGAATTTTACAGCTATTTATTTGTTCTGACTGCCGCTAGACACTTACCTAATGGCTACACTTAGCTATCCTGGAACGGGCGGACAGGCGGCGGTTGCGCGTTACATTGGCGCTATGTCAGACCTGAAACCCCTATCGATCGCGATCTACCGTCGCGGGCCAGCCTGGGTCGACGGCAGAAAGCTCCGCGATCAGACGACGCTGCTTGACCACGGGCGGTTCCTGGCCGGGCTGGAGCGGACCGGGCAGGCGGTCCATGCCGGTCCCGCGCACCGGCTCGATGACGTGCCGGTCACCGACCCGATCGGGATGGCGTCATTCCCGTGCGGCCCGGTCGATGCGTCGGCCCTGCTCCGTGACGACCCCGCGCTGATCAGCGGGCTCCTGCTCTGCGACGTCTTCCCCTGGCACGTGGCCGACGCCTAATAGCGGGCCGCCAGGGCGGCGCCGCCTAGGACAGCCGGACGGCGGCGAGAACGGCCGCGGCGATGGCCGCCTGCCCTCGGGCGTTGGGGTGGAACGGGAGGGCCCAGGAACCGGGCAGCAGGCCCTCCACGTCCCTGATCCGCTCCGGCTGGCAGAAGTCGTGCCCGACCGTCGGCGTGTAGGTGTTGACGAAGGTCGCCCGGGCCTTCTTCGCGTCGGCGGCGAGCATGGCGTTCAGCTGGAGCTCGATGCCGCGCAGGTAGGCGACGTCGCCGTCGGTGATCGGCACCGCCGGCCAGCAGCCGCCGCTGAGCGGGAACAGGTCCGGGTAGCCGACCACCACGATCCGCGCCCGCGGGGCTCGGGCGGCGATGTCCGCCAGGACCGCCGTCATCCTCGGCGCCTCGGCCTTGACGAGGGCGGCGAGCTGTTCGGTGCCGCCGCTGGTGTAGTGCGCCCGGCAGGGGCTGCCCCACGGATCGGTGAAGGAGAGCTCCATGCACTTGTCGAGCACGTTCGTGAAGCCGATGTCGTCACCGCTGAGCGTCAGCACGACCAGCGAGTCGTCCGGGGCGAGGGCGTTCAGCTGCGCCGGGTTGGTGCCGATGCCCGTCCGCTGCGCGGCGGTCATGTCCGCGATCCCCGCGCTCGAGCAGGCCGCGTCGGTCAGCGACGCGCCGAGCGCGGACGCGACGAGCACCGGGTAGGCCTTGGTGGAACGCAGGCAGCCGAGCGGCCTGGCCGCGAGGTCGGACGGCAGCAGGGCGCCGGCCGTGTACGAGTCGCCCAGCGCCACCATCGGGCCGGACCGCGCCGTAAGCGCGGCCGTCGACGACGTGGCGGGTCCGGCCGCGAGCGCGTCCGCCGAGGGCGTGGAGGGGTCGCCGGCGAGCGTGGTCATCGACAGCGTGCCGGGTGCCGTCGCGAGCGAGGCAATCGACGCCCCCAGGGGCGGCCGCACGCCCCCCAAGGCAGGCGAGGCCAGGCAGGCCGCCGCGATCATGGTCGCCGCGAGGGCCCCGGCCCCGCTCAGCCAAACCCGCCTGGAAACGCGCACGGTAGCACCTTTCATGCAGAGAGTTACCGATAAGCAGGCTAACATCACGGGCCCCGCCTAAGGCTCAAACCGCCTAAATGGTGCCATACAGCTCAAAGCTTACGAATTAGCGTCCTTGTTACTCCAGGGGCGGGCGTAGCCGACGACCACGGTGTCGCCCGGCGCCGACTGGGGCGTTCCGAACGCGGAGACGCGGATCGGCGTGCCCGGCGCGTACGCCTCGATCATCGTGTGCTTCCCGATCACCAGCCCGACATGCCCGGGCGCCTTGACGGTGCCGTCTCCGCCGGCGAAGAAGACCAGGTCGCCCGGGAGCACCTTCGAGGCGGGGACGTGCGGCAGTAGCTTCCACTGTTCTTGGGAGGTACGCGGGATCGTGACTCCGGCCGACTGATAGGCCATCATGACCAGCCCCGAGCAGTCGTACGCGTTCGGTCCGGTGCCGCCCCACAGGTACGGCTTGCCGAGCTGCTCCTCGGCGTAGTTGACGGCGTTGGCCACGATCGCGTTAGGCGCGACGAACGAGGCCAGCTGGCTGTCTTCCTTGCAGTTGGTGTCGGCCAGGACGCTGGTATCGGCGGTGCCGTCGCCGTTGGGCGTGACCTCGGAGATCGTGTAGCCGCCGCTGGCGTAGGTGGAGGCCCAGGAGAGCACCTCCTGGACGTACCAGTCGGCGTGGTTGTAGGCGAAGATCGCCTGCGGGACGTTCTGCTGCACCCCATGCGCGATTAGGTACTTGGCCGCGGCCGCGATCGCGTCGGCCGGGTCGTAGACGCTGGCGGGGGGTTTGCCGTCCTCGACGGTGGCGTAGGTGGCCCACGCGTCGCCCGACGCGCCCTCGATGCCGATCTGCATCGGCCCGGCCGCGCCGAACCCGTTAGCCCCGGAGTTCACGCCGGGCAGGGTGGTCTGGCCGTCGTCGCTCTCTACCTTCCCGATGCCGGCCAGGATCGTCCACGGCACGTTGTACTGGAGCCCCACGAACTGAAACCAGTGCAGGTAGTTGGCCGGGATCGAGTTGGCGGCGACGGTGCTCACGGTCGGCTGGACGGCCGCGGCCGGGTTGGACGCGCAGGACGACCCGTCACCGCCCGCGAACAGCATGGCGGTGCCCCCCACGACCAGCATCGGCACCACCAGCAGGCACAGCAGCAGCGCAAGGGCGATGCCGACGACCGTTGGGCCGGCCGCGCGGCGATTCACGAGTTACCCAGCGAGGCGAGTTGGATGTTGTTGACCTGCCAGCCGTTCGCCGTCGAGGCGATAGTGACGGTGTACTCCGGCGTGCTGGTTATCGTGCCCGAGGTCGAGGAGAGTTTCTGCGCGATGGCGACCAGGAACGTGATCGACGGGGGGCCCGCGGGGCCCGGGGGAACCTGCGGGCCGAACGAGCTGATCGAGTCGATCGTCGGGGTTCCGGTGGCGACCTGCTTGTCGGCGATCCGGGTGGCGAGGATGTTGGGCGTCTCGAAGTCGGACTCGAGCGTCGCCGCCTCCTGCGACGTGGTCAGCCCGGTCAGCTTGGCGAGGTAGGCGGCCTTCGTCTCGGTGTAGCTGGTGTTGGCGTAGACGTTGGCGAACGCGAGCGTGGTCTTGGCCGCGGCGCCGAGGTCCGACTGAGTGAACGGCAGCCACTGGTAGATGTTGGCGGCGCCGGATGAGGCGGACGGCGATGCGGCCGCCAGCGACGCGGCCGCCGAGGGCGCGGCGGTCGGCGTCCCGGTCGCCGCCGCGCTCGCGGCCGGCCCGCTCTGGGTCGGCGTCGGGGTCGCGGCGGGCGTCGCCGCGTTCTGGTGGTTCCGCCCGTGGATCACGAAGATGCCGAGGCCGACGAGCGCGATGACGACGACCACAAACAGCAGCCGTTGTCTGCCGGGCGAGAGTTCCATGGCCTGCTCCGCTTAGTGGGGCCGGCGGCGGGACCGCGACCAGAACGGCGGTGCGGGCGGCGGCGTGGACTGCGTCGGCGCAGGCGGCGTCGACGTCGTCCGCCTCGCGCCCGGCCGCGGCGCCCCGGACTGCCTCGGCGCGGGCGGCGTCGGTCGCGGCGGCGGCTGCGCGGGCGCGGCGGGCATCGGCCCGGTCGTGCGGACAGGCGGTTGCGCGGGACCCCGCGCTCCGGCCGCCGCCCCGCCGCCGCCCCTGGCCCAGCCCGCCGAGCCGCCGTTCGGGGTCGGCGCGCTGCCGTTGGTCGGCAGCGGCAAGGGCGGTGCTGTGCGCCCGGTGCCCACCCCGGCCCCTGGCCACTGCCGCCCGGCGGAGTGACTGTCGGCCGTCGGCACCCCGGACATCCCGTCGGCGGAGGTGGCGCGGACGCCCTCGCCGGTGCCGGCCACGGTCCCGGCGGCGCCACCGCCGTCCGGCGCAGTCCGGCGCGCCCAGCGGGACGCGCGCGACGCGCCCGTGCCGGGCACGATGGTGCCCGCCGTGGTGGCGGTGATCCGGCGGAACCCGAAGGCCGACTCGCGCCACGAGGTCTCGGCCCGTTCGTTGGCGCCGAGCATGCCGTAGCCGACCGAGGAGAACAGGTGCTGGAACGGCTTGCGGTAGATGAACACGGCCACCGTGACGAGCGAGATCATCATGATCTTGAGCGCCCAGGGCAGCTGCTGATCGGTGGTGCTCATGATCAGCGAGTAGCAGTAGAGCAGGATCGAGAGGACGAGCGCGACCGCGACCTGTTTCAGCAGCACGCCGACGAGCATCTCGAACCAGCGGATCGCGACCACCCGCCC
>DATCGA010000375.1:0-4652 GCA_036509215.1 Trebonia sp.
GGGGCGTGTCTCGTCGCGCGGGCCCGCCTTGGTTCTTGAGTCAGTTTGACTGGGCTAGCGTTAGGGCGGCCGGATCGCCGGGCGATAATAAGATGTCGGCGGAGGGAGCTCCCGTGAGGTCGCGGATGGCTGGCGGCGTGAGCGGTGACCTGCTCCTTGCCATCGGGCTGAGCGCGACCCTGGTGATATCCCTGGCGGCGGAGGATCTGCTGCACGGCGCGGACAACCTGCTGGAGACGGCCTGCGCGGTCGGCGCCTTCTGCTGCCTCATCCCGCGGCGCGCGGATCCCCAACTGTCGGCCATCGCGGCGGCTATTCTGTTCGCGGTATCCGCCGCCCTGGGATCGTTGGCCACGATACCGAGCGAACTGGGCGACCTGATCGCGGTGCCCGCCTTCCTGCTGGCCTACTCGTTGGGAACCCAGGCCGATCAGCGGCGGTCGATCGCCGCCTTGCTCCTGCTCACCGTCGGGCTGCAGATCGCGAACGGCAGGACCACGTTCAACCCGATCTTTCTCGCTCTCACAATCGGCCCGTGGGCGGTCGGCCTCGTCGTCCGGTCAGGCCGCGCCTGACCGGGCAGCCCGCCCGGGGTCGGCAGATCAGCCTCATCCAGCGCCCCCTGCCTGCGGGCCCGCGGCGAAGATGCGCGTGTAGATGTCGTCGATGACATCGTTCTTGGCCAGGTTGTAGCGGCCGGGGTTGCGCACCGTGTCGCCCGCGAGGCGCCGCTTGGCGGTGGCGTACAGCTCCCGGTCCTGCGGATGCGAGCGCAGCCAGTCGCGGAAGAGCCGGTGCCTGATCGGTTCGGGCGCTTCCTTCGGCCACAGGTGCAGATGGACGTCCTCGGCCGGGCTGACCAGCATCCGGTGCCCGTACCACCACGGCTCGCGCAGCACCAGCCAGTAACCGCGGGTTGAGAGGGCGGGGACGTAGCGGGACTCGTCCGCCGTGTCCTCGATCAGCAGGTCGATGTCGATGACGGGCTTGGCCGGCAGGCCCGGCACCGACGTCGACCCGACGTGCTCGATGGCGATGATCTGACCGCCCAGAACCTCGGAAAGCAGCGAGGCGGCCGCGGCGAATTGATCGACCCAGACCGGGTCGTAGTCCTCGATGACGATGTGGTCCCACCGCGCCGGGCGGTCGCCGACCAGCGCGACCGCATTCTGCTCCGGGGTGCCAAGGAATCGCTGCGTGACTTCCTTCGGGTACTCAGCCAACTCGACCTCCTGAAGAAGCAAAGTTGATTAGCTTACAACGGCGAGGAGTCATGGCAACAGGGACATTGCGCCGGTATTTCATACTGCGCGGGTGGGATTAACAGGGTTAACGTTGTTCTCGTAGCTGCCGATGGGGGAGTGGGACATGAGCCCTGCCGAGACGTGGCCGGTGTTCACGCTGGCGACCGGTCCGGTCGGCAGCACCCCGGCGACCCAGGCGGCCCTCGCCCAGCCCGTCCTGCACCACACCGACCCCGCGTTCCGCGCGCTCTACGCGCAGACGGTCGCGCTGCTGCGGGAGGCGTTCGGCACCTCGGCCGACCCGGTCATCTTCCCCGGCGAGGCGGTGGTGGGCATCGAGGCGGCCGCCGCCGCCCTGATCGGCCCGGACGACGTGGTGCTGAACGTGGTCACCGGGATCTACGGCCAGGCGTTCGGGCAGCTGGCGGCAAAGTTCGCCCGCGAGGTCGTCGAGGTCGAGACCGCCTACAACGCCTCGATCGCGCCCGCCGCCGTGAGCGACGCGCTCGCCCGGCGCCCGGACGTCACGATCGTGGCCGTGGTGCACTGCGAGACGCCGTCAGGCACGATGAACGACGTCGACGCGATCGCCACGATAACAGCAAGAAGCGGCCAGCTGCTCTTCGTCGACGCGGTCTCGAGCTTCGCCGGGATGCGGACCGACTTCGAGCACTGGCCCGGCATCGCCATCACCGCCCCGCAGAAGGCCCTCGGCGGTGCCCCCGGCCTCTCCCTGCTGCACGTCAGCGACGACGCCTGGCGGCGCATCGCCGCCAACCCGAACGCCCCGCGAGGGTCCGCCCTCTCCATCGAAGCCTGGCGGGACGCGCACCGGCCGGACCGGGCGTTCCCGTTCACGCCGTCGGTCTCCGAGATCTACGGGCTCCGCTCCTGCCTGACGCAGTACCTGGCCGAGGGCCCGGCCAACGTTGTCAGACGCCACCGGCGGGCGGCCCGCGCCGTCCGGGCCGGCGTGCGGGCGCTCGGCCTGAATCTCTGGGCGGCAGAGGACGCCATCAAGGCCGACACCGTGACCGCGATCGAGATGCCCGGCGGCGTCGACGAAGCCGAGGTCCGCGCGGTCGCGCGGGCCGAGTCGGGGGTCATGCTGGCGGGGGGACAGGGCGCGCTCAGGGGGCGGGTGCTGCAAATCGGGCACATGGGCCCGGCCGCGTACCCGATGAGCCCGGTGATCGGGCTGACCGCGCTCGGCCACGCGCTGCGCAGGCTGGGGGCGAAGGCGGACGTCGGCGCCGCGGTGGAGGCGGCGCTGGCGGCGCGGGACGACGACGGGGACAACGGCAGCCACGGGGGACCGGGCGGCCTCTTACATCGCCCGCCGGACAATGGTGGACAATATGAAGAATGATCAGCATGACGAAACTGGCCGGACTTTGAGACTGCTGATGCTCGCCCCTCCCGGCGCCGGCAAGGGCACCCAGGGCGAGCGGCTGGCGGCGTGGTCCGGCGCCGAGCACATTGCCGCCGGCGACCTGCTCCGGGCCGCGGCCCAGGGCCAGACCGAGCTCGGCCGTGAGATCGCCGCCTATCAGGCCAGCGGTGACCTGGTCCCCGACCAGATCGTGCTCGACGTGCTCCTCCCGGCCGCCGCCGAGGCGGCCGCCCGCAGCGGGTTCATCCTCGACGGCTTCCCCAGGAACCTCCCGCAGGCCATGGCGGCGGCCGAATTCGCGGCCGGCCGCGGCTTCACCCTGCAGGCCACGATCTACCTCCAGGCGTCGGAGGCGGTGCTGATGGAGCGGCTGCTCGCCCGCGCCCGCCAGGAGGGCCGCAGCGACGACACGGCCGAGGTGATCAAGCACCGGTTCCAGGTGTTCGCCCAGACGACGGCCGCGCTCGTCCCGTATTACGAAGAACGGGGCATCCTGGTCACGGTCAACGCCGATCAGCCGCCCGACGCGGTCACCGCCGAGATCAAGGACCGCCTGGCGGGCCTGTCGGACTAGGCCTTGCCGCCGGTCAGCTCGTGCTCGATCTCCTGCAGGCTGCGCCCCTTGGTCTCGGGCACCTTGCGCCAGAAGTACGCCAGCGCGACCAGCGTGAGGAAGCCGAACAGGAAGAACACGCCGACGCCGCTGATCGCGTTCAGCAGGGTCAGGAACGAGATCGTGACGACGAAGTTGGCGCCCCAGTTGGCCATGGTGGCGACGCTCATCGCCGCGCCCCGGATCCGGAGCGGGTAGATCTCCGCGATCAGCAGCCAGAACACCGGTCCGAGCCCGATCGCGAACGACCCGGTGTAGATCAGCAGGCCGGCCACCGCGACGATGGCCAGCGCCCCGTGCAGGTGCTCGCCGCCGAGGAAGGCGCAGCCGGTGATCGCCATGCCGACCGCCATGCCCGCCGTCCCGCTCAGCAGCAGCGGACGCCGGCCCGCCCGGTCGAGCAGCCAGATCGCGACGATGGTCATCCCGACGTTGACCGCGCCGTTGACCACGTTGGCGAGCAGCGCGGCCGAGTTGCCGAAGCCGGCCCCCTGCAGCGGCGTCGGGGCGTAGTAGATGACCGTGTTAATGCCGGTGATCTGCTGGAACACCGCGAGCAGGACGCCGACCGTCAGCAGCGGGCGGACCGAGGGCGACAGCAGCTCCCTGCTCCCCGCCTGCTTGCGGCTGACCTCCTGGACGTCGCTGATCTCGGCTTCGATGTCCTCTTCGTTCCGCACCCGCTTGAGCACGCCCCGGGCGTCGTCGATCCGGTCCTGCCGGATCAGCCAGTGCGGGCTCTCCTGCTGGAAGAGCATCCCCGCGAACAGCAGCACGGCCGGGATCGCGGCCAGGCCGAACATCAGCCGCCAGTTCTCCGTGCCCGACAGCCAGTAGTCGATCAGGTAGGACACCAGGATGCCGCTGGTGATCGCGAGCTGGTTCAGGCTGACCAGACCGCCACGGACCTTGGGCGGCACGAGCTCGCCGATGTAGAGCGGCACCACCATCGAGGCCGACCCCGACCGCCAGACCGATCACGATCCGCGCCACCAGCAGCACCGGAAAGGTCGGGGTGATGGCCGCCAGCAGCGCCCCCACCACCGCGCCGACCAGCAGCGCCCCGGACACCACCCCGGTGTCATAGCCGAACAGCAGCCGGCCGAGCGCGGTAACCCCAGCGCTGAGGGCGACGCGCCTGCGCACCTTCTCGGCCGGAGTGGCGTTCCTCGCCATCAGCATCATGACAATGCCCCCTCAGCGACCGTTCATTTGGGGGATGCGAATGAGATCCGGCTGGCAGCAGGCTTCAACTAGCCGCACTCTGCTTCCGGGAAGGACGTTGCCGCGTGAACGGATCACTGCATGATCAGAAGGTGCTCGTCATCGGGCGGGGGAGCGGGATCGCCCGCGCCATTGCCCTCGCCGCCCGCGACGCCGGCGCTCACGTCGTCGCGGCCGG
>DATCGA010000376.1:0-11996 GCA_036509215.1 Trebonia sp.
CATTGCCCCACATGACGAGGTTGGCGCCGGTCAACTGGCGCCCCGCGCGCTGCAGCGCGTCGGCCACGCCCTGAGGGAGATTGAGCCAGGCGTCGTCGCCCTTCCTGAGTGCGAGCGCGTCGAGGTCGAAAGACGCGCGGCGCTCGAAGTTGGCGGCATACATGTCGACGCGGCGGTCGCGACGGCGACCACCGAGCACGCGTACCTCGCGATCGACGGCGACGGGGAGCACGAAGCCCTCATTGTAGTCGGTATGCTCGCCGATCAGGTTCACCCGGCCGGGCGCGGACCAGACCCCGGCGCAGCCGCGCCCGAAGGCGTCGCCGAATCCGCGGGCGGTGGCATCAGCGAGGACGTCCAGGTGAGCTGGCACGGGCGCGTTTCCTCCGGTCGGCTGGTTGGTCGCGGCGGTCGGTCAGTCGGGGATGGAGGACAGCGCGGCCCTGATTCGCTCGGCCGACGCCTCCGGGGCCACGTCGCCGATGAAGGCCCCCATGCCGGTCTCGGAGCCGGCCAGGTACTTGAGCTTGTCGGCCGCCCGGCGCGGCGAGGTGACCTGGAGCATCAGCCGCACCCGGTCCCGGCAGGCCCGGACCGGGGCCTGGTGCCAGGCGGCGATGTAGGGGGTCGGGGTGTCGTAGAGGGCGTCGATCGCGCGCACGATCCGCCGGTAGAGGAGCGCGATCTCGGCCCGCTCGGCGTCGGTGGTGGCGGCGAAGTCGGGCACGTGGCGGTGCGGGAGCATGTGGATCTCGATCGGCCAGCGGGCGGCGAACGGGACGAAGACCGTGAAGTGCTCGCCGCGGATGAGGACCCGCTGCTCGGATTTCTGCTCGAACGCCAGGATGTCCGCCATCAACTCCGGGCCGTAGGAGTCGATCGAGGCGAGCAGCCGGCGGGTGCGCGGCGTGATGTACGGGTAGCCGTAGATCTGCCCGTGCGGATGGAGCAGGGTCACGCCGATCTCCCGCCCCCGGTTCTCGAAGACGTACACCTGCTCGACGCCGGGCAGCGCCGACAGCGCGGCGGTGCGGTCGGCCCACGCCTCGACGATGGTCCTCGCCCGCGACTCGGTCAGGTCACCCCACGAGCCGGTGCGGGCCGGGCCGAAGCAGAC
The DNA here is from genome assembly GCA_036509215.1 of Trebonia sp. Taxonomy (GTDB): domain Bacteria; phylum Actinomycetota; class Actinomycetes; order Streptosporangiales; family Streptosporangiaceae; genus Trebonia. The sequence goes on from DATCGA010000376.1 coordinate 1,118, forward strand.
CACCTCGCACCGGCCGAAGCCGGGGCGGGAACTGCCTACTTCTAGCCCCCCGGGCACGATCCGGGCGCCCGCCGGATCGGCGAAGAGCTCGCCCGGAGTCGGCAGCCCGGGGCCGAAGGACGGCGACTTGTTCTCGAACACCGCCACATCGAAGTTGTCGGGGATCTCCGTCGGCCGCCCGGGGGCGGACGGCGCCAGCGGGTCGAGGTCGTCGGGCGGCAGGAACGCGCGGTTCTGGCGGGCGGTCGCGATCGAGATCCACTCGCCCGTCAGCGGGTCGAGTCGCAGTTCCGGGGCCGGCGGCCTGGGCGCGGGCGGGCGCTGGTCGGCCTTCCGCTCCGGCGGCAGGGCCGTGTCCGCGTCGTCGAAGTAGATGAGCTCGCGCCCATCGCTCAGCCGGGTGACGCGCTTGGCTATGCCGGACATCGGCGTGTGCTCTCCTCGGTTGGATCCCCGTGGGATGGATCCGGGCAGCGTCCAGAGTCTGGTGTTCAGTGTGCTCACTGTCCAGTGTGACCGTTCACAATTCAGTATGGCCCAGGTCGGGACCGGGGCGGAAGGCAACGGCCACGCTGGCCGCGTGCAGCTCAAGAATGATCAGCTCGTTGGCGCCCGGACGGGTGGCGGGCCCGGGCACGTAGAGCGCCCGCTGCGGTCCGCGCGACCAGTACCGGCCCAGGCAGAAGCCGTTGACCCAGGCGAAGCCCTTGCCCCAGCCGTCGGTGGACAGGTACAGGTCGGCCGCCTCGGTGAGGTCGAAAACCCCGAGCGCGAAGGCGGGGCCGGGCAGTTGTCCGGCCGGCGCGGCCGGCTGGCGATCTCCCTCCGGCCGGTCGCGGAGCGCCCTCGCGACCGCCGTGATGTCCTCCAGGGGCATCGGCCGGACGTTCCAGCCGCGCAGTTCGGTGCCGCCGACCGACACCGGGCCGATGAGCCCCTTGGCCTCGCCGATGCGGCCGCCGTAGTCCACCCGGCCCTGGTCCTCGACCAGGATCTCCAGGCGGCCGCGGGCGCCGGGGGGCAGCGGCAGTGAGGTGTCGTGATGGTCGCGGGCGAGGACGCCGACCCCCTGCCGGTTGACGAAGACCTGGGCCCGGTCCCTGACCTCGCCCACCGTGAGCACCGCGGCAGCGTCGCCGGCGGTCGTGAGATCGGTCGCGTACAGCGTGAGGCCCTGGTACTGGCCGGCCTCGTCGGCGGTGACGACCGCGTCGTGGGCGGCCGCCTGCCCGAGCAGGTCGAGCGCGTCCCACAGCGGCAGCGCCTGGCGCAGCGACGCGGTGAAGCTGGGCGCGGGCGCGGCCGCCGCGGCCGGGACGTCGGCGCTGACGGCGGCGTGCCTGGCGATCACGTCGCGGAACGCCCAGTACTTGGCGGTCGGGTTCCCGGCCTCGTCGAGCGGCGCGTCGTAGTCGTAGCTGGTGGTGATCGGGTGATAGGTGCCCTTGTCGTTGGCCCCGTTGGTCAGGCCGAAGTTCGTCCCGCCGTGGAACATGTAGATGTTGACGGAGGCGCTCGCGCGGAGCATCTGGTCGAGGTTCCCGGCGGCCTCCGTCACCGGCGTGACGTGATGGTGGCCGCCCCAGTCGTCGAACCAGCCGTGCCAGAACTCCGAGCACATCAGCGGCCCGTCGGCCTGGTACGCGCGCAGCGCCGCCAGCCGTTCCGCCACGTGGCCGCCGAACGACCCGGTGGCGAGCACCCCCGGCAGCGCGCCGCGGGCGAGCATGTCGCCGACCGGCTGGTCGACGGTGTTCAGCGGCACCGTGATCCCGGTCTCGCGGATCAGCCCGGCCAGTTCGCCCAGGTACTCCCGGTCCCGGCCGTAGGCGCCGTACTCGTTCTCGACCTGCACCATGATGATCGGACCGCCCTGGTCGATCTGGCGCGGGACGACGACGGGCGCGAGCCGCTCGAGGTAGCCGCGCACGGCCGCCATGAACGCCGGGTCGCTGCTGCGGACGGCGGTCACCCCGGCTGCCCGGAGCCAGCCGGGCAGGCCCCCGTTGGTCAGCTCGGCGCAGATGTACGGCCCGGGGCGGACGATCGCGAGCATCCCCTCGGCCGCCACCAGGTCGAGGAAGCGGCCGAGATCGAGCCCGCCGTCGAGCCGGAACTCATCCGGCCGGGGCGCGTGCGCGTTCCAGGCGACGTACGTCTCGACCGTGTTCAGGCCCATCTGCCTGGCCTTCCTGATCCGGTCGGCCCAGTGCCCGGGGTGGACCCGGAAGTAGTGCAGGGCGCCGGACAGGATGCGGAACGGCTCGCCGTCGAGCAGGAAGTCGCGCTCGCCGACGAGGAACTTGCGGGGCTCGCGGGGGTCGCCGGGCTCCCTCATGGATGTTTTCTTCCTTCCTCTCGCGCGCATTGGCCGCGCGCGGCGGTGGCCGGCCGGGAGCCCGGCCGGCCACCAAGATCGAGCGAGTGCTGCGGATCGACTAGCTGCTGACGCTGAACCCCTGCTGGCTCCCGTAGCTGGCCGACTGCTGCGCCCACGCCTGCAGGCCCGCGTCGAGGGTGGACTTGCCGGTGTAGGCCTGGCCGACCGTATTCGGGAAGATGCTGTTGGCGTAGACCTGGAAGGGCAGGTAGGACCAGCCCGGCAGGACCTGGGAGGCCGCCTGCGAGAGGACCTGGTTGATCTTCTGGCCGCCGAAGTAGGACGGGGCCTGGTCCAGGAACGAGGCCGCGTTGAGCATCGCGACGGATGACGGGAAGTCGCCCGAGTTGGCGGAGATCTGCTCACCCGGGCCGGTGTTCATGAACTGCAGGAACCCGGCCGCCGCGAGCTGGTTCTTGCTCGAGGCGAGCACCGAGTCCGCGCTGCCGCCGTTCTCCGAGGTCGCGGCTGTGCCCGCGGTCCACTCGGGCAACGGCGCGACCCGCCAGTCGCCCTTGCCCGACGGCACGCCGGTCTCCAGGTCGACGCCCATCCAGCCGCCGGTCACCAGGCTGGCGATGCTGCCGTTGGCCAGGCCGGTGTACCACTGGGTCGACCACGAGGTGACCGGCGCGAGCAGGTCCTTGGTGATCAGCGGGGACCAGAGGGTGGCGAACTTCTTGGCCCCGGCGTCCTGCAGGTTGATGGTCACGTTCTTGGTGCCGCTGACCGCATACGGGTCGCCCCCGGCCGCCCAGATCATGCTGGTGACGAAGCCGGGGTCGCCGGTGTCGTTGCCGATGTACTCCTTCGGGTTGGCCGCGTGCAGCTTGGCCGCGTCGGCGGCGTACTGCGCCCAGGTGGTCGGCACCGTCAGGTGGTACTTGTCGAAGACCGCCTTGTTGTAGAACAGCGCCATCGGCCCGGTGTCCTGCGGCAGCCCGACGAGCTTGCCGCCGACGTCGACCGAGTCCCAGACCGCACTCGAGAACTGGCTCTGGGCGCTGCTGAGGCCGTCGGCGGACAGGTCGGCCAGCGCGCCCTGGAGGGCGAACTGGGGGAGTGCGTAATACTCGATCTGGGCGACGTCGGGGGCGCCGGACCCGGCCTTGATCGCGGTCTCGAGCTTGGTGTACTCGGCCGAGCCGGTGCCCGCGTTGACCAGGTTGACCGAGACCTTCGGGTACTTCTTCTCGAACGCCTTCACGATGCCGGCCGTCTGCGGCGCCCACGCCCACATGGTCAGCGTGGTCGGCTGCTGGAGGGCGGCGGCGATCGCGGACGCGCCGGTGCTGGCGGCAGCCGGGCTGCTGGCGCTCGACCCGCCTGCGCTGCTGGTGGCGGGGCTGCTCGAGCTGCTGCAGGCGGCCAGTCCGGCCGCCAGGGCGAGGCCGGCGGTGGCGACCGACGCGGTGGCGCCCGCCGTCCGCCAGCTACGGGTTCTCGTTCTCTTAAGAGAGTTCTCGTGCATTATCGTGCCTTCCACTTCATTGTCGACGGTTCGCTGATCGATCGAGGGTGAGGCGGCCGTTGCTGGTGGGTCGGGGCAGAGTCGGGGAGTGCGTCAGGGGTGGCGGTGGTGGCCGGTCACTGCTTCACGCTCCCGGCGGCCAGACCGGACCGCCAGTAGCGCTGCATGACCAGGAAGGCGATCATGATCGGGATGACGGTGAGCAGCGACCCGGTGATCACGAGGTTGTAGATGGCCTGGCCGCCGGCCGTGAACGACTGCTGGTCCCAGTCGTTGAGGCCGACGGTCAGCGGGTACCACTGCGGCGTGCTCAGCATGATCAGCGGCAGGAAGTAGTTGTTCCAGGTCGCGACCACGGTGAACAGCAGCACGGTGACGACGCCGGGCGTCAGCAGCCGGAGCGAGATCTGGAAGAACGTGCGGATCTCGCTGGCGCCGTCCATCCGGGCGGCCTCGAGCAGTTCGGCGGGCACCGCGTCCTGCGCGTACACCCAGATCAGGTACAGCCCGAACGGGCTGACCAGGGATGGCAGGATGACCGACCACGGCGTGTTGGTCAGGTGCAGGTCGGAGAAGAGCAGGAAGGTGGGCACGGCGAGCGCCGTGCCCGGCACCGCGACCGCGCCGAGCACGACGGCGAAGACACCGCGGCGACCGGGGAAGTCGTACTTGGCCAGCCCGTAGCCCGCCAGGGTGGCCAGGAAGGTGGCCCCGCCCGCGCCGACGACGACGTAGAGCAGCGTGTTCGCGAGCCAGCGGACGAAGATGCCGTTGTCGTAGGTCAGCACCTGGTGGATGTTGGACCAGAGGGCGAACGGCCCGCCGAACCAGAGGCCGAAGGTGCTGAACAGCGCCGCGGGGGTTTTCGAGGAGTTGACCACCAGCCAGAACAGCGGCAGCAGGGCGTACAGCAGCATCACCGTCATCAGGAGGCTGAGCAGGAGCGAGTTCCGCTTGCGGGTGCCCTGGCTCCGGTTCGCGCGCGCCGAGCGCCCCGCCTGGGCGGCGTTCGCCTTGCGCGCCGCCCGGGCCGGCGTCGTCGTCGCGGTCACGCCATCCTCCTTCTGCCGTACCACTGCACCCCGCCCGCCGCGAGCATCGTCAGGACGCCCATGACCACGGCGATGGTGGCCGAGTAGTTGTACTCCTGGCCCGAGAACGACAGGTTGTAGGCGTACATGTTGGGGGTGAAGTTCGGCGGGATGGTGTCGGGCGCGAGCCAGTGCAGGACGTTGGGCTCGTTGAACAGCTGCAGGCTGCCGATGATCGAGAAGACCACCGCGACCACCATCGCCGGGCGCAGCGCGGGCAGCTTGATGGACCGGGCGATCCGCACCGGTCCCGCCCCGTCGATTTCCGCCGCCTCGTACAGGTCGCCCGGGACCGACCGCAGCGCGGCGTAGAAGATCAGCATGTTGTAGCCGACGAACTCCCAGGTCACGACGTTGCCGATGGACGCAAGCACCCAGCTCCCCGAGAGCGGGTCGGGCAGGCCGACGTGCAGCACGCTGCTGAGCTTGGAGACCAGGCCGAATTGCGAACCGTAGACGAAGCCCCACATCAGCGACGCGACCACGGCCGGCACGGCGTAAGGCAGGAAGATCGCCAGCCGGTAGAACGGCGCCCAGCGCAGCCTCGCGCTGTCCAGCGCCAGCGCCGCCAGCAGCGCGAGGACCAGCATGACCGGGACCTGCACGGCGAGGAAGATCGCCACCCGGCGCACCGACGACCAGAACTGCGGGTCGGTCAGCGCCTGCCGGTAGTTCTCGAGCGCCACGAACGAGTTGCCGCCGATCAGCTGCTCGCGGAACAGGCTGAGGTAGATCGCGTAGCCGATGGGCGCGACCAGCGCGAACGCGAAGACCACCAGGAACGGCGCGACGAATCCCCAGCCCGTCCAGCGGCGGCGCCGTCGGGCCGGCCGGGCGCCGCGGAGCGGCCGAGCGCCTAGCGGGAGGTCTGCCATAGATTTCCGTTCGCTTGCTACCGAGCCGAGCCGAGCCGATGTTTACGCAAACATTTAATGTTTACGCGAACATACACTGGCTTAACATGGACGCGCAAGCATAGCTTTTGGCCGGATGGTAGCGACGGGGAGACACGGGAAGACATGACGCGGGCGAAGACATGACGCGGACGAAGACATGACGCGGACGAAGATCAGTGCGGCCGGGGCGCCGCGTCCCTCGATGGCCGATGTGGCCCGACTGGCCGGGGTGTCGTCGCAGACGGTGTCGCGGGTGTCCAACGGGCACTCGAACGTCGACGAGCAGACCCGGGCCCGGGTCGTGCAGGCCATGCAGACCCTCGGGTACCGGCCGAACGGCGCCGCCCGGGCGCTCAAGAGCGGCCGCTTCCACACCTTCGGCGTGATCATGACGTCGCTGCAGACGTTCGGCAACATCCGCACCCTCGACGCGATCGCGCAGGAGGCCGCGCACACCGACTACTCGGTCACGCTGCTGCCGATCTCCGATCCGACGCTCGGCCGGGTGTCCGGCGCCTACCAGCGGCTGAGCGCGCAGGCGGTCGACGGCGCGGTGATCCTGCTGGAGGCGCGCCTGCTCGACCAGGCCGAGTTCGCGCTGCCGCCGGGCATCCCGGTGGTCCTGATCGACTCCGGGGCCGGCCCCGACTACACGGTGGTCGACACCGACCAGGCGCTCGGCGCCCGGCAGGCCACCGAGCACCTGCTGCAGCTCGGCCACCGCCAGGTCTGGCACATCGCCGGCCCGCTGGCGGCGTTCTCGGCCGCCCGCCGGACCGAGTCCTGGGAGCGGACGCTGCGGGAGGCGGGCATCACCCCGCCGCCGGCGCTGCGCGGCGACTGGACCTCGGAGTCCGGCTACCGGCACGGTCTGACCCTCGGCCGGCGGCCCGACGTGACCGCCATCTTCGCGGCCAACGACCAGATGGCGCTGGGGGTGATGCGGGCGCTGCACGAGCTCGGCCGGGACATCCCGGGCGAGATCAGCATCGTCGGGTTCGACGACATGGCCGAGGCCCGCTCGTTCTGGCCGCCGCTGACCACGATCCGCCAGGACTTCGGCGCCGTCGGCCGGCTGAGCATCCGCAAGCTGCTGCAGAAGGTGTCAGGGGCGGCGACCGAGAACGACAAGACCTCGGTGCCGACCGAGCTCATCGTCAGGAACAGCACCGGCAGGCCGCCCGGCTAACGCTGCCCGTGTGTAGCTGGCCGGGACCCGCGCCCGCGAGTTGCCCGGCCGAACCTGCGGGCCGGCTGGATGCGACAATTCGCAGGCGGCGCCGGTGGAGTGCCGTGAGCCAACGCGAGAGAGTGACCCTTGTTCGAGAAGCTGCCGCCCCGGCTTGACCTGATTCCGCCGGCCGAGCTGGCCCCGGCCCAACGTGCCCTCTATGACGCGATCACCGGCGGTCCGAGGGCCAGCCAGGCGGGCATGGTGCCGATCACCGATGCCGACGGGCAACTGCTCGGCCCGTTCGCGGTCATGCTGCTCTCACCGGAGGTCGGCAACGCTATGCAGCAGGTCGGGGCGAAGATCCGGTTCGGCACGGCGCTGACCGGGCGGGAACGCGAGCTCGCCATTTTGTCCGTGGCCGGGATATTGCGCAGTGACTTCGAGCGGCTTGCGCACGAGCCCGCCGCCCGCGCGCTCGGCCTGACGCAGGAGCAGATCGACGCCGTGCTTGCGGGTCAGAACCCGGACGAGCTGTCCGCCGACGAGGCGATGATCGTCCGGCTGGCCCGGGTGATGACAGTCGACAGGACGCTGTCGGACGAGGATTACTCCGACGGCGTGGATGCCATCGGCCAGGAGCGGCTGGCCGAGCTGACGTGGCTGGTCGGCTACTACGGGGCACTGGCGCTCGCGCTGGCCGTGTTCCGGCCGGTGCTACCCCCGGCGTTCGCCGACGGGGGCTAGCCGCTTAGCGGGCCGTCCGGGGCAGCGGCTTCACCGCCTCGGCGAGGGCCTCCATCGCGGGCACGGCCGCGAGCAGGCTCTCGGCGGTCTCCGGGGAAAGCCGGCCGAGGCGCTCGGACAGGACCTGGGTGCGTTGCGCCCGGACCCGGTCGTGCATCTGCTCGCCCATCGGGGTGGCCGTCAGCCGGGCCGCCCGCAGGTCATGGGGGTCGGGCATCCGGCGAATCAGGCCGCGCTCGTCGAGCACCTTGATGATCCGCGACACCATGGTCGGGTTGAGGCCCTCAAGTTCCGTCAGCTCGGCCAGGCCGAGCGGCCCGCGGCTGCGGACCAGCGCGAGGACCGAGTACTGGGTCGGCGTCAGGCCCTCGCCGGTGGACGTGTCGTTGAACTCCCGGGCGAGCCGGGGGATGACTCCGCGCAGCCGGGCAACGAGTTCGGCGTCCATAGGCTCTCTCCGCGAATAGCTTGAATGCTTGCCAGCAAGCAACTAACGTGACCTTACGTGAGTGCGATCGATAATCGTGCGGCAGCCACGGCAGCGGGGGAGGCCGCACTCCCGGCCGCTCCGGCCGAGGTGATGGAACGGCGCTGGCTGGTTTTCGCCATCGTCTCCATCGGCTTGTTCATGGCCTCGATCGACCAGACCATTGTGGCGACCGCGCTGCCCTCGATCGAGCACGACCTGCACGCCGGGATCAACTGGAGCGGCTGGACGATCACGATCTACGCCCTCGGCCAGGTCATCGCGATGCCCATGGCAGGCAAGATCAGCGACATGTACGGCCGCAAGAAGGTGTTCGCGGTCTCGGCCGCGGTCTTCACCCTCGCGTCGCTGTGCTGCGGGTTCGCACCCAATATGGCCCTCCTGCTGTTGCCCCGGTTCATCCAGGCCCTGGGCGGCGGGGCCTTCATGCCGTCGGCCACGGGCATCGTCGCCGACCACTTCGGCCCCGAGCGCGACCGCGCGGTCGGAATGTTCACCTCTATCCTGCCAGTCGGCGGCATCATCGGGCCCATCGTTGGCGGCGTCTTCGTCAGCTACTGGTCCTGGCGCGGCATCTTCCTGGTGAACGTGCCGATCGGAATCGCGCTGATCGCGCTCACGGTCAAGTTCATCCCTTCGTCGTCGGTCAGGAAGCAGAGCCGGATCGACGTGCGCGGGATCGTCCTGCTGGCGGTGCTGATCGCGACGGCGATGTTCGGGATCAGCTACCTCGGCAGCGGGCAGATCCCGCTCTACAGCCCGGTCTTCCTCGGCTCCGAGGCGGTCGCGCTGGTCGCGCTGTGGGCGTTCGTCAGGCACTCGCGGCGCGACGCCGCGCCGTTCGTGCCGTATCGGCTGCTGCGCGGGCGCGGCTTCGGGATCATGAACCTCATCAACCTTGTGTACGGGGCGGCCGCGCTGGGCTTCTCCGCCCTGGTCCCGCTCTACGCGCAGGACCGCTACCACATCGCGGCGCTCGGCGCGGGCACGCTGCTGACCGCCCGCGCGGTCGGCATGATCGCGGTCGCCGGGGTGGCCGCGATGACCCTGCGGCGGACCGGCTACCGGCTCCCGATGATCATCGGCTTCGCCGTGCTGGCCGGCGGGCTGCTGATGATGTCGCTCTCGCCCGGCATCTCGCCCTACGCGTGGCTGGCGATCGGGGCCGCCATCACCGGCTTCGGCATGGGCCTGTCGGTGCCCGCGGCCAACAACGCGAGCCTGCAGCTTGCCCCCGACCAGGTGGCCGCGATCGCCGGGCTGCGGGGGATGTTCCGGCAGTCGGGGGCGATCATCGCCGTGTCCGTCACCACCGCGATCATCGCCAGGAGCAGCCATCCGGGGCTCGTCCAGGCGCACGTGTTCGTGGTCTTCGCCATCCTCCTGATCGCCCTGCTGCCGCTGATCAGGCTGGTCCCCGACCACCACGGCAACTGGTGACGACGGCGGCTGGCGACCGACGGCCGATCAGCGCCGGTGCGTCGGAACCAGGGACGTGGCGGGGAACCCGTGGCGGGCCAGTTCCTCGGCCTCGCTCGGCTGCATCGGCATCGCCAGCAGGTAGCCCTGGCCGTAGTGGCAGCCCATCTCGGTCAGCAGATCCCGCTGGACCTCGCTCTCGATCCCCTCGGCGACCACCTCGAGCCTGAGCGTCCTGGCGATCTGGACGATGCCGTCGGCAAGGGCAAGGCGCTGCTCGGAGTCGGCGATGCCGTCCACGAACGACTTGTCCATCTTGACCACGTCGAACGGCAGCTCCCGGAGGTAGCTGAGAGAGCTGTAGCCGGTGCCGAAGTCGTCGATCGCCAGCTTGACGCCGATGGACTTCAGCTCCATGAGGTCGGAGTGCAGCCGCTCATCCCGGCGGAGCAGGGCGGTCTCCGTCAGCTCGAGCGTGAGCGCGCTCGACTCCAGGCCCGATGAGGCCAGCACGCGCCGCACGTTGTCGGCGAAGCTGGGGTCGGCGAACTGGCGGGCCGACACGTTCACGCTGACGTACAGCTCGCGCCGCGGCGCGAGCCGCTGCCGCCCGGGCAGCTCGGCTCCCGGCCGTTGCGGAACTCCCGCCTGCTGGGTGGCTCCCGGCTGGGGAATTCCCGGCTGCTGGGGGACCCCAGGCTGGCGGGGGGCCGGCACGGTCGGCGCGTCCGCATCCCTGAGCCACCGGGCGAAGTCGGTGGTCGCGCGCTCGAGGACCCAGGCGCCGATCGCGATGATCTGGCCGGTCTCCTCGGCCAGGGTGATGAACTGGCCGGGCTGCATCATGCCCCACTCCGGGTGCGGCCAGCGGACCAGCGCCTCGAAGCCGGCCAGCTCTCCGGTGTCGAGCGCGACGATCGGCTGGTAGACCAGCGTGAACGCGCGCGTGCTGACCGCCTCCTCCAGCGCCTCCTGGAGCTCGCGCCGCCGGAGCAGGCCGGTGCTCAGCACCGGCTGGTAGCGGCGCCACTGCCGTTTGCCGGCCGACTTGGCCGCGTAGAGGGCCAGGTCCGCGTGCCGCAGCAGCTCGTCGGTGTCGACGCTGTCCAAGGTGGTGGCGACGCCGACCGTGACGGTGCTCGTCACCAGCCCGGTCGCCAGCGCGAACGGCTCCGCGAAGGCGTTGACCACCCGCTCGGCGGCCGCCTCGACGGCCG
>DATCGA010000377.1:0-15154 GCA_036509215.1 Trebonia sp.
GCCTGCGGGCAGCGGCGGCTGGCCCGGCACGCCCCGCTGACCGCGCTCGCGGTCAGCGCGCAGCTGTACTGGACCGGCGCCGCCGCCGATGCCTACCGGGCCGGGGACGACTCGGTCCGCTGGATCCTGCTCGAGGCCGCCCGCGGCGCGCTCTTCGCGGCCGGGCACGGCGGCGTCGCGGCCGGCGGCGACCTGCGGCTGGCCGACCCGCAGTCGCGCTGCGAGCCCGCGGGCGAGAGCGGCTACCGGTTCGCCAACCCGGCCGTGCTCTCCTCGCTGACCCCGACCTGGGACTGGGTCGCGGTGCACGCCATCCACCCGGCCAGCGGGCCGGTGCACCCGCGGCCGGACGCGGTGCTCGCGTTCGCCGGCCGCGGCTCGCGCTGCGCGCCCGCCTTCCGCGTCGCCCGGGTCGCGCCGGCCGGCGCGCCGACCGACATCTTCGCCTCGTCCGCGATCGGCTGGGGCCACGCGATCTTGGCCAGCGTCCAGTACTCCGACGCCCGGCGGGCGTTCAACGCGGCGATGGCGTCGGCCGCGGACGCGCCGCCCGTCGGCGGGCCGCACCCGCTCGACCAGTGGCCGGTGGCCGAGGCCGGGCTCCGGCTGGACGACATGAAGGCGCGGATCGCCGACGTCACCCACCCGTGGCCGCTGGCGGCCGACACCACCCCCGACCTCGGCGGGCAGCGGCTGATCGGCATCTACGCGATGCGGCACGAGGTCGCCGAGGGCGCCGCCCGGGTGCACGACCTGCTCGCGCAGCTCGCCGCCCCGGCCGTCGCCGCCGCGTTAACCCCGGCCCGGTTACCGGCCGCGCCTGTCAGGGCTTGCGCGCCACCCCGACCAGCATCAGCATGCCGCCCGCGGGCGGCGGGCTGTCGACCGGGGCGTCCGGCCGCCAGTAGGGCAGGAAGACGACGCCCGGCGCCGCCAGCTCGAGGCCGTCGAAGAAGCTCACGATCTCCGGCCGGCTCCGCACCTGGCCCCGGCCGAGCGACCGGGTCAGCACCTGCGAGTTCGCCCGCGCCTCGGCCGACTCGTCGCAGAAGTGCGTGAGCTGCATGAAGCTGCCCGGCGCGAGCGCCTCCAGGTAGCGCGCGACGACGGCCCGCGGGTTCTCCTCGTCGAGCAGGTGGTGGATCACCGCGTTCAGGATCAGGCCGATCGGCTGGCTGAAGTCGAGGAAGCCGGCCACCGCGGGCAGCGCCAGCAGCTCGTCGGGCAAGCGGACGTCGGCCAGCACCACCACCGTCGAGTCGTCGCCGGTGAGCAGCGCCTGGCCGTGCACGGCGACGCTCGGGTCGTTGTCCACGTAGACGACCCGGGCCTCGGGGTTGGCGGCCTGGGCGATCTGGTGGGTGTTCTGCGCGGCCGGCAGGCCGGAGCCGAGGTCGAGGAACTGGCTGACGCCCCGGTCGGCCATGTACCTGACCGCGCGCCCGAGCGCTGCCCGGTTGAGCCGGGCCCCGTTGCCGCCGTCGGCCATCGTCCGCATCGCCTCGTCGGCCACCGCGCGGTCGACCGCGAAGTTGTCCTTGCCGCCCAGGATGGCGTCGTACACCCGCGCCACGCTGGGCACGGTCGTGTCGATCTCGGGCGGAACATGCATCGGGTCGAGCCTGGCCCACGTCATGTCACTGCCGGCCATGTCACCGTCTCCCCGGGTGCTCTGAGCGAAACGCGATGATCTTCCCTTAGCGGATGCTATCGGGGTTTCGATGCCCGTGCTGACAGGCGTTCGTGCGCGGCCTGACAGCGGCGGGCCGCAGCATGGGCGGCATGAACGCGGAAAACGCATCCTACGCAATTGAGGCGCGGGGACTCACCAAGCGCTTCGGCAAGACGACGGCGCTGGCCGGCGTGGACCTGACCGCGCGGGCCGGCACCGTCCTCGGCCTGCTCGGCCCCAACGGCGCGGGCAAGACGACCGCCGTCCGCATCCTCGCCACCCTGCTGCGGCCGGACGGCGGCTCGGCCCGCGTGTGCGGCTACGACACGCAGCGGGACGCCCACCGGGTGCGGCAGCTGATCGGGCTCACCGGCCAGTACGCGTCGGTCGACGAGGGCCTGTCCGGGACCAACAACCTGATCATGATCGGCCGGCTGCTCGGCCTCGGCCGCCAGCCGGCCCGAGCCCGGGCGGGCGAGCTGCTGGCGCGGTTCGAGCTCGGCGACGCGGCCGGGCGGCGGGCGAAGACCTACTCGGGCGGCATGCGGCGGCGTCTCGACCTGGCCGCCTCGCTGGTCGGGCGGCCGCGGGTGCTGTACCTGGACGAGCCGACGACCGGGCTCGACCCGCACAGCAGGAACGAGGTCTGGGCGATGATCAGGGAGATGGTCGCCGACGGCACCACGGTGCTGCTCACCAGCCAGTACCTGGAGGAGGCGGACCAGCTCGCGCACGACATCGCGGTCATCGACCGCGGCGCGGTCATCGCCACCGGCACCCCCGACGAGCTGAAGGCGCAGGCCGGCCAGCAGGTGCTCTCGGTGACGCCGGCCCGCCGGGACGACGTGGCCGCGGTGGCGGCGCTGCTGGCGGCCCGGCTCGACGCCGCGCCCGAGGTCAGCGCCGAGTCTGGCATGGTCTCGGCCCCGGTCGAGAGCGGCCGGCTGCTGCCCGCGATCGTCCGCGAGCTCGACGCGGCCAGCATCGAGCTGGCCGAGTTCGCGCTGCGCAAGGCGAGCCTGGACGAGGTGTTCCTCGCCCTCACCGGCCAGCCTGCGTCGTCTTCATCCGCTGACACGCCGAAAACGGCAGAGCTGAACGGGAGCGCCCGATGACCGCCTTTTCGTCCGCCCTCGCGCCCGCCCCCGCCCCCGCCCGCAGGCTCGGCCCGCTCGGCGGGCTGCGGAACTCGTTCACGCTGACCTGGCGCTCGCTGCTCAAGATCCCCACCAACATGGAGGACCTGTTCAGCCTGTCGCTCACCCCGATCATGTACCTGCTGCTGTTCACCTACGTGTTCGGCGGCGCGATCTCCCGCAGCACCCACCAGTACCTGCAGACCGCGCTGCCCGGCATCCTGGTGCTGAGCGTGGTGTTCGCGACCATGGGGACCGGGATGATGCTCAACGCGGACATCACCACCGGCGTCTTCGACCGGTTCCGGTCGCTGCCGATCGCCCGCTGGGCGCCGCTGGCGGGGGCGATCGGTGGCGACGCGATCCGCTACGTGATCTCGATCGCGGTGACGCTCGGCTTCGGGTTCATCCTCGGCTTCCGGATCGAGGCGAGCCCGCTGTCGGCCGCCATGGGGTGCCTGCTGCTGCTGGTGTTCGCGCTCGCCATGTGCTGGTTCTCGGCCCTGATCGGGGTGCTGATGAAGTCGCCGCAGGCGGTGCAGGGGTTCGGGTACCTGCTCATGTTCCCGATCGTGTTCGGCTCCGACCTGCTGGTGCCGACCTCGACGATGCCGGGCTGGCTGCAGGCGTTCGTGAAGGTCAACCCGGTCACCTACCTGTCCGACGCGGAGCGCGCGCTGCTCACCGGCGGCCCGGCCGCCGCCCTGGTGGAGCGGTCGCTGCTGTGGGCGCTGGGCATCTTCCTGGTCTTCGCGCCGCTGGCGGTGGCGATGTACCGACGCCGGACGTGAGCCTGGCCGAGATTCAAAATCAGTTTGATCGAACGGGCCGGGGCGGCTCTGCACGCCGCATGACCGGCCCGCCGCTGGCCGACCGGAGGCGGGCCGGCGCGCCTGCGTCATCGTGTGCTGTTCGGGTCGCCGTGGCGGCCGTAAATCGGTGATCGTGGGGAGTACGCGTCGCGGGCTGCCCCCAACTCCCCACGGTGACGCTGTCAGTCAGAGACGATGTGCCCCGAGGTGCTAGAGGGCCGCACGGGCCAGGTCGATGGCGCTCTGGTAGGTCTCGTCGGCCGAGGACCGGTAGGCGGCGTCGAAGGCGGCCCGGCCGAGCGCGTCCCGGGCGGCGTCGCGGGCCTGCGGGGCGTCCAGGCTCGACTCGTCGAAGGCGCCGCGGACGGCGTGCGCCGCGCCGAGCAGCCGGGCGGCGAGCTCGGCCCGGGCTAGGTCGCCGGCGTGGGCGGCGTCGGCATTGGCGTCGCTGGCGTCGCTGGCGTGGCTAGTGTGGCTGGCGTGGCTGGCGTGGCTGGCTGGGGCGGCGTCGGTGCGGCGGAGCACGTAGCAGGCGCACGCGTCCAGGACGGCCGCCAGCGGCGGGTGCTCGGTCCAGGTGGCGGCGGCGTCGAGGGCGGCCGCGAGCAGCTCCCGGCAGCGTTCCGCGTCGCCCTGCGCGAGGACGGCCATGGCGAGCCTGCCCCGGATGCGCGCCCGCAGCGGCTCCCACCAAATCGCCTGGCGGGCGTCGAACGCGGTGAGCGCTTCCAGGCAGTAGTCGACGACCACGGGGAGATTCTCCTCCCGCCAGGCCAGCTCGGTCCGCATGAACGTCACCCAGCGGTCGATGTCGATCTGGCCGCGCCGGGCCAGGGCGTCGCGGGCGACCTGGTCAAGCTCGGACCGGGCGCGGTCGAGCTCACCGGTCCGCGCCCTGATGATGGCGAGCCTGGCCTCGACGTAGGCCAGGTCGCTCCAGGCGCCGAGCTCGCGGCCGATGGCGACCGCCTCCTCGAGGGCGGCGATCGACGCGGCGTGGTCGGCCCGCAGATCGGTCAGGTCGGCCAGGACGGTGAGCACCAGCGCGGTCCCCCACCGCTCGCCCAGCGCGCGGAACTCACGCAGCGCGACCCGGAGCTCTTCCTCCACGCCGTCGAGCCGCCCCATCTCGCTGGCGTGCATCGCGCGGTAGAACATCCCCATCGCCCGCAGCCACGGGTCACGGGCGGTCGCGTACCGGTCGTACACCTCCCGGACCTGCTCGCGGCCGCCGTTGAACTGCAACAGCAGCGGCTCGGCCATGGCCGCCAGAGGATGCAGGGCGCCTTCTTCCCGCGCCCACTCGGCGATCCCGGCGATGCCCTCGGCGAGCTGCTCCTTGACCGCCTCGATGTCGTACGACCAGCCCGCCGCCAGCATCGCGCAGATCACCCGGCCCTCGGCCGTCGTCTTGGTCGGCGGGTCGGGCGGGGCCAGCGCGAGCACCTCGCGGGCCAGCGCGTCGCCCTCGCCGTGCCCGAGCTGCACCCAGTAGTAGCCCAGGGCCCGGACGAACCGGAGCGCCGTGCCCGCGTCTCGGCGGGCGATCGCCCAGCGCAGCGCTGCGTGCATGTTGTCCTGCTCGGCCGAGAGCAGGTGGAACCAGCGCATCTGGCCGGCGGTGCGCAGCAGCGAGTCGGCGGTCTCGGCCAGCTCGCAGAAGTAGCGCGCGAACACGTCCCTGGCCGCGGTCGCCTCCCCCGCCTCCGCCAGCCGTTCCAGGGCGTAGGCGCGCACCGTCTCGAGCATCCGGTAGCAAGGGGCGCCGTCGTCGGACGGCTCCGTCATCGTCAGGATCGACTTGCCGACCAGGCCCGAGAGCGCGGGCAGGACCTCGGCCCGGCGCAGTCCCTCGCGGCCGGCCGGGCCGGCCGCGGGCCGCCCGTCCTCCGCCGCCGCCGGGTCGGCGCAGACCTGCTCGGCCGCCGGGTCGGCGCAGACCTGCTCGGCCGCGGTCAGCGTGGCGCCGCCGGGGAAGATCGCGAGGCGGCGGGCGAGCGCGCGCTCGGGTTCTGACAGCAGCTGCCAGCTCCAGTCGACGGTGGCGCGGAGCGTCTGGTGCCTGGGCAGGGAGGTTCTGCTGCCCCCGGTCAGGAGCGCGAACCGGTCGTCGAGGCGCTCGGCCAGCTGGGCCGGGGTGAGGGTGCGCAGCCAGGGGACCGCCAGCTCGATCGCCAGCGGCATGCCGTCCAGCGTGCGGCAGATCTGGGCCACCGGCCCGGCGTTGCCGGCGTCAAGCTCGAAGTCGGGCAGCACCGCGGCGGCGCGGTCGGCGAACAGCCGGACGGCCGGAAATGAACGCTCATCGGACGCCGGGCGGCCGCCGTTCCCCCGCTCGGCGGCGGGCGGGACGGGCAGCGGCGCGACCACGTAGAGGCTCTCGCCGCCGATCCGCAGCGGCTCCCGGCTGGTCGCCAGAACCTGGACGCCGGGGCAGTCGGCCAGCAGCCGGGCCGCGAGGACGGCGGCGGCCTCGATCACATGCTCGCAGTTGTCGAGGATCAGCAGCGCGTCACGTTCCGCCAGGGCCGCGCAGAGCCGGTCAACCGGGTCGGCGCCCCCGTCGGCGCCGCGCCGGGCGATCGACCGCTCGCGCAGGCCGAGCGCGTCGAGGACCGCGTGCGGCACCTCGGACGGCTCGGTCACCGGGGCCAGCGCGGCGAACCAGGCTTCGCCCGCCGGCCCGGCGAAATCCGCCCCGGTCAGCCGGCCGGCCGCCTCCGCCGCCAGCCGGGTCTTGCCCACGCCGCCCGGCCCGGTGAGCGTGACCAGGCGCTCCGTCGCCAGTTGCTTGAGCAGGCCGGCCACCTCGCAGTCCCGGCCGACGAAGCTGGTCGGCTGCCGCCAACTGCTGCCGCGGCGGGCGGGGCTCGGGCTTTCGGCCTTGGGACTATCCTCGTCGGGGCTTACGGCGTCCGGGCCTACCGCGTCCGGGACCTCCTGCCGCAGGACCGCGAGGTAGGCCCGCGCGAGCTGCTGCGACGGGTCCACGCCGAGGTCTTCCGCCAGCCGGTCGCGGGTTCGCTGGTAGACGGCGAGGGCCTCGGCCTGGCGTCCGACGGCGGCCAGGGCGCGCATCAGCAGGACAGCCGGGCGCTCGGCGAGCGGGTCGGCGGCGGTCAGCTCGCGGAGCTCGCCGATCAGCCCCGGGCCGGCCGCGCCGAGGGTCAGCTCGGCCTCGATCCGGTCCAGCAGGGCGGCGCCGCGCAGCTCGGCCAGCCGGGCGGCGGGGGCGGCGGCGAACTCCTCCCCGGCCACGTCGGCCAGGGCGGGGCCACGCCAGCGGGCGAGCGCCTCCCGCAGCAGGCGCGCGGCGGTCGCCGGGTCGCCGCCCGCCAGGGCCCGGCCGCCCGCGCGAGCCTGCGATTCGAAGGCGAGCGCGTCCACCGCGGCGGGCGATGCGGCGAGCCGGTAGCCCACCGCCGACGACTCGAGCACCCCGTCCGGCAGCCCGGCCTGCCGGAGCGCGACCCGCAGCCGGGAGACCAGCGACTGAAGCGCGTTGGCGGCGTCGGCCGGGCGCTCGTGCGGCCAGAGCCGCTCGATCAGCGAGCGGGCGGTGACCGCCCGGCCCGCGTCGAGCGCGAGCAGGATCAGCAGCGCGCGGACCCGCTGCCCGCCGACCCGGACGGGCCGGCCCGCCGCGTCGGAGACCTCGAGCGGGCCGAGCACGCTCACCCGAACCATGTCCGCTGCCGTGATCACGTCGCCTTCCCGACCGGAGACAGCCCGCTCCGGAACCGCCGTCTAACATGCTAGCGCACGGCCACACTCGAGATCTATCGCGTTTTTGGGAAGACTCCGGACGGGCGTCGCCGCAGGCCGAAGCGTGAGGTCAAGCACACCGCCGACGGCCGCGAAAACGGCACCGGGGCAGCAGGAATGTTATAGCGTGACTCAAACGTTACCCTTCGGCTGAGGCTGGCTGCGGCGCGTCGGCGCGCAAGCATCCGCCACCGCCCACTTAATCGCTCAGGTCGCGCGGAATGAGCCGTGCCGGCCGGGGCAGTCATTCTAATAAGCCGGCGTTCCTGAGACGGCGATGGCAGGGAGATGGCATGGAGCGAGCTGACTGGCTGGATGAGCGCGTGAACTCAGCCGACGCACGGTTTCTGATGGTGACCGCGATCACTCACCACCGGTTCAGCTCGCCGATCTGGGGAGCGCGCGAGGTCCGCAAGCTCCAGGCCGAGCTGGCCGAGATCACCAAGCACGCGGCCGAGATCATGCGCGAGTACCAGCACACGGCCAAGCCCGCGGGGCGGCGCGGCCCGGGGCCGCAGTGGCGCGGCGTGATGGCGGCCCTGCACGGCAGGCCCCAGTGGCACGGCAAGCCGCAGTGGCGCGGCGTCATGGCCGCCCCCGCCTGGTAAGCCGACGGGGGCTTCGCCACTCGGCGGCTAGACCTCGACGACGACCGGGATGATCATCGGGCGGCGGCGGTAGTTGTCCGACACCCACTTGCCGATGACGCGGCGGGAAAGCTGCCGGATCGCGTGCGCGTCGGCCACCCCGTCGTTGGCCGCCCGCTCGAGGGCGTCCTCGAGCTTGGGCAGCACGTCGACCCGGAACGCCTGGTCGTCGATGCCCGAGCCGCGGGTGTGGATCTCCGGGCCGCCGACCATCTTGCCGCTGGACGAGTCGAGCACCATGATCACCGAGATGAAGCCCTCGTCGCCCAGGATCCGCCGGTCCTTGAGCTGGGACTCGGTGACCTCGCCGACGGTCAGCCCGTCCACGTACACGTAGCCGCAGTCGACCGCCCCGACGATTGACGCCTTGCCGTCGACCAGGTCGACGACCACGCCGTCCTCGGCGATCACGATCCGGTCGTCGGGCACCCCGGTCAGCGACGCGAGCCTGGCGTGCGCCCGCAGGTGCCGCCACTCGCCGTGGACCGGGATGAAGTTCCTCGGCTTGACCAGGTTGAGCAGGTAGAGGAGCTCGCCCGCGGGGGCGTGGCCGCTCACGTGGACAAGCGACGACTCCTTGTGCACGACGCGCGCGCCGAGCCTGGTCAGCCCGTTGATCACCCGGTAGACGGAGGTCTCGTTGCCGGGGATGAGCGAGGAGGCGAGGATGACCGTGTCCCCGGCCGCGATCCGGATCGGGTGGTCCCGGCCCGCCATCCGCGACAGCGCCGACATCGGCTCGCCCTGCGAGCCGGTCGAGATCAGCACCACGTCGCCCGGCGGCATCTCCTCGGCGTCGCGCAGGTCGATCAGGAGATGGCCGGGGACCCGCAGGTAGCCGAGGTCGCGGGCGACCCCCATGTTGCGGACCATCGACCGGCCGACGAAGGCGACCTTCCGCCGGTGCTTGGCGGCGGCGTCGAGCACCTGCTGGACCCGGTGCACGTGCGAGGCGAAGCACGCCACGATGATCCGCTGGGCCGCGTTGGTGAAGACCTCGTCCAGCACCGGCGCGATGTCGCGCTCGGACCGGACGATGCCGGGGACCTCGGCGTTAGTGGAGTCGGAGAGCAGCAGGTCGACGCCCTCGCCGCCCAGCCGCGCGAACCCGGCCAGGTCGGTCAGCCGGTGGTCGAGCGGCAGCTGGTCCATCTTGAAGTCGCCGGTGTGCAGCACGACGCCGGCCGGGGTCTTGATGGCGACCGCCATCGCGTCCGGAATCGAGTGGTTGACGGCGAAGAACTCAAGGTCGAATGGCCCCCACGAGCGCGTCTCCCCCTCTTTCACCTCGATTGTCTCCGGGGTGAGGCGGTGCTCGATGAGCTTGGACTTCACCAGCGCCAGGGTCAGCCTGGTGCCGACCAGCGGGATGTCGGCCCGCTGCCTGAGCAGGTAGGGCACCGCGCCGATGTGATCCTCGTGCGCGTGGGTCAGGACCAGCGCCTCGACCTTGTCCAGGCGGCCGTCCAGATAGCTGAAGTCCGGCAGGATCAGGTCCACGCCGGGCTGGTCGGACTCGGGGAAGAGCACCCCGCAGTCGACGATCAGCAGTCGGTCGTGGTACTCGAAAACGGTCATGTTCCGACCGATCTCGCCGAGGCCGCCCAGCGCGACAACGCGCAAACCGTTGTTGGCGAGGGGCGGTGGCGGGGTCAGGTCAGGATGCGGATAACTCACAGTTTTCCTTCGTCTGGAAGCTTGACGCCGCCTGCGGTCAGATCCGCGCGGAGCGTCTGTCGCTCGGCATCGCTGGCCGGGAGCAGCGGGCCGCGCACGCCGCCTCCGGGCAGGCCGAGCAGGTCCATCGCGGCCTTGGTCATGACCGCCGCCTGATTGCGGAAAAGTCCGACGTTGACCGGAAGCATGGAGAGATGGAGCCTCGAGGCCTCGGCGTTCCTGCCGTGGGCGAACGCCTCGATCATCTCGAAGATCCTGTCGCCGACCACGTGGGCGGTGACGCTGACGATGCCGATCCCGCCGACCGCGAGCAGCGGCAGCGTCATCGGGTCATCGCCACTGTAATAGGCCAGATCGGTGTGGGCCAGCACCTGGGACGAGGCGGCGATGTCGCCCTTGGCGTCCTTGACGGCGACGATCCTCGGGTGCCGCGCCAGCCTGATCAGCGTGTCGCTGGCCACCGGGGTCGCGGTGCGGGCGGGGACGTCATAGACGATCACCGGCAGCCCGGTGCTGTCCGCAACCTGGGTGAAGTGCGCGGCCAGGGCGTCCTGGGCGGGCCGGCTGTAGTACGGGGTGACCACCAGCAGGCCGTGCGCGCCCGCCTTCTCGGCCTGCCGGGCGAGCTCGATCGTGTGCGCGGTGATGTTCGTGCCGACGCCCGCGACGACCGAGGCGCGGTCGCCGACCGCCTCGAGGACCGCCTTGACCACGCGGGATTTCTCCTCGTCGGTCGTCGTCGGCGCCTCACCGGTGGTGCCGTTGACGACGATCCCCTCGTTGCGCATGTCGTCCACGAGGTAGGCGGCCAGCCTCGCCGCCCCGTTGTAGTCGACCGCGCCGTCCGAGGTCATCGGAGTGATCATGGCCGTCATCAGCCGGCCGAAGGGCGCCGAAGTGGTGGTCATGAAAGAACGCTACCGCGCTGACGGGGCCGGCGGGTACTCCGCTACGCCGTGTAGCCCGCAACCGTGGCGGCCAGGTAGCGGACGGCGGACTGGCGCCAGTTGAGGGTGACGTGGTGCGAGACCATCTCGATGTCCCGCTTGGCGAGCGAGACCGGGTGGGCCGGGCTGCCTGCCCTGGAGCCCACCAGGGAGAAGATCCGCTGCACGGACCGGAGCGCGACGCGGGTGACGAGCGCGTTGTCGCGCTGCTCGAGGGCCAGGTCGGCCTCGGACGACTCCCGCCGCCTGCGGGCCCGCTCGGACGCCTCGAGGCTGCGCCGCTCGATCAGCTCGGCCGCCATCTGAACCTCGCCCGCCGCCTCCGCGAACTCGGTCGCCACGTAGTCCTGGTCGGCCAGCCGGACGGTGCCGCCGAGGGCGCTGGCGACCCGCGTGCTCGACGCGGCCGCGCTCGCGAAGTGCTCGACGGCGCCGCGGGCGGCCCCGACGGCGACCGCCGCGAACGGGAACCGGGCGGAGGATGGCCAGTGGGCGTGCATCGCGTCGAACGCGGGATACAGCGCCCGCACCGCCTCCAGCTTCCGCACCGTGTCCCTGGTTGCCTGCACCCGGTGGTCGGGGACGAAGACGTCGTCGACCGCCATCGTCCGGCTGCCGGTGGCCCGCATGCCGGTCGGGAACCAGTCGTCGATCGTGGTGGTGTCCGCGCGCGGCACCAGGAACATGTGGCCCTCGCCGTCGTCGCCCGCAGGGGCGTTGAAGAACAGCCACTCGGTGAAGTCGGAGCCGCTGCAGAACCCCCAGCTGCCGGTCAGGCGGTAGCCGCCGGGGACCCGGACCGCCCTGGCCTTGGGGTTGAGGTTGGTGTTGCCCGCCAGCGTGGCCTCCGTGCTCGCTCCCCACACCTCCTCGTGCACCTGGGCCGGGAAGGAAAGGATGGCCATGTTGTGGGAGTTGAGGATCGAGAACACCCAGGCGGTGGAGGCGCAGCCGCGGGCGAGCGTCATCGTCACCTTGGCGTGCTCGTGCTCGCTCAGCTCCAGCCCGCCGTACTTCCTGGGCTTGAGGATGCGGAAGAGGCCAGCCTCCTGCAGCCGTCGGTAGGTGTCGGCCTCGATCCGCCTGGACTCGTCCGCCTGGGCCGCGCGCTCGCGCAGCAGCGGCACCAGGTCCTCGGCCGCGCGGAGAATATCGTCGGCGGTGGGGGTCTGGCTTTCCATGATCACCAGTGTTCGAGCCGGCGCTTCCCTGCGTCAACCACCACAATCCGGTGAGTAAACACGGAAAAACCGTGGAATGAACGAGCGCGGAGCGAAATGCTGGGCCCATGGACGACAACCTCGCGCGCGGCGAGTTCTCCCTGCGGCAGCTCGCGCACTTCGTCGCGGTGGCCGAGACCGGCACCATCAGCGCCGCGTCCGAGCGCCTGTTCATGTCGCAATCGGCGATCTCCGCGTCGATCACCGAACTGGAACGCGCGCTCGGCAGCGACCTGTGCGTGCGCCGCCGGGCGCAGGGCGTCTTCCTCACCCCGATGGGCAAGCTGGTGCTCCCGCGAGCCAAGGGCCTGCTGGCCGAGGCGGCCGAGCTGGCCTACGCGGTCCGCGGCAACGGCACCGGGCTGGTCGGACCGCTGGTCGTGGGATGCTTTGTCACGCTCGCGCCGACCGTGCTGCCTCGGCTGCTGGCCGAGTTCGGACGGCTGCACCCGCACGTGGCGGTCGACTTCATGGACAGCGCGCAGGATCAGCTCGTGGCGGCGCTGCTCGCGGGCGAGATCGATGCCGCCGTCCTGTACGACATGGGTCACCTGGATGCCTTCGATCAGATCGTGCTCTACGAGGCGCGCGGCTACGCGCTGCTGGGCCAGAGCCACCCGCTGGCCGGCCAGCCGACGGTGACGCTCGAGCAGCTCGCGACCGAGCCGCTCGTCCTGTTCGACCAGCCGCCGAGCGCGAGCTACGCGATGTCGCTGTTCCAGGCGCGGGGGCTGACGCCGAACGTCCGCCATCGCACGCACGCCTTCGAGCTAACCAGATCGATGGTCGCCCGAGGCATCGGCTACGCGATCCTCATCCAGCGGCCAGAGAACAAGCTGAGCTACGAGGGCTTCCCGATCCTGGAGAAGGAGTTCGACCCACCGCTGCCGATCTGCCCCGTCGTCCTCGCGTGGCCCCGCAGCGGCCGGCTCTCCCCCCGGGTCCACGCCCTAGCCGAACTCGCGGCGGACATCTTTGGCTGACCGAGCCCCCAGAACTGCCTTGTTTATTTCATGCCCGCCGACGGCCGTTTGGCTGCGGCGTACGATTCCGGTGCAACTCCCCACATTCTGGCTACGCGGAGCCTTCTGATGAGCGATAGCGTCTCGGTCGGCGCGGCCCCGGATGTCTGGGACATCGCCGAACTTGCGGCTCCGCCGGGTGATGCCCCGGAGGCGGTAAGCGGCTTGCGCCTCCGATCAGGTCCAGCACGCGTTCAAGGGTGGGCACGGCTGCCTCGCGGATGACGTAGCGGGTGATTCCGAGTTCCCCAGCCTGGGTGAGCATCTGCTCGGCCATCTCTTCATGACTGCCGATGAGCAGGAAGGGGGCGCGGTCGAGGTCCTGCGTCGAGGCACCGGGGAATGTCGCGCTGAGGTTCTCGATGGCGGTTGTTCTGTTTTCGGTGACCTCAACCACTTGCACCAGTGCCTCGATGGCAGGCCTGTTACCCGTCAGCGGCGCTTCCTCCCGGACGATCCGCAACTGGCGGTCCAGGTCGGCCCGTGACCACCGGACCTCGTGATGATGCCCATCGGGTAGCGTGCGGCCGAGTCCGGCGAGGGCGACCACGTCAGCGTGACGCGCAGCGGCTCGCAGTATGAGCGGGTGCCCGCCTCCGACGGAGAGCCTGACCCCTTCGCCGACCGGCAGGTCCTCCAGCCGCGACTCGCACAGGGCCAGATGGCCGCCTTCCCGGGTGACTGCCTGCCCTCGCAAGAGCGAGGCTACGGCCTCGACGAACTCCGCCAGCCGCTCCGCCCGCTGGCGCGCACCTGGCCGCTCCTGGCCTATGTCCGCCCACTCGCGGGGCGTGTGACCAGCGCCGACACCCAGCAGGACGCGGCCAGGCGCGAGGATGTCGAGGGTGGCCGCGTCCGCCGCGACATGCACAGGCTCGCGGACGCCGCCTTGCAGCACGTAGGTGCCCAGCCGCAAAGTCTGCGTCGCGGCCGCCGCACTTCCCAGAGCGGGCCATGGCGAAGCTCCAAGGCCTGGATGATCACCCATCAGCAGCGCGTGGAACCCGGACGATTCCAACCGTCGCGCAAGGGACAGCCAGGAACGGAGGTCAACGGGCGCAGCTTGCACACTCACGGCGATGTCAGGCATGAAACGAAGCCTGCTGTCGCGGCAGCCCCAAGGCAAGCCATCATGCCACTGGGGCGAAACGCCAGCGCTGGGCGGATCGAGGACGCGACTCCCCGAGGAGTTACGGACCTACCTTCACCCAGCCATACCAACGACTCGCCATCAGACCGCAAGCGGCGCGACCAGCCTATGTTTTACGGAGTGTGTGGATACCTACCGAAACTGCGATTACCTGCCAGGCGGACGCTTCCTCTAAACACACACTACATACGTCAGCAAAGCGACGTCTATCCATCGTGTTGGCGCTAGGGACTGTGCCTGTCGCAGAAGCCTTGGCATGACACCTATGGCGCGGTAGGAAGTTCTCGTGAGACTTACCAGCACCGTTGCGGAGTATCAGAAGCTAGCAAGGATCGAGGACCACGCAAGCCGCCTGGAGGCATGGGCGGCCGACTATGAAGCGGCCTACCGCGATGTGTTCGATGTCTACTACCGCTCCTACAGCAACCCGCGCCGCCGAATCGAGGCGGTCGCCAATGTCGCCAGGCTCTCGCCGTTGGTGCGGGAGCGGGAGGCTCGGGCCGAAGCGTTTGCGAGGCAAGCAGAACAGGAGTTCAGAGCCCAGGGACTCCTCCTGGACGAACTCGATGTTGTCCTCCTGGTCGGAAATCACACCGCCAACGGCTGGGTAGCCGAGTTCCACGGCCGGCCGTCCCTGTTCGTAGCACTCGAGTTGCTGGGCGCCCCACCATACGACGGCATCCTGGTCTCCCACGAGGCCCTGCACCTGGCGCATAGTCACCATGGCGCGGAGACCTGGCCGGACGACATCGGCGCCAGTCTCATTCAAGAAGGCATAGCGACCGCCGCTTCGCGGCTGCTGCATCCCGGCCTGTCAGACAGTGCATACCTGTGGACCGACGAACAGCACGACCCGTGGGTACGTGAGTGCCGTGATGCCGAACGGGCCCTTACTGCGGTAGTGCTCGATGAGATGGCCACCCCCGCAGAGGCACCTCACGTCAAGGGCCTGTTCGCCCCAGACTGCCAAGCCCCGGCGCTCCCTACGCGGTCCGGCTACTGGCTTGCGGACGTCCTAGCGCAGCAGTGGCTATCAGAGCACAGCCTTAAAGACGTGCTTCGCTGGGATTACGCAGAGGCTACCCACCGAGCTTCCAACGACCTTC
>DATCGA010000378.1:0-12126 GCA_036509215.1 Trebonia sp.
CGTGTTCTGCGCCAACGACCTGATGGCGCTGGGCGTGCTGCAGGAGATGACCCGCAACCGCATCCGGGTGCCGGACGACATCTCGATCATCGGCTACGACGACATCGACTTCGCGGCGGCCGCCGCAGTCCCGCTCACCTCCGTCCGCCAGCCCCGGCAGGAGCTCGGCCGCACCGCCGCCCGGCTGCTGCTCGAGGAGGCGGCCGACGACGAGACCCACCGTCACCGCCAGGTGATCTTCGAGCCCGAGCTGGTCGTCCGCGGCTCCACCATGCCCGTCGTCTAGCGGCCTAGCGGCGGCTCGACCGGATCGCGGCGATGCGCACGAGGCAGTTGTACGTCACCACCGCGATCGCGAGGTGCATGACCATCAGCACGGCCACGGCCTGAACCGGCTGGCCGAGGTGGAGGATGTACAGGTCGGGCAGCCACAGCACGAGCGTGACCGCGATCGCCATCCGGAAGAAGAGCCACTTCGGCGTGGAGCTGATCCTGGTGACGACCGGCCATGCCGCGCACGCGATCAGGACGCCGATGACGGTCAGCTTGCTGTAATCGGAGAACTGGAAGTGGGCGTAGCCCTTGGTCGAGGGGAAGATCGCTTCTCCGATCACGACCAGGATCGCGTCTACCGCCAGCGACCCGGCCACGGACGCAACGGTCGCGATCGCGAGCTGCAGGGAAGACGGCTGACGGTGGGCCGGGGCCAGGTCCACCCGGACGAGTCCCAGCGCGCGGCCAAGCGACGACGGCAGTTCGGCAGGCATGTTCCCCCAAGATCGGGCGACCAGTCGGGCGCGGTGAAACCAAGACGATAGGCAGAAGATAGACCCCTTGGCCCGGCCAGGGAGACCTCCTGGAGGACGAAATCCCGCTGCCCTGGCCTCATCCTCAGGTCGGATCAACACCGCATCTCGCCGACCGCGAGGGCCGGAGAGGATCGGTGGTGGTACTGCAACCCCGTACCACCACCGTGGTACCGTGATGTTGTACCAATGGAGAGGTGGATCATGGCGATTACCGCATCTGACGCGCGCAAGAGGCTGTTCCCGCTAATCAAGCAGGTGAACGACGACCGGGAACCGGTCGAGATCGTCTCCAACCACGGCCGGGTCTACCTCATCTCGGCAGAGGACTACGAGTCCATGGCGGAGACCGACTACCTGCTGCGCTCGCCCGTTAACGCCGCGCGCCTTATGGCCGCCGCCGAGGAGGTCCGACAGGGGCGCTCCCTCATCACCAAATCCATGGACGAACTCCAGGCGTTGGCTGATGAGGGCGAGCTGCGGTGAGGAACATCGTCTTCCACGCTCAAGGTTGGGAAGACTTCACCCATTGGGCCCAGGCCGACAAAAAGATGCTGCGCCGCCTGCTGCGGCTGATGGAGGAGACCAGGCGCACCCCGTTCGAGGGTGTTGGAAAGCCGGAGGCGCTGCGGCGCAACCTCTCCGGGTTCTGGTCTCGGCGGATCGACGACGAGCATCGTCTCGTCTACGGCGTGACCGATGATGAGCTGATCATCATTCAGGCCCGTTACCACTACGACGACTGACGGAGGCCCAGATGGTCGGCCAGCGGGAACCGCTGGCCTCTGATGGCGAGGCTGGCCGCCTGTGCGAGCGACGGTGATTCGAGCGTGCTGGCGAGGACGGCACGCGGATTAAGGAGTCCTCATCGCCTGGTTGGCAGCGTGGGCATCACACGGGTAGCGTCAGTATGCGCAACGTTGTTGGGGGTCGCATGCAGCCTGATCGGTGGTTCGGGGCCGGATCCGCCGAAGGGATCGACGCGGGTGCCCGGGCGGTAGACGACGCGCTCCGCCACGACGATGCGAGGCTGCTGATCGTGCTCTGCTCGCAGTCGATTGCCTTAGATGGACAGCTCATCGTCGTCGACGCAGCAACTCGCGGAGTTCATCGCGGGCGTGTCGGTCGCTGAGACAGAGGCTGCGGCCGCACGCGCGGCGGTCGAGCGGGCGGCTGAGGTGCTGGACGCGGACGTGGTGGCGATCGTGTGCGGCGGCGAGGTCGTCGCAGCGGTGGGCTACCCGGAGGATGGCGTGCCGGTCGACCAGATCGTCCGGGTTAGGCCCGATGCCACCCGCTGCTGGCTGGACATTCCTGGCGTCGGCCGGTGTGCGTCGGTGGCAGCAGCACTCGAGTATCCGGCCGGCGCGACGCTGGTACTCGCCCGGTCTGGCGCCCTGACAAGCCAGGAAACGAGCCTGTTGGGCGGGATGGCCTGGGTCGTGGGGATGACGATGCGGATGCTCAACGTCCTGGGCGCCGAGCGCGCCGGGCGTGAGGAGATTGTGCGGCTCGCGGGGGAGCTGGACGCGCTTCGGAGAGTGGCCATGCTGGTCGCCCGCGGCGCTCCGCCCGGCGCGGTGTTCGCCGCGGTCGCTCAGGAGGTCGGGCGCGTCATGCCCGCCGCCGACTTCACGGTGGTGGGCCGGTATGACCTGGACCGCGCTCTTGAGGTAGTCGGCGGCTGGAGCAGGGCGGGCAGTCACGATCTTGTCGGCCGCCGGACGGAGCTTGGCGGGCGGAACGTGAGCACCCTCGTGTTCGAGCGCAATGAGCCCGTGCGAGTAGACCATCTCCCTGAAGGCGGCGACGCGGTCGCCGCGGCCGCGCGGGTGATCGGGATGCGTTCCTCGGCAGGCGCGCCGATCAGCGTCGAGGGACGGCTGTGGGGCGCTATGATCGCAACGTCGATGCGCGAGAACGCGCTGCCGTCCGACGCCGAGCAGCGGCTGGCCGCTTTCACCGAGCTGATAGCGACCACGATCGCGAATGCCCAGGCGCGCCAGGAACTAAGCGCGCTCGCGGAGGAGCAGGCCGCCCTGCGGCGGGTGGCAACCCTCGTCGCTCGCGGCGCTGTGCCAAGCGCGGTATTCGCTGCGGTCGCGCAGGAGGTCGGCCGGCTGCTGCCCGCCGATCTCACGGTGATCAGCCGCTACGAGGACGGCCTGGTGAGCCACGTGGGTGGCTGGAGCAGCGCCGGCGAGCCGCTCCCGATGTACGAGAGGGTGAGCTTGGGCGGGCGGAACGTCACGGAGATGGTCTTCCAGACCGGGCGGCCCGCACGGATGGACAGCTATGCGGACGCCTCTGGCGCGATCGCCGCGAACGCGCTCGACAGGCGCATCAGTTCAGCGGTGGGCGCGCCGATCGAGGTCGAGGGCCGGGTTTGGGGCGTGATGGTCGCGGCGTCCACCCATGAACGGCGACTGCCGCCGGAGACCGAGGAACGGCTGGCCGATTTCACCGAACTCGTCGCGACCGCACTCGCCAACGCCGAGGCCCGTGAGGAACTGCGGCAGGTCGCCGACGAGCAGACCGCATTGCGACAGGTGGCCACGCTGGTCGCGAGAGGGGCGTCGGCCTCGACGTTGTTCCGTGCCGTCTCCGAGGAGATCGCCTTGCTGCTCCCGGCCGACGCCACGGTACTGAGCCGTTACGATTCTGACGGCTTCCTGACGCGAGTGGGCACATGGAGCAGATCCGGTGTTCACCTGCCCCCGGGAGAGCGGTCGGCGCTAGGGGGCCGGAACGTCAGCACGCTGGTGTACGAGACCGGCCAGGCAGCGCGGCTCGACAACTACGGTGACGACGCTGGGGAGGCGGCCGTCTGGGTCACCTCGGGCCTGCGCTCGTCGGTAGGCGTCCCGATCAGCGTGGAGGGTCGGCTGTGGGGTGTGGTGGTGGCCGTGTCCATGTCCGCGGAACCGCTGCCCGCCGACGCGGAAACCCGCCTCGCCGGATTCACTGAGCTAGTCGCCACCGCGATCGCCAATGCCGAAACGCAGGCAGAGCTGACGACCTCCCGTGCTCGCATCGTCGCCACCGCCGACAAGACCAGGCGCCGCATCGAGCGCGACCTGCACGACGGCGCGCAGCAGCAGCTCGTCACCCTCGCGCTGCAGCTCCGGGCGGCCCAGGCGACGGTACCACCCGAGCTCGAGGAACTCCACGCCGAGTTGGACCGCGTGGCGGCCGGACTGAAAAGTACGCTCGATGAACTGCGCGAGTACGCCCGCGGGATCCACCCGGCGATCCTCGCCGACGGCGGTCTGGCACCCGCGCTCAAGACGCTCGCCCGCCGATCATCGACCCCGGTGACACTCGACGTGCGGGGACACGGGCGTCTCCCCGAGCGCGTCGAGGTCACCGCCTACTACGTGATAGCAGAGGCACTGGCGAACGTGGCCAAGCACGCCAAAGCGTCTGCCGTCCACATTGAGGTCGACGCGACCGGCGAAGTCATGAGGCTTGCCATCCGGGACGACGGTGTCGGCGGCGCGAACCCGGTGCGCGGCTCTGGCCTGATCGGCCTCAAAGACCGCGTCGAGGCCATCGGCGGAACATTGAGCGTGCGAAGCCACCACGGTGAAGGCACGACCCTGCACGTCGAACTCCCGTTCCGCCCATTGCGATTGTCTTCCGGCTAACGCTGCGGTCGGCGACGCATCGGCGGCCATCCAGCCATGGCAGGCGACTTCATTTCCCTGCCGCCCGGAAGTAGTATCCCTGCGTCGTCGAACAGCAATACACCGTTGCATAGCAGGCTCCATCCTTGCTCGGGATGGCTGATCGTCACGTGTGCGGCCGTCCGGTCCGATGCCAGTGCGTCTGGGCACCGGGGCTGGTGCTGGCACATATCGTCCTCCGGTTGTGCGAGTTACGTTTCACACACTGCCGATGATCGTTGACGAGATCGTCGTGGACCACATGGCGAGCGCCCAACCTCACTACCGGGTAGCCGGAATACGCGGAGTGAAGTCAGCACAACCCGATGACGGGTGCTCGCCGTAATGCGCGGCCCGGTGCCTGGGTGCGACGATTTTACCCAGCGCCCCGGTCGGTTATGGCCACCCCCCCGGGCCGACCGGTGCGATCCCGCGCCCCGGTCGGTTATGGCCGTCCCCCGGCCGACCGGGGCGATCCAAAGCTATTCCGGCTACCCAGAATGCGCTGCGCCCGGTGCTTGGGGGAGGCTGAACTCGTGCCCATGCGCTGCCTCCTAGTCGATGACAACAGGAGCTTCCTCGAAACCGCGCGCGGCCTCCTCAACCGTCAGGGGGTGACGATCGCTGGCATCGCCTCGTCCACTGCCGAGGCGCTGAGGCAGGCCAGCGCGCTCCAGCCAGATGTCGCTGTCGTCGATATCGGACTCGGCGACGAGAGCGGATTCGACCTTGCCCGCCACCTCGCCGCGGCGGGCATCGTCGTGATCATGATATCGACGAGTGCAGAAGCGGACTACGCCGATCTGATCAGGGAAAGCCCGGCGGCGGGGTTCCTGCCGAAGGCAGAGCTGTCTGCTGGGGGGATCCGGCGGGTCCTCGGCCAGAGCCCTGATCCTCGGTCGGCCTAACGGGCACCCAGGAAGGTGAGCACCGCGAGAACCCGCCGGTGCACCTCGTCGGATTCTGGGAGGCTCAGTTTCATGAGGATGCTGCGCACGTGTTTCTCCACCGTTCCCTCGGTTACCCAGAGCTCGCTGGAGATCGCGCTATTGGAGCGGCCTTCCGCCATAAGCGCGAGCACCTCGTGTTCCCGGGGGGACAAGGCATCGAGCGGGTCGTGCACGCGGCGGGCCGCGACGAGTTCGGCGATGAGAACGGGATCGACGACCGAGGCGCCCCGGACCAGGCGGCGGAGCGTATCCGTGAAGTCATCAACGTCGATGACCCGGCTCTTCAGTAGGTAACCGCTCCGCTGGCCGCTCGCAAGGAGATCCATGGCGTGTTCGACATCGACATGCGCCGACAGGACCAGGATCGCCGTGTCCGGGAATTCCGCGCGGATCTGGTGGGCCGCGTCTAGGCCCTCGATGGAATGGCCCGGCGGCATCCGGATGTCCACGAGGACGAGGTCGGGTCTCTGCTGTCGGACAAGGTCCAACAGCCGCGCCGAGTCGCCGCACTGGCCGACCACGTCGAAGCCAGAGCGCTCAAGCAGGCTTGCCAGACCCTCGCGCAGGAGAATGTCATCGTCAGCCAGCGCGACCCGGATCCGCTCCTCAGTCATCTCTACAGCTATTCTCCGTTACCGGAGAACCGACTTCAGCCAAATCTCACGAGCTCGGAGCCGGA
This sequence comes from Trebonia sp., assembly GCA_036509215.1. Classification (GTDB taxonomy): domain Bacteria; phylum Actinomycetota; class Actinomycetes; order Streptosporangiales; family Streptosporangiaceae; genus Trebonia. The sequence goes on from DATCGA010000378.1 coordinate 6,101, forward strand.
GTTGTCGCAGCTGAGAGGGCGCTGAGAGCGGCGACGTCCGACCTGAGGATGATTTCCGCGTCGCCCGGCCGGGTCCGACCGGCTGCGTCGCTAGCTTTTTGCGCATGGTTATGGAACAGACGTTGCAACGGCCGGGCCCGCGGCCCGGCGGGCCGCTCGCCGTGCAGACGGCCGGGCTTACCAAGCGCTTCGGCGAGCGCATCGTCGTCGATGACGTGGCGCTGGAAATCCCGCAGGGAGCGGTCTGCGGGTTCGTCGGCCCCAACGGGGCCGGCAAGACCACCACCATCCGGATGCTGCTCGGACTGGTCAGGCCCACCTCGGGCAGCGGCACGATCCTCGGCGGCAGCCTGGCCGACCCCGCGAGCTACCTGCGCAAGGTGGGCGCGCTGATCGAGTCGCCGGCGTTCTACCCGCAGCTGAGCGGCCGGGAGAACCTGAAGGTACTGGCCCGGCTGGGCGGCATCCCGCTGGCCGCGGTCGACCCGGTGCTCGACCGGTCCGGCCTGCTCGCCCGGGCGGGGGACAAGTACCGGTCGTACTCGCTGGGGATGAAGCAGCGGCTCGGCATCGCCGCCGCCATGCTGGCCGGCCCCGAGCTGCTGATCCTCGACGAGCCGACCAACGGCCTCGACCCGGCCGGCATCGTCGAGATGCGCGGGCTGATCAGGTCGCTTGCCAGCGACGGGATCACGGTCCTGGTCTCCAGCCACCTGATCTCCGAGATCGAGCAGATCTGCGACTACGTGGTGATGATCCGGGCGGGCAGGCTGGTGCACCAGGGTCCGGTGACCGAACTGCGCGCCACCCAGCAGGCCGAGTTCGTCATCGCGCCCGAGCACGACGCCGACCTGGAGCTGCTGATCAAGCTGATGCAGCAGGGCGGCGGCACGGTCACCGAGGGCAGCGGCTACGGCGAGCTGGTCGTCGCGACCCCGGGCGCGAGCGCGGCCGACGTGAACCGGCGCGCCGCCGAGCACGGCATCACGCTGCGGCAGCTGGGCGAGCGCACCCAGAGCCTCGAGCGGGCGTTCTTCGCGCTGACCGGGACCAAGTCGGCCGACGTGCCCGACGGCCAGGAGATGGGATCCATTCGATGACGATGATCTGGGCGGCCTTTACCAGCGAGTGGACCAAGCTCAAGCGCAAGACGCTGTTCCTTGGCACCTTCCTCGGCCTGGCCGCGGCGGCCTCGCTGTTCGTGGTGCTGATGTTCTCGCAGGCCACCAACAGCGGCGGCCTGGTCACCCTGCACCAGCTGGCCCGGCCGAACGGCCTGGTCATCGGCGTCGCGCGGGCCTCGTTCCTGCTCGGCGTGGTGGCGTTCGGCATCGCCGCCTCGCAGCTCGCCAGCGAGTACAGCCTCGGCACGCTCAGGCAGCTGCTGGTCCGCCAGCCGCGCCGGGTCACGCTGCTGGCCGGGAAGATGCTGGGCGTGATCAGCTTCCTGGTGGCCGCGCTCTGCTTCGCCGCCGTGGTCGCGCTGATCGTGGCGGTGGTGGCCGCGCAGAGCCGCGGCGTCTCCAGCCACGCCTGGTTCACCGGCACCGGCCTGAGCGACATGCTCCAGGAGCTCGGCGACCTGGCGCTGGCCACGGTCGGGTACAGCGTGTTCGGCCTGGCGGTCGGGCAGTTCGTCCGGTCGGCCGTATTCGCCGTCATCATCGGCTTCGCCTGGCTCATCGCGGTCGAGAACATCATCGTCCGCATCGTGCCGAGCGTGCAGCAGTGGATGCCGGGCGCCTCGCTGGTCGCGGTGGCCTCGGCCGGAAACGAGGGCGTGGGCTACGCGCACGGCCTGATCTTGGGCGCAGTGTACGTTATCGCCGCCATCGCGGCGTCGATGATCGTCTTCCTGCGCAGCGACGTCACCGCCTGACCAGGAGCCCCGCTGGCCGCCACAGTCGCCTCGGTCCGTTCGAGACCAATGATTTTGATCTTGAACGGACCGGGAGGTCTGGGCGCAGGGACCGGACGGGGGGGCCGGCCCCTGCGCTGCCACAGGAAAGCGTCAGGACTTGGGCTGGAGGAGCAGGTACACGGTCTCGCCGCCAATCGTGGCCGACTTGTAGTGCGCCTTCACCCACGCGGTGATCTGGCTGGACGAGCCATGGCCGCCGGGGCCGCCGCCCATGCCGCCGCCGGCGATGTAGTAGGTGATGTCGCCCGCCTTGGCCCACTGCTCGAACTCGGCCAGGGTGGGCGCCGGGTCGGAGCCGGTGAACCCGCCCATCGCCATCACCGCCTTGCCGCCGCTCGCGAGCTCCAGGCTGGCGGCGCTGCTCGACCCCGCGACGGCCGCCGCCCAGCGAGTGGTGGTCTTCTCGAGCGCCTTCTCAAGCGCGGACGACGTTCCCGCGCCGCCCGGGCTCCCGCCGCCGAAGCCGTCGGCAGCACCGCCGCCGCCAGCACCGCCGTCGGCGTCGCCGCGTGAGGTCCCGGACGGCAGGGTGCCCCGCTCGGTTTCGGACGTGCCGGTCGAGCCGGACGTGCCGGTCGAGCCGGTCGAGCCGGACGTGCCTGCCGCCCCGGACGTGCCGGTCGAGCCGCCAGCAGTCGGCGCACCGCCGTCGCCAATGTCGCCGAACTCGCCGTTCAGCCCGCTCGGCGGACCAGAGCTGCCACGGGTGCCCGAGCCGCCCATGCCGCCGGGACCGGCCTCGGCCGAGCCCAGGCTGGGGGCGTCGCCGCCCGCCGTTCCCGTGCCGCCCGGGCTCCCGCCGCCAAAGCCTCCGCCGCCGCCCGGAGCGCCACCGCCGCCGAAGCCGCCGCCGGTTCCGGTCCCGAACCCGGCGCTTCCGCTCCCGGACACTGCGGTCGGGATCGCCCCGGAGTGCGGCGTGGCCGCCGTCCCCACCCCCCAGGCGGCGGTCGGCACCGCCACCGCCACCGCGGTCAGCACGCCGGTCGCCACCACCAGCCGCCGCCCGGCGCGCGTCCGCACCGCCGCGACCGCCAGCAGCGCGACCGCCGCGACGGCCGCCGCCACCGCGAGGTAGCGCACGGAGGGCTGGAACGAGGTGTCCGTGCGCAGCAGCTCGAACCCCCACCCGGCGGTGACCAGGACGGTCAGCGCGAGCACCCCGTAGGCGACGCGGGGGGCGACGGCGCGGTGCCGCCACAGCAGCACCGACCCGATGCCGACCAGCGCCCCGATCGCGGGCGCGAGCGCCACCGTGTAGTAGGGGTGAATGGTGCCCTGCATGTAGGCGAACGTGATCCCGGTCGAGAGCAGCCACCCGCCGAAGATGATGAGCGAGGACCGGGCCGAGTCCGTTCGCGGCCGCCGCCAGGTCACCCAGACCGCACCCGCGAGCAGTACCACGGCTGCGGGCAGCAGCCAGGAGATCTCAAGCCCGAATTCCCCGCTGAACAGGCGCTGCACTCCGGCCGTGCCGCCGAAGCTGCTGCCGGCCGCCCCGCCACCGCCGGCCATGTTGCCGTCGCCGCCGAACAGCCGCCCGAACCCGTTGTAGCCGAACGCGAGCTCGAGCGGGTTGTTGTCGGTCGACCCGCCGATGTACGGCCGGTCGGCCGCGGGCGTCAGCAGCACCGCCGCGATCCACCACCCGGCCGAGACCACGATCGCGAGGGCGGCCGCGAGAAGCTGGAGCACCCGCCGCCAGAACGGCACCGGCGCCGCGACCAGGTACGCGAGCCCGAACGCGGGCACGTTCAGCACCGCCTCGCCGCTCTTGGTCAGGAACCCGAACCCGAACGCGACCCCGGCGCCCACCAGCCACCAGGTCCGCCCGTGCTCGAGCGCGCGGGTGACGCAGTAGGCGGCCGCCACGACCAGCAGCACCATGAAGGCGTCGGGGTTGTTGAACCGGAAGATCAAGACCGCGGCCGGGGTCAGCGCCATCGCCGCGCCCGCGATCAGGCCAGCGACCGCCCCGGCCCGGCCGCCCGCGTTTCTGCGGACCGCCCGGCGCACGGCGGCGCACAGCAGCCCCGCCGCCGCGACGCCCTCGAGCGCCTGCGGCACTAGCATCGACCAGCTGTTGAAGCCGAAGATCCGGCCGGACAGCCCCATCACCCACAGCGACGCGGGCGGCTTGTCGACAGTGATGAAGTTTGAGGAGTCGAGCGAGCCGAAGAACCACGCCTTCCAGTTCTCGGTGCCGGCCTGCGCCGCCGCCGCGTAGAACGAGTTCGCGTCCCCCGAGGCGCTCAGGTCCCACAGGTACAGCACCGCCACCAGCGCCAGCAGGATGAGGAACGCCGGCCGGTACCAGCGCGGCGTGCTCTCGTCCAGTTCCCGTATGTCGGCGGTCCGCTGCCAGGGAAGCCGGGTCGCGGTGTCGGGGTGGCCGGCTCGCGCCTGCCACGGCTGCTCAAGGAAGGTCATGGTTTATGAGGTTGCCAGCCCAGCCTTGGTCGGAGATCTCTCGAGACTCTGCGCGGCCTATGAAAGGCCACGGCCTGGTTATCGAGCCGGCCGGGCGATGCTGGTACTGTCCGGCTTAGTTAGCGCAACCGATAGAGAGCGGGCCGATATGAGCCTTTTTCAGCGGGCGCACGACATTGTTGCCGCCAAGGCGGACAAGGCGCTCGACGCCGCCGAGAAGCCGGACGAGGTGCTCGACTACTCGTACAACCAGATGCTCGAGCAGATCACCAGGATCCGCCGGGCCCTGGTCGACATCGCGGCCTCCCGCAAGCAGATCGAGTTGCAGGAGACCCAGCTCCAGCACTCGGTGGACCACCTCAACGACCAGGCCAAGACCGCCCTCGGGCAGGGCCGGGAGGACCTGGCGCGCGAGGCGCTGTCGAGGAAGGGCGCGGCCCAGGCCCAGATCGAAAGCCTGGAGCCGCAGCGCCTGCAGCTCGCCGAGGAACAGGGGAAGCTGGAGCACGGGCTGGCCGAGCTGCAGAAGCGGGTGAACAACTTCCGGTCGCAGAAGGAAGTCCTCAAGGCGCAGTACACCGCCGCGAGCGCGATGAACTCGGTCAATGAGGACGCGGCGGGCATTTCGACCAGCATCAGCGATTCCGGTGCCGCCCTCGAACGCGCCCAGGACAAGATCAGCACCATGCAGGCCCGGGCCGGCGCGCTGGACGAGCTGCTCCAGTCGGGCGTGCTCGAGGACGTCGGCGGCGGCGGCGATGACATTCAGAAGGAGCTGGACGAGGTCACCTCGTCAAGCGACGTGGACAACGAGCTCGCCGCCCTCAAGGCCCAGCTTGGTCAGGGAACGCCCCCGCCGCCCGCCCTCCCGGCCGGCTAACGAGGCCGTTCTTTGACGCCGGCCGCGAGGAGGTCCACGACCTCGGCAATGCGGGCGGCGCGGACCTGTGGTCGGCGGGTGGTGGCGTCGATCCAGCGGAGGTAGGCCTTGCGGTAGAACTGCGCCAGCGTGTCGAAGAACGCCCCGGCGGCCGGGTTGGCGGCGAGGGCGGCCGCGATGTCCTCGGCCAGGTCGGCCCGCTGGGGGCCTTCCGGCGTGAACTCGACGGTCACTTCGTCGCCGGGGCCGACGCCCAGGCCGCTCACTCGCGACGGGCTCAGGGTGAAGGCCCATCCGGCGCTTCCAGGCGAGATCGTCACCCGGACCCGCGTGCCGTTGACGGTGCCGTTGACGTGGTGCACAGCCTTGACGCCCCACGCTTCGTCGGGGTCAAACGGGACCACGACGATCGCCCGACCGTTCGGGCCGTCAGCGACCAAGGCACCGAACCGCTGAGTATGCATGACCCTGATGGTGGCACGGCGAGGACCGTCGCCCTTCGAAATTGCCGTTTGAAGGTTAGATAAGTGTGGCCTCCAGGTAAGCCTCTGGCGGCGTCATTGATGCTGATATTGAGGTAATATTCGATTATAAGTTTTAGTAGCAATAGGAAGGAGGGTTCTGATGGAACGGGAGCCAGGCCAAGACCCGGAACACGACGGGCCCTCCGACCCCCAATCCGACCCCGGGTCGGGGCCGGATTCCCCCGGTCCCGATGATGCGGGTTCCCCCGGTGGCTCGGGTTCCCCCGGCGTATCCGGCTCCGGCTCCGGCTCCGGCTCCGTCGCCGCCACT